>CAZAAK010000060.1:0-14625 GCA_964483145.1 uncultured Bacteroidaceae bacterium
AATTTTTCTTTCTGCAACCTATGCGGTTGTCTAAAATTCCGGGAGTATTATAATATGACGGGCCACATATATGGCGTCACATCTGCCAAAATGCCGTAGCCTACATCGCTATACAAAGCGCGAACTGTAAATAAAACAGCACAATAAAAGGATGACCTCTACGTTAGTGAAATCGTAAAAAGTATGCAAGGCTATGAAGAAAGCGAAATGGACAATACTGGCTATTACAATACTTCTTGCGGGGTTCGCGCTCTTTGAAATCTACAATCTTTCCGAACAGATTCGCAAATCGGAGGAGGAAAAGGTGCGCCTGTGGGCCAATGCCATCAGCCAAAAGGCTCGCCTGGTGAACTATTCCGAAGCGTTCTTTGCCCATGTGGCTTTGGACGAACACCGCAAAATGGAGATGTATACCAACATCTTGCGCTCCTTCGATAGAATGGACGAGAACTCCGATGCCGACTTCAGCCTCGACTATGTGCGCTACATTGTGGACAGTTGCGAGACTGCCATCATTATCACCAATCGCGACTCCATCATCACTGTACCCAGCGAATTGGCTGGGCAGAAGCTGGAAGGCCAGTTGCTGAAAGACTTCTCCCACAACGAACCTTTCCACTACCGCATCTGGGGAATGCCTATGACGCTTTACTACAAGGAGTCGCGCGTGTACACCGAATTGCGCTCAGTGCTGGACGGCTTCAACGAGTCGCTCCTGAACGAAATCACCAACAACACCGTATTTGTCCCCGTGTTGATTGTGGACAGCCTGCAAGGCGAGGTGCTAGGTAGCGGAAACATTCCCGAAAACGAGTTCAATACAACGGAAAAAATGGCCGAAAAGTTGTGTGAAATGGCCCAAGCCAACGACCCCATTGAATTCCGCCTGGCCAACAACAAACGCGCCTACCTCTACTACGAGAACACGCCACTGCTCAAATGGCTCAATTGGGTGCCGATACTGTATGTATTTGTCTTTCTGGTGCTTATTTTGGTCACCTACTATCTCATCCAAGCTACCCGCAGCATGGAGCAAAACCGCATTTGGGTGGGCATGGCCAAGGAAACAGCACACCAGTTGGGCACGCCTATTTCATCGTTGCTTGCTTGGACTCAATATCTAGAGGGTAAGACCTTCAGCGCCGACTACGCTGCTGAGGTGAACAAGGATATCAACCGGTTGGAAACCATCACCCATCGATTCTCTAAAATCGGATCGGTGCCCGAGTTGCAACCAGAGAATGTCTGTGCCACCATTCAAGAAGCCGTCAACTACTTGCAGACCAGAGTGTCGCGTAAAGTAAAATTTGTAACCAACTATCCCGAAGAAGATATCAAGGTGCCACTCAACGCCTACCTATTCCAATGGGTGATAGAAAACATCTGCAAAAACGCCATCGATGCCATGGACGGGAAAGGCACCTTTACAATCATCGTCTCATCGGACAGCCACCATGTCTATATCGACCTAGCCGACACCGGCAAAGGTATGTCGGCATCTGTGCGGAAAAGAGTTTTCGACTCCGGTTTCACCACGAAACAACGCGGTTGGGGCCTCGGTCTCTCGCTAGCCAGGCGCATCATCAACCAGTATCACAAGGGGCGCATCTTTGTCAAATATTCCTTAGAGGGTCATGGGTCGGTATTCCGCATCGTACTGAATCGGGAATAACACGCTTTCATGTAGGAACTTGCTTAATGCCATTTGCACCAAAGGCGGTAATTTTCAAAATCGCCCTTGCGTAGCAACTCCTGTAGCGGACGCATGGTGGGGTCGGATGTATCCCAAACGCCAAAACGGTTCTTTATCAAGTCGCTCTCTACAACAAACACTGCCTCTTGTACCTTTCGGGGGAGCGTCTTTTGCCAGTGGAAGGTGTCTTTCATCTGACCCAATAGCATGTGGTACTGCCATTGGTCGAGCGTAATGCCGAGCACTTCGCGGTCGTCGAGTAGTTGCAGCACAACATACAAGTGTTCTATGCATTTTGCAGTACCCTCTGCCTCGTGGGTGATGCTACTGGGATTCATGCGGTAGCGGGTGGTGATGGTTGAGGTGGTTGCTAGGCGATTACTCATCGCCTGCAGCACCATCCAAACCATCGTGTCCTCGAACCAGTATCCTTCGGGTAGTTGAACTCTTTGGAAAAGTTCTCTTCGGATAACTTTTCCCCAAAAGAGCCCCAACATCCACTTAGCATGGTCGTTATCCCGCAATTTCACCGGCTTCTGCCTGCAGTCGTAGAGGGTAGCACGGAGGCGGGCTATAGGCGTGTGAACCGTCTTGCGGTCGGCAAAGCGGATAAATCCGCTATCTGTAATGTCGGCTCCGGTTCTTTCCGCCAAAAGCATCAAGCATTCGATGGACCCTGGCAGCAGAATGTCGTCGCTGTCCACAAACAGAAGATAACGGCCGTGCGCCTGCACTATGCCTGCATTGCGGGCGCTGGAGACTCCTCGATTTTCCTGCGTGATAATGCGCACATTCTGGCGGTTGGCGTACTGCTTCAGTATCTCACCAGTGCGGTCTGTTGAGCCATCGTTGACCAAAGTTAGGAAGAAGGAGAACTGCGTCTGTTGCGAAAGAATCGACTCTACGCATTCTTCCACATACAACTCCACATTGTAGCACGGCACTATCACCTCCACATCGCAGTCTGCCTCGGCAAAATGGTGCTCGCAAACGCAGCTGCCGTGGCTGTTGGGTGCAAGACTACCAAGGTAGGCCAGAGCCTCCTCTACACTACACAATGGTGTGGTTGATTTACGCACAAAAAGTTTCTCCACATTATAGGCCAACGACTTTATATGCCTTCTTTTCAGTATTTTTTTCATATTTCCCGCATTTCTTCTATGATACTAACTAACAAAATGTTGTAGAGTTATAACAACACATCAAAGATATTCTTTGACAGCACGAAGGTACAAATATTATTCTTAATCTGATAATCTAAGATTTTTTGGTGCTAAAATCCCGATAACTTATTCCCATACAAAAACTTGCTTAATGCCATTTGCACCAAAGGCGGTAATGTTCAAAGTCGCCCTTGCGCAGCAACTCCTGTAGCGGGCGCATGGTAGGGTCGGATGTATCCCAAGCGCCGAGGCGATTCTTTATTAGATCGCTCTCTACAACAAACACTGCCTCTTGTACTTTTCGGGGGAGCGTCCTTTGCCAGTGGAAGGTGTCTTGCATCTGACACAGAATCATGTGGTACTGCCATTGGTCGAACGTAATGCCGAGCACTTCGCGGTCGTCGAGTAGTTGCAGCACAACATACAAGTGTTCTATGCATTTTGCAGTGCCCCCCACCACATGAGTAATGCTACTGGGATTCATGCGGTAGCGGGTGGTGATGGTTGAAGTGGTTGCTAGGCGCTTACTCATCGCCTGCAGCACCATCCAAACCATCGTATCCTCGGACCAATAGCCTTCGGGTAGTTGAACCCTTTGAAAAAGTTCTCTTCGGATAACTTTTCCCCAAAAAAGCCCCAACACCCACTTAGCATTGTCGTTATCTCGCAATTTCCTTGGCTTCTGCCTGCAGTCGTAGAGGGTAGCACGGAGGCGGGCAATAGGCGTGTGAACCGTCTTGCGGTCGGCAAAGCGTATAAATCCGCTATCCGTAATGTCGGCTCCGGTTCTTTCCGCCAAAAGCATCAAGCATTCGATGGACCCTGGCAGCAGAATGTCGTCGCTGTCCACAAACAGAAGATAACGGCCGTGCGCCTGCACTATGCCTGCATTGCGGGCGCTGGAGACTCCTCGATTTTCCTGCGTGATAATGCGCACATTCTGGCGGTTGGCGTACTGCTTCAGTATCTCACCAGTGCGGTCTGTTGAGCCATCGTTGACCAAAGTTAGGAAGAAGGAGAACTGCGTCTGTTGCGAAAGAATCGACTCTACGCATTCTTCCACATACAACTCCACATTGTAGCACGGCACTATCACCTCCACATCGCAGTCTGCCTCGGCAAAATGGTGCTCGCAAACGCAGCTGCCGTGGCTGTTGGGTGCAAGACTACCAAGGTAGGCCAGAGCCTCCTCTACACTACACAATGGTGTGGTTGATTTACGCACAAAAAGTTTCTCCACATTATAGGCCAACGACTTTATATGCCTTCTTTTCAGTATTTTTTTCATATTTCCCGCATTTCTTCTATGATACTAACTAACAAAATGTTGTAGAGTTATAACAACACATCAAAGATATCCCTTGACAGCGCAAAAATACAAAATAATTTTAATTTTATGCTTTCTTGTGCAACAATTCTACATTCCATTACAACAACAGCGCATCGAAACTTTGGTGCTACCAATGCCGCCATTTCACCATTTGTTCACCTAACTAAACAAAAAGACGGATAATACACAAAGCCGAAAACAATAAAAAAACGTGCCCATGCAAAAAAAACACGAGCACGTCCTAACGATTGTTGGCAAACGCCATCAGTAAGCACGGGCAAAAATCACACGACGGTGCGAGGGTTTGCCACTAAAGACACAACGGCCCTCCTCCTCGGGAGAATCGTAGGGGATGCAACGGATAGTGGCCTTGGTGAGCTCCTTAACCTTCTCTTCGGTCTCGGTAGTGCCGTCCCAATGGCACAGCAGGAAACCGCCTTTCTCAATCTCGACCTTGAACTCTTCCCAAGAGTCGACCTTGCGGGTGTTGGCTGCACGGAAGTCGACGGCACGACGGAAAAGATTTTGCTGAATTTCGTCCATCAAGCCTGCCACATGGTCGGCAATACCCTCGATGGGCATAGTGAGCTTCTCTAGAGTGTCACGTCGGCAAACCTCGCAAGTGCCGTTCTCCAAATCGCGCGGACCAATGGCAAGGCGCACGGGGATGCCCTTGAACTCATACTCGTTGAACTTCCAACCGGGCTTGTACTCGGTGCGGTTGTCGTACTTGACGCTCAATCCCTTAGCTTTAAGTGCATCGATAATGGGGGCAATGTGTACATCGAGCTCGGCCATCTGCTCATTGTTTTTGCAGATAGGCACGATGACCACCTGAATAGGGGCTAGTTTGGGAGGCAAGACAAGACCATTGTCGTCGGAGTGGGTCATGATAAGGGCACCCATCAGCCGAGTGGAGGCGCCCCAAGAGGTAGCCCAAACGTACTCCAACTTATTCTCTTTGTTGAGGAACTGGACATCAAAGGCCTTGGCAAAATTCTGCCCCAAGAAGTGGGAGGTGCCGGCCTGCAAAGCCTTGCCATCCTGCATCATGGCCTCGATGCAAAAAGTGTCGACAGCACCGGCAAAACGCTCGTTGGGTGATTTCACGCCCTTGACTACAGGAACTGCCATCCACTGCTCAGCAAAATCGGCATAGACTTCTAGCATACGACGAGCCTCCTCCTCGGCCTCCTTTTGGGTGGCATGGGCGGTGTGGCCTTCTTGCCAAAGGAATTCGGCGGTACGAAGGAACATGCGGGTGCGCATTTCCCAACGAACCACATTGGCCCATTGGTTGCAAAGGATGGGCAAGTCGCGGTAAGACTTAATCCAGTTCTTATAGGTACTCCAAATAATGGTCTCGGAGGTAGGACGGACAATAAGTTCCTCCTCCAACTTGGCGCTAGGGTCAACCACAACACCACTACCATCGGGGTTGTTCATTAGGCGGTGATGGGTAACCACAGCACACTCTTTAGCAAAGCCCTCGACATGCTCTGCCTCACGGCTAAGGAAGGATTTGGGAATGAAGAGGGGAAAATAGGCGTTTTGATGCCCAGTAGCTTTGAACATATCGTCCATGGCGCGTTGCATCTTTTCCCAAATGGCATAGCCGTACGGCTTGATGACCATACAGCCACGAACGGCAGAATTTTCGGCCAAATCGGCACGGACTACCAACTGATTATACCATTCGGAATAGTTTTCGGAGCGCTTTACAAAATCTTTTGCCATACAAATAGGTATTTTTATTCATTTTTCTGTTGTTATCAAATAAATTGCGTATTTTTGCAACTTGATTTGGCTAACAGTTTTGAGACTGCAAAATTACGAAATTAATATCATATTCATGAATATCAGACAAAAAATATTTCACCATCTACTGTTCACCTGCCTTCTCTTTTTTGTTGGGAACAGCACCACTCAAGCCCAAATCGACCTTCAGCAGGATACTATAGAGTGCCACATTGTCGGCTTTAATTTTGGCATCAAGGCTTCGTCCGCCCTATTCTCGTTCGAGACCAGCCCCGACAACATCCATAGTCAACGTGCCACCATGGCCAGCCTTTACAAAGGCCCGTGGATGGACTACGGCATCAACGCACTATACAAATACAAAAGCAACTGGCTGGTAACCTTGGACGGCAATCTGTGGATGGGTAGCAACAACCTGCAAAACCGGACGGAGCGCATGGGGCCCGTATTCTCGAGTGACAGCATAGTCATTGGCTCGGGCGGATATGATGCGGTTGTCACCTGCTACAACCGCGGGCTTGGATTCATGGGCGGGGTGGGCAAAATCTTTGCACTACGGCCCGAAAAGAACCCCAATTCGGGTCTCCTTGTCCGCTTGCAGGGAGGATATATGTTTCAGCAAACCGTCTTCAAGCTCAATAACTCCATGGCGCCACAAATCGATGGTGACTACGCCTTGCTTTACGACCACCAACGCCAAGGGGTATTGTTAGGCGAAGGTATTGGATTCTGGTTTATGAGCAATCGCGCCAACCTCATCAATTTTTATGTGGAACTGAACGTGCAGCAGTGCTGGAGCCGTTCGACACGCGACTACACTATCGACAATTACCTCGGGCTACAGGGCAAGGATAACAATCACTATTTCGATATGCTCTACACGCTAAAACTCTGTTGGATGTTTCCGCTGAAAGGCAGGCAGGCCCATGACATCTATTTTTACTAATCCAAGCGATACAAAAATCCAAGAATATGAGACTGTTATACACATTTGGAATCCAATGCTACGCTTTGGGCGTGCGCTTGGCCGCGCCATTCAACATCAAGGCACGCCAAATGGTAAACGGATGGAAGGAGACCTTTGGTAGGCTTTCGGTAGCACCCGTGGGCAAAAACAACACCGCATGGTTTCATGCCTCTTCCCTCGGCGAATTTGAGCAGGCCCGCCCAGTGTTGGAACGGTTTCATAAGGTGTATCCCGACTACAAGATTTGCGTCACCTTCTTTTCACCTAGCGGTTACGAAGTACGCAAAAACTACCTTGAAGCCGATTTCATTTGCTACCTTCCCGTTGACACCCGCGCCAATGCCCGTCGCTTTGTCAACCTGCTCAGACCTACCGTGGTGTTCTTTGTAAAATATGATTTTTGGTTCAACTATTTGGAACAGTTGAGCCAACGGGAGATCCCCACAATCATTTTTTCGGCCATCTTCCGTCCAGGGCAGTATTTCTTCAAGCCCTACGGTCGATGGTTTCTAAAAAGCATCAACCGGTGTTTTACCCATATTTTTGTGCAGAACGAAGAATCGCTACAACTGCTAAAAGGGCACGGAATTGACCATGTATCCATTGCCGGCGACACTCGCTTCGACCGCGTGCATGCCATTGCTCAGGAGTCGTGCCGCTTCACCGAGGTTGAGGATTTTCTGCAACAACACCACAACAACAAGGTGCTTCTAGCGGGCAGTTCTTGGGAGCCCGATGAAGCTAACATCAAAAGATACTTCGACTGTTACGGAGAGGGGCTCACACTGGTGCTTGCCCCGCACGTTGTAGCCGAGAGCCATATCAACTACATTACCGAACTCTTCGGCAAAGATCGCTGCACAAGATACACCCAAATAGCAGATGCCAAGCCAAGCTCCCGTATACTGATTATCGACACCATCGGCATTCTTTCTTCGCTCTACCGATATGCCGATGTGGCCTATATTGGAGGCGGGTTCGGCCGAGGGATCCACAATACATTGGAAGCCATTTCATTCGGAAAGCCAGTGATTTTCGGCCCCAATTATCGAAAGTTCCAAGAGGCCAAGGACATCATTGCTCTCGGTGGAGGCTTTTCCTATAGCGAATATACCCAACTACAACAAATTCTTGACAGACTGTTGAACGACAACGGGCAGTATCGACAGGCATCGGAGGTCTGCACCCAATATCTAGCCAAAAATTTAGGGTCGGCCCAAAAGATTCTTTCCACTGTAAGCAGTTTGATGAAAAATAGTTTTTAGAGAACAACCTTTGTCTACTAGCAATGTAAATACAATCATTCTTTCATCATCCTACTAAACGGCAACTTGCAGGGCATGAACAAATACGAACCATATGGGAACAAGCCAGTCTTTGTCAAAGTATTCTTGAAGGGTATTTGTGCTTGGAGCGCCTTTGCAAAACAGGGCTCAAGCAAAGCGGTAGCCCCCCGCAAAACCGAAATACAAAATAACCATTTTCCAAAACCTGTCAAAAGAAAGAAGGAAGTATAAGAGAATTCTTCATAAGTTGAAAAAGAAAATAAACATAGCATTTGCCATATTCTTCTGTTTTGGCTTGGCTTCGTGCAATGTACACCAATATATCCAGGCCGACCAGCGCATCTTGCACAAGAACAAAATAGAGGTAACCATGGCCGACAGTTCCTCCGTACCCCCTGAGATCCGGTCAGCACTATCCAATGCGCCACAGTATTATATTCAAAAACCAAACAAAAAGATCCTCTTTCTACCACTGAACCGGATGCTTTATTGCATTCCCAACCCAAACGACAGCTCCCTTTGGGGCAAGTTGTGGCACAAAGTTGGCGAACCGCCCACCATTTACGATCGTTGGGCTGCAATCCATACCGCAGAGCAACTAAACACGTTACTTAAAACCAAGGGTAGTTTCTGTTCCACCGTCACAGCCGATACTAGCCATTGGGGAAAATCGTTCGTGGAGGTTACTTATAAAGTGGTTGCCTCCCAGCGCAAAATCATCGACGAGGTAGTTTTCCACAGCCAACAGCAGGACATCAACGACCTCCTGCAACAGTGGAGAGAGGAATCCCTGCTTAAAGTGGGCGACTGCTACGACCAGGACTTGATAATCCAAGAGCAGCAACGCATAGTCAACAACCTAAAGAACCAAGGTTACTACTATGCTAACAAAGAGATGGTACACTTTTTGGTCGACACCACCTACGACAGCAAAAAGATGGGCATTTTGCTGATGGTGCGTATTCCACAAAATGCCGAAGGTAAAGTAGGCAACAACGTGTTGCACAAATATCATATCGGGAATATCTATATTTACCCCAATGTTTCCACTGCCCTAGAGCCTCGCCAGCACCAGCTCGACACCACAGTATTCCAATACAGGCATCTCAAGGGATTTTCGGACCTTTATTTTATCCACAAGGACCCCATAACGCCTTCACCAAAGGCCATCAGCCGACAACTTTTCATCTTTCCCGGCATGCCCTATCGGCCTCAAATTGCCTCTAACACATCCAATTCGCTCCTCGGTCTGCATAATTTCAAATATGTCGATATCAGTTTTGAGGAATCGCCCCAAAGCACCGATTCCGCTAAGTTGCTGGACGCCCGCATACGACTTCTGAACAGCCGCCGGCATCGCGTGAGCCTTTCCTTTGAGTTGACCAACGCCTCCGATTTCGGCTCCTCTTCCGGTGAGAACAATTTCTTTACCAGCGGCAACCTGGGCATCGGCACCTCGGTCGGATATGAAAACAACAACCTTTTTGGCAGTGCCGAACGGTTTAGCCTTGAAGGCGGGCTAATATTTGATTTTCCGAAAAGGGTGTTCGCATCCCAAGTGAATTCTTTTTACGATATTTTCTCCAATTTTGAGAGCGATATCACAGCCTCTGTGGACTTTCCAAGTTTCGTGGCACCTTTTGGCAGAAATATCACCTGGCAAAGTATCAAGCCACACACCTTGGCCCAACTCAGATACAATTACATCTTCCGTAATATCACCCTTCCCCACACTTCCGACGACGGCATCTCCCGCTATTACGACATCCAACTGGAACGAATGTGGTTGGGGAGCTCTTTTGGGTACGTATGGAATCACGGAGGAAACATTCAACACAAGTTGTTGCCTGTCAACCTTTCCTTTTCAAAAATTGTCTCCGGTGATGAGTACTACCAACACCTCGCCGAACTCACCCACGATGTCCAATTCCTATACCAAACACGCGACTTCGTTCTACTGAACACGCACTATGAGTTTACCTATACCAATCAGGAACTCTCCAAGCGAAAGAATTTTAGTTACATCCACTATTCTTTGGAGACGGCTGGCAATCTGCTCAATGGAATGACCAATCTGCTAGGCTATCGGCAACAGTTGCGTAACAACGATGAAGGGATTGAATTCTCGCAATATTTTAGGGTGGAGGGAGAATTCAAACGATATCTTTATCTTGGAGAAAAGAACACACTGATACTACGAATCCTTGGTGGGTTTGCCATACCCTATGGGCAATCGGTATACGTACCTTACGAAAAAATGTTCACCGGTGGCGGCCCCACCACCATGCGGGGATGGGCACTGCGCCACTTGGGTCCCGGACAGTCCGACCTATCATACACCGACTTTGCCTTGGGGGTTGCACCTACGCAATTGGTAATCAATATCGAAGAAAGATTTCCCATATTGGGCATATTCGAAGGAGCCGTCTTTACCGACATTGGCAATGTATGGGAATGGGAAGACTGGGGCTTAGACTCCTACAAGAGCACAAGTGACCCTACATACAACGGACACACCTTCAGCCCGATGACAATACTCAAAAGCATGGCAGTGGATGCCGGTTTGGGCTTGAGGGTCAAGATTTCGGTCATTACCCTACGTCTCGATATGGCGCTTCCACTCTACGACCCCAACTATGCTAAGGACAAGCGCTGGTTTACCAGGCACTGGAATTGGGATATCCTAGCCCTCAATTTTGGAATAAACTATCCGTTCTAAAAAAATATATTATGCAAAAGATATTGGACAAAGTCAATCGTATTTTTGACCGAGAACAGTTCATCCACGAACCCAAAGGGCTCTACGAGCCGATTGAATACACTTTGCGTTTGGGAGGCAAGCGGATTCGGCCGGTGATGCTACTAGCCGCCAACCAAATGTTTGGTGGCGACATGGAGCAGGCCCAGTATGCAGCTGTCGGCATTGAGCTATTCCACAATTTCACCCTCCTACACGATGACCTGATGGACAAATCTCCCATTCGCCGTGGCAAACCCACCGTTTACTGCAAATGGAACGAGAACACCGCCATCCTCTCTGGCGATACCATGTATGCCCTTGCATGGCAATATTTTCTCCGTCAACCCCACCCGAATCTGCAAGAAATTCTCAACTGCTTTAACAAGACTAGTATAGAGGTATGCGAAGGGCAACAGTACGACATGGATTTCGAACAACAAGAAGATATCACTATTGCGGACTATCTGATGATGATTCGTCTCAAAACAGCCGTACTTCTTGCCGGAGCGCTCAAAATTGGCGCACTCTATGCCGATGCGAATCCTGAGGACATCCAGCATCTTTACGAATTCGGCATCCATCTAGGGCTTGCCTTCCAACTGCAGGACGACCTTTTGGACAGCTATGGCGATGTGACAGTATTGGGTAAACAAACCTGTCAAGATATCCGTGACAACAAAAAAACATACCTTCTGCTGAAAGCGCTAGAGTTGGTAAGCCCCGAGCAGAAAAGGGAATTGATACAACTTTTCTCCACTACCCCCGCCGAGGATGGGCCCAAAGTGGACCGCGTGCTGGAAATCTACGCGCAGTCCGGTGTCCGCCAACATGTTGACCGGACCATTGAGGAAGAGTTCGGTCTTGCCCAAAAGCATCTGAAATCCATTAGAGTAGAAGATGTCCAAAAACAGCCTTTAGAAGAACTTACAACGATGCTATTGCACCGAAAAAAATAAAAAAATACTGAAAAGTTCGTTGTTTACGAAAAATGACGTATATTTGCAGAAATGTTGAATTGGGACGAAAATAAACTAACTAATTAATAATTAATACATTAAACTAAATCATGAAAAAAGTAATTGCTTTGATGTCAATCATTGGATTGTTGACATTCACCAATTTCAATGGTGTCATGGCTCAGAACGAGGCAGCCGCTACCGACCAGCCCGTTGCCGAACAAGTCGAGCAAGCCGCTGACAGTGCAGTGGCCACTACCGACAGTGCCGTTGCCGAAGAACCTGTTGCCGCTGCTGAGGAAGCCCCTGTGGCTACTGATGAGCACAAGTCCTTCCATCAAGTACTGAAAGAGAAGTACATTGAGGGTGGTGCCGGCTGGATGACCCCCATACTTCTCTGCCTTATCTTTGGTATGGCTCTTGTTGTTGAGCGTATTCTTTATCTGAACATGGCCACCACCAATGTGCAGAAACTTCTTGAAGGTATCGAGGAACGCGTCCAAAAGGGCGACTACAACGGTGCCAAGGACCTCTGCCGCAATACCCGTGGACCCGTGGCCTCCATATTCTATCAAGGTCTCGACCGTGTTGACGAAGGTCTCGATAATGTGGAAAAAGCTGTTACCTCCTACGGCGGTGTACAAATGGCACGCCTCGAGAACAACCTCACTTGGATTAGCTTGTTCATTGCATTGGCTCCTTCTTTCGGATTCCTTGGCACTGTGGTTGGTATGGTTCAGGCATTCGATGATATCGAAGTTGCCGGTGATATCAGCCCGACCATTGTTGCAGGCGGTATGAAGGTTGCTCTGTTGACCACCATTTTCGGTCTTATCGCTGCTATCATTCTTCAGGTTTTCTACAACTATATCCTTACCAAAATCGAGAGTCTTGTTGCCCAAATGGAAGACGGTTCCATCGCTTTCATGGACATCCTCGTGAAGAACAAGAAGTAATAGTTATAAGGAACAGCCAATTACATTATTTTCAAAGAACGTAAATCCTTAAACTGTTATGAAAGAAAAAACTGACAAATTATTAACGTTGGTTTTGTTGCTCATTGGCGTGGTGTGCACAGTATTCACATGCCTCTTCGCCCTAAAGGCCGAAACCGACCCCGGCTCTGGCTTGTGGGACATTGTTTTCTTTGTCCTTATTGCCATGACAGCCGTTTCCGTCATTGCCGCACTGATTTTTATATTCAAAGGAATGGCCGAGAAGGGCAACTTGCTTAAATTTTTCATCGGCATTGTTGCAGTTGCTGCGATAATCTTTGTGCTGTACCTCATTTCCAACGGCAATGATATTTCCGCTGCCATGTTGGACAAATATGGTTCAACCGAAGCTACTTCCAAATGGATTGGTGCATTCTGCTATTTGGTATACATCCTTGTCATCTGTGCAGCCTGCGCTATTGTCTACACCGAGATAGCTAAATCAATCAAGAAAAAATAATCAACTATGGGAAGAAAAACACCTGGTCTCAACACCAGCTCAATGTCCGACATCTCATTCTTGTTGTTGGCCTTCTTCCTGTTGGTCTCCAACATCAATACAGATCAGGGTATTGCGCGTCGTTTGCCTCCACCCTTGCCCAAGGACCAGAAGGACAAGCCTGAGATCAAGGAGAGAAACATCTTCAGCGTCAAGATCAACTACGCCGACCGTATCTTGTTCAACGGCGAAATTGGCGACATCCATGACTTGAAGGATCGTGCCAAGGAATTCCTCGGAAACCCCAACAACGATCCTAACTTGCCTGAAAAAACCCAGCTCGACATCCCTTTGTTGGGCACTATGGATGTCTCCAAAGGTGTTATCTCTCTGCAGAACGACCGCGGTACCTCATATGATATGTATTTAGCTGTCCAAAACGAACTGACTGCAGCAATCAATGAGATGCGTGACGAACTCTCACGCGAGAGATTCGGCAAAAAGTATATCGACCTTAATGACCAACAGCTCGATGCTATTGACCAAGCAATACCTGTTGCTATTTCCGAAGCCGAGCCCACTAAAATAGGAGAGCAAAAATAATGGCAAGATTCACTGGAAAAAAGGCTAAAGAGACGCCTGAGCTCAACATGGGCTCGATGTCGGACATTATTTTCATGCTCCTATTCTTCTTCATGACAATCACTACCATGCGCGAAAGTTCATTGTACGTGACCATCCATGTTCCCAAGGCCACCGAGACCATTAAATTGGAAAAGAAGAGCCTAGTAAGTTATATCAATGTGGGTATCCCCATGCAGGGCGACTACCAGAAAAAGTATGGTACCAACAGCCGCATCCAGCTCAACGACATGATTTCCGAAGTTTCTGACATTCCGCTGTTTGTCGAAACCGAACTTCAGTCCCGAGTCGAAGCCGACCGTCCTTTTGTCACCTTTTCCATAAAAGCGGACAAGGATACACGCATGGGCATGATTAGCGACATTAAGGAAGAGTTGCGCAACACAGGCGCATTCAAGATTTTCTACAATGCCGCCAAAGGCGTGCGCAAATAGTGCTCTGCCTGCTCTGAATAAAAGACCGCTTCTTTCCAGAGGCGGTCTTTTTATATATTACGCAAAGTCCTTCGACCTTCAAGACCTTGAGAAAAACATGAATGAACTGCAGCAAACCTCTCCAATTACCTAAAAAATCTGTATTAACTAAAAAAAAGTTATTGCTATCCGGTAAAACTCAAAAGAGCATAAATACCCAGCCCGAAGCCTAGTAAAACCGTG
>CAZAAK010000061.1:0-14571 GCA_964483145.1 uncultured Bacteroidaceae bacterium
GGCTTCGGGCTGGGTATTTATGCTCTTTTGAGTTTTACCGGACAGCAATAATATAGTACAAATAGCTTCCTTTTTTACGTTTCGCGCCAATGCTTTCGCCATTTGGTGCCGAAATATTTGCGCGATAATAAAAAGCAATCGCCCCTCCAAGGAGGGGCGACCGTACATTTATTAATCCTAAAAACCAAAGACTTATGAGTTATGACAAAAGTTTATTCTCTCTCTGATTTTCGTTTGCAAAAATACTGCCTTTTCAGCAACTGCGTAATAATCATTGTCAGTGATTTTTAGAATGGGGCATCACTAATTGTAGTTAACGGCCAGCGGTCGCTGGGCTACTGCTAGCCGTTAACTTGCTGTGTGTCAGACCATCTGTTCAATGTTCCAGACAAAGGCTCTGATGCCAATCTCTTCGTTGCGTTTGTCGAGTTTTCGGACGGCTACAAGGATGCTGTCGACTTTGTCGTCTTCAACAACGACCATCACTGCGTTGTTCATCTCGGGCCATGCATGGGTGCCCCGGTGGGGGTCGCCGCTCAGGTGGCCACGCCCTTGAACATTCTCCCAAAAGGTAAAGCCTCGCACATCTAGCGTGTCGAGCAGGTACTCAACGCGTTCGGTGCTAGCTTGATTGAAGACTATCATTATACTTTTCATAACTGATTGTTTTTAAACGACGGATTGCAGATTCGCCCAACTGCTATTTGTTTTCAACGTCGATATCCATGAAAATAAATTTCTTACGTTTGCGTGCGAGTTTGTCGGCATCGTCGCGGCGCTCGAAAATACCATACAGCACAGGCACTACGACCAAGGTCACGATAGTGGAAACCAGCAGTCCTCCAATGACAACAATACCCATTGTGGTCCACAATTCCGAGCCTTCCGCCTTGCTGGTAGCCATAGGCACCATACCTAGGATGGTGGTGAGTGCCGTCAGAAGCACAGGGCGCAGACGACTCTGACCCGAAGCGGCAATGGCCTCGTAGAGCTCCATGCCACGCTCGCGCATGAGGTTGATGTAGTCGACAAGCACAATGCCGTTCTTTACAACAATACCTATCAGCATGATGATACCTAGCGAACCTACCATGTCGAGGTTGGTACCTGTGATAATCAATGCCAAAATGGCTCCCGTGAGGGCAAATGGAATGGAAAACATGATAATGAAAGGCTTCGAGAATGATTCGAACTGCGATGCCATGACGATGTAGACAAGCATCAATATCAGTAGCGCAAGCACGCCCATATTGGTGGTATTCTCCTGTTGGTCCTCATAGCTACCGCCTAGATGCGTGTGGATTCCACGGGGAATGTTCATCTTGTCAATCTCGGCTTGAACCCCCTGCGCAACCTCGCCTAGCGAAGCACCATAGGGGGTGACGGAAATGGTGAGGTAACGCTGACGATTCTTGCGCTCGATGGTTGGTGGAACCCAATACTCCTCCACTTTGGCAAGCTCCTTCAGTTTGATAGTTTGGCCGGTAGCGGTGGTGAGGGGGAGCTCCTCTATATCGGTCAGGCTATTGCGATAGTCCTCTTTGAGGCGGCAGATGATGTCGTATTCGTCACCATCCTCTTTCAGGTAGCCACAGTTCATGCCGTATATGCGGTAGCGTACGCTAGTGGCCACAGCGGCACTGGTGAGGCCGTGGTAGGCCAACTTCTCCTTATCAAAAACAATCTTCAGCTCTGCGCGGTCTTCGTCGCGGCTGATGTTGCAGTCGCGGGCTCCCGCAACGTTCTTCTGCACGCGCCGGATAAGATCCTGGGCAAACTGATAGGATTCGTTGAAGTCGTAGCCGTAAACTTCGATGCTAAGGCTATTGTTGCTACCGCTCATC
The DNA here is from genome assembly GCA_964483145.1 of uncultured Bacteroidaceae bacterium. Lineage (GTDB taxonomy): Bacteria > Bacteroidota > Bacteroidia > Bacteroidales > P3 > Colimorpha. Next base: position 1,845 of record CAZAAK010000061.1, read on the forward strand.
CCGCCCTCCGACACAATGACGCGGTTAAGCTCGGGGTATTCGGCAAACTTCTTGCGCAACATCTCTTGCATCTCAAAGATGGTGAGGTCTCGCTCGTATTTCTTCACGCAACGTATAGTCATGCTGATTTTGTTGTTGGTGGTGCTGTTGAAGAGCGCCGAGATGCCCGCATCATCGTTCGAGCCTGCCGAGGTGGATGTCCCCAGCACCATTTCGCCAAATAGTTGGTCAATGTCGGCCTCCATCTTGCGGGCGGTCTTTAGCGTCTCCTCAATTCGGGTGCCTCGTTGGAGTTCGGCGGTGATGCTGATGCGGCCCTCGTCCTGGTCTTTCATGAAGTCCATTCCGATTTTCCCCGCAAGAACTGGTATGATGGAAACAGCAAAAATGGCAAATGCAACTAGCAGGGTGATGCGCTTGTGGTGGAGTGCCCAGGTCAGCACACCGGCATACCAACGCTCAACGCCCGAGAACCATTTGCCAATGGTGTTCTCCCAACTGAGCTTCTTGCTTTGTTTTTTGCGGTTGTATTCCTCCTCCTCAAGTTTGTTCAGGAAGAATGGCCGCTCCTTGAGCAACAGGCTTGAGAGCATCGGAATTAGTGTGATGGCCGTGGCGGTGGAAACGCATACCACAATGGTAACAATCCATCCCAGCTCCTTAAAAAGAATACCCGCCATGCCCGGCAACATGGTTAGTGGCACAAAGACGGCTACAAGAACCAACGTGGTGGCAATAACGGCTATCCACACCTCGTTGGTTGCGCAGATGGCAGCCTCGCGCGGACTTTCTCCACGTTCGATATGCTTGGTGATGTTTTCCAGCACCACAATAGCATCGTCCACCACCATGCCAACAGCCACAGAGAGAGATGCCAAAGATATGATATTGAGGGAGCTGTCGGTCAAAAGCAGATAGATGAAGGAGGTGACCAGCGATATGGGAATGGTAATACCAATAATGACCGTACTGCGCCAGTTGCCCAAAAAGACTAGTACAACCAACACCACAAAGAGCAGCGCGTAGAATACCGACTCGAAAAGTCCATTAATGGCGTTTTCGATTTCTTCCGACTCGTCCCTAATAAGTGTAACTTTCACATCCGGCGGAAGGTCTTTCGATATCTGAGTTAGTTTGTTATTCACCTCCCGCGCAATGGCCACGGTGTTGGCGCCAGTCTGCTTGGAAATGGTCATTCGCGCCCCGTCCTGGCCGTTGATTTTCTCGTCGAGCGAAAGGTCCTTGATGGTGTCGCGTACGGTGGCAAGGTCGCGTACGTACACAGGTTTGCCACCCACATTGGCAACCATGATGTCGTTGATTTCGGAGCTCTCCTCGTATTCGCTCTTCACGCGCATTTGGTACTGCTCTTTGCCCATTTTTACAGTACCAGAGGCCACATCTAGGTTATTGGAACTGATGGCAGTGCCAACGGTTTCCACGCTAAGGTGATAGGACTCAAGCTGGGTGGGGTCGAGGTCGATGTAGATGTAACGCTCGGGAGCACCGCTGACGGAAATATTGCCAATGCCGTCAACGCGGTTGAGCTCATTGGTGACATTATCTTCAATGATTTTGTCTAGCCCCGAGTAGCTCTCCTCTGCGGTAAATCCATAAACCAACACAGGCATGGCGTTGCTATTGAGTTTGAGGATGGTTGGGCGGCTGACCCCGTCGGGCAGGTTGTCGTAGACAAGGTCAACATAGCTTCGGATGTCGTTGAGCGCCTCATCAAGGTTACTCCCCCATTCGAACTCTAGTGAGACTATCGACAGGTTGTCCTTTGAGGTGGAAGTGATGTTCTTCAGACCATCCACCGAATTGAGCGAGTTCTCGATAATTTTGGTGATGTTGGTCTCTATATCGCTGGCATTAGCACCTGCATAGGTGGTCATTACGGTCACATAGGGTGTGTCCATCTCGGGCATTTGGTCAATGGGCAGACGGGAGAGGGAGAAGAGACCCAAAATGACAACGGCCACAAATATCAAGCCGGTAGTTATGGGCTTGTCAATTGCTGTTTTATATATTGCCATAATGTTTCTGTCGCTAGTTTTAGATGGAGTCGGTAACTATTTCAAGTGGTATTCCGTCAATCAAACGGCCCATGCCAGTGGTCACTAGCTGGTCACCCTCTTTTAGGTCGCCAGGTTGCACGGGGATAACCTCAATGCGGTCGTCGTAGCGCTGGCCAAGGGTAACGGCAACGCGGTGCGCAACGCCGTCCTTGTTCGTAAAGACGTAGCGGTCGTTACTGCCAGTGAGCTTAAGCACGCTTTGGTAAGGAACCACAATGGCATCCACTTCGCCAAGGGCCAGCTTGGTCCTAACATACATCCCCGGCCGGATTTTTTCACCACCATTGGGGATGTTTAGCTTGCATTGGAATGTGTGCGTGTTGGGGTCGATAGTGGGGTAGACAATCTCGATAGTGGCAGGGAAGGTCTGGCCAGGATAGATGTCGCTTGTTACTTCCATTTTCATCCCTTGCTTAACCAATGGAAAGTAGCTCTCCGGTACATTGATAAGGGCTTTCAGGCGGTTGATTTGGGTCAGTGTGAGTATCGGGTTGCCGCTGTACATCTCCCCGTCCTCATAGTTCTTGGCACTAACCACACCACTTAGTTGCGACCTAACAAAGGTGTTCTCGTTTTGGAAGCGTTCCGTCTCAACTAGCTGGTCGTATTGTGCCTTGGTTTGGTCATATACCTGCTGGCTAACATTGCCCGCAGCTTTAAGCTCCGTCGCGCGCTCTAGTTCCACTTTGGCGTTGGCTAGGTTGATGCGGGTGGTGTTGAGTTGGGTTTGGTCCATTCGCACTAGCATCGTACCTTTGCTCACTCGGCTCCCTACTTCAACATAGATGTGCTCAATGTGCCCTGTGATGCTGGGTGCTACATTCATCGTTTCGTAGCCCTCAAGGGTGGTCGAAAGCTCGATGGTTTTGGCAATACGCTCCGATTTGAGCACCTGAACGATTACTTTCTCTGCCTCTTTCTGCTGAGCCGAAGTGGCTTCTTGCTTTTTGCCCTCGCAGGCTACTAAACCCAGTCCTGCCAACGTAAGGGCGGCAATTTTAAATGCTTTGTTCATCTTATTACTATATTTCTATTTTTTGTTCCACTTTGTGTTTGCCTCGGGTTTGTCTTATTGCCCGTGCGCTCTTTGGGCTGTACTAAACCCAGAATTGTTTTATTCCTTTTTGCCAAGGAGATTCTCTAGGGCAATTTGGGCGGTGACCACATCCATCACTGCCTGCACATAATTGCTCTGCGCTGTGATTAGGTCGGTGCTGGCATTGGTCACTTCTAGGTTGCTGGCGTAGCCTGTGCGATACTTCCCACTAGTATTGTCAAGTACGCGTTTGGTGACGGCAAGATTCTCTTTCTGCGTCTTGTAGCTCTCGATAGCGGTAACAAGGTTGTAGCAGTCCTGATTGAACTCTACCTGCAAGGCGTCCTCCGTCTGTCTCTTGGTGTTGGCATTCTCCTGTTGGGCAATCTTCGCCTGTCGCACGGCGGCAAGGCGGCTCCCGCTTTGGAAGATTGGCAGGTTGATGGAGGCACTCACCATCTGCGGCGGTGTCATATTCATCCCCTCATCTTGTCCAAAATAGGTCTTGGCATTGTATTGGTATGCAGCTGTAAGCGAAGGGGCAAACTGCAACCATGCATTGGTAACCTGCCTCTGCGAGAGCTTCTCGTTTTGCACAAGCAATTGATAGTTGTAGTTATCCTCAATGTCAAAGCCGTTCATCGTCAGTTTGGCAACCTCATTGATGTCCATCACCTGCTCCAACGCGGTGGTGAGCTCCAATTGAGCATCGACATCGGCCCCCAACTGCAGTATCAGCGAGCTGTAGAGCATCTTCAGCGTGCGGCGGTTGGACGTTATGCTGTTGCGCAAGGTGGCCACCTGTACCGAAAGTTTATCGTATTCTATCTGCTCCGAAGCTCCCGCTTTCACGCTTTTGCGCGTGGATTCCAGTAGGGTGAGCATGTTGCTGAGGCTGGAGTCTAGCAGGCTCACCACATCCTCCATCACCAAAATCGATGTGTAGACGCTCTTGACGCTTGTTCGGGTGGTAAGTTCGCTCTGCTGATACTCAATGTTGCTCATCTCTACTGCAATATCCTTCATTAGTGCGCCCATCAGTTGCGAGGCAGAGAGTGTTACCGTTGCCGTGGCAGCAAACGAACCGTAAGGGTTCAATGGAATGGTAAAACCTCCCATCGACATCTCGTAACCCAACATATTGCTGTAGTCGAAGGAGGAAGAAATTTGCGGCAACATCGAGCTGATAGCCTGCCATTTGGCAGCTTCGCTATTCTTTACTTCAAGGCTGGCATTCTGTAGGGTGTAGTTGTGCTCGATGGCGTATTGTTGCGCTTCTGCTAGCGACAGTCGTAGTGTGCCGGTCCCCTCCATGGTGTCGGCAGGTTGTGGTGCATTGCCGTTTTGGGCCTGAACAGCCGCAAGCCCTAAAACAACGAACAATAGTGCTGTAAAAAGTTGCTTCGCTTTCATCGTTGTGTATTGTACTTTTTTTTTGAATTATTCTTTTCGTTGCTGATTCTCATTATCCAGAAAAATCTGTCTAAAACGCTCCTTTTGTGCATCATAGCGTTGGATGGCTTCCGTGGCCATCAAGCCGCGCATGTAGGTGTATAGCGTCTCCCTAACATCCACAAGCCACTCCTCGTATCTCTCCCTACTGGGGTTGGCCTGACTAGAGTGCATGTAGCTCGAAAAAGTCTTAAAAACTTGTTTTACATCTACGTCTGCCCGCAAGATGCCTTTCGATTGTGCCTCTTCAAGTGCGCTGGAAAGCACTCGGTGAAACTTTTCGGTTTGGATTTTGGAAAAATAGGCGTAAATCTCCGGATAATAGCGTCGTACATCTTCCCGAAAGGTGTCGTACTTGTGATTGGCAACCGCCGTGTTGTGCGTTAGGTAAATGGCTAGCAGTATGGGTTCGTCCACTTGGCTCTCGAGCCTCTTTCTGTTCGTCTCTACCTCTTTGTGGATGGCTCCGATGCAGGCCTTGAGCAGCTCCTCTTTGTTGGCAAAAATTTCGTAGAGCGTGCGCTTGGAGATGTGCATGTGGGCTGCAATGTTGTCCATCGTCACCCGCTTGCATCCCTCCCTCATAAAGAGCTTTGTGGCGGCCTCAACTATCTTTTCTTTCGTTTCTTCTATTTCCATCGTTCCTCGATTCCTCTTGATTACCAACGTTATACAAGCCATATTGGCCTATATTGCTAACCTCGAATCGCGTGCAAAAGTAATAGAAAAACTCCGAAAAATAAAATAGTTTCCAAAGTTTTGTAGTTATTTAAGATTGGCTTCTTGCTCCACCTCTCACCACTCAGGCCCCAAAAGCCCGTGCCGCCTCTTTCAGCGTTTTTTTGCTTTGCGCTCCGGGATAGGCTGAACGTTGCTGCGGGCAACCTTGATTTGTGCGCCTGGGGCAACCTGTAGGGTGATGTGGGTGGGGCTGTTTACAACAACAGTGCCGTGTATCCCCCCTGCCGTCATCACTTCGTCTCCCGGCTTAAGCCCATCGCGATATTGCGCCTCCTTCTTGGCTTGCTGGCTTTGCGGGCGGATTAGGAACAAATAAAATACGGCAATCATCGCCACAATCATAATCACAGTTTTCCAACCGTTGGTAATGTCTAGTAGCATCATCTTGTTACAATTTTTTTTAGGGTTGTGCGTTATTTGTGCGTCGTGCAAGACACGGCAAAACTTCTTAAACGCAAAAAATGGTAAAATATTGTGAACTTTTCTGGTCTTTTTTCAAGGTAGGCACTTTTACCTTGGGCGGGGGGTATGCCATGATACCCCTGATGGAGCAAGAGTTGGTTAACCGGCACAATTGGCTTTCGCAGGACCAGTTCCTGGACCAAGTGGCTCTTTCCCAATCTATGCCAGGCGTTTTGGCGGTGAATATGGCCTCCGGCGTTGGCTATCGGCTCCGCGGTTACAAAGGCGCTGTAGTGGCTGTAGTGGCCAATATCGCCATGCCTATTGTTTTTATCCTCGCCCTGGCGGTTCTGTATCAATATTTCAAGCTAAACCCACATGTGGAGCATTTCTTTATGGGTGTGCGCCCTGCTGCTGTGGCGTTGGTGGCTGCCCCTGTCTTTCAGTTAGCCAAGTCCGCCGGCATCACTTGGAAAACTTTGTGGATCCCCGTTGTCTCAGCGCTGCTGATATGGCTCTTGGGGGTTAACCCCGTTTATGTGGTCTTGGCGGCCATAGTGCTGGGTGTTCTATCTGCAAAACGCTTGCCTCTATGATCTTTTTGCAGCTCTTTTGGACTTTCCTCAAAATTGGCCTTTTCACTTTTGGCGGCGGGGCAGCTATGGTGTCTCTGATTCAAAGTGAGGTAACTGTCCATCACCAGTGGATTACAACTCAGGAGTATACCGATATTTTGGCCATCTCGCAGATGACCCCTGGCCCTATCGGCATCAACACCGCTACCTACACCGGCTATACTGCTGTGCTCAATGCCGGTTACTCTCATGCGCTTGCCGTTGTGGGATCGTTGTTGGCCTCCTTTGCCGTGATTTTGCTCCCTGCACTGCTTATGGTCTTGGCAGTGCAATTCTTGCAACGCTATCGCAACAATGTATACATCAATAGTGTATTCCGTTTGCTACGTATTGTAGTGGTTGGTGTAATTGCCGCCGCAGCTTTGCAGTTGGCTACCCCGCAGAGCTTCGGGCAGCCCGCCGTCAGCTTGCATTTCATCACCAGTGTGGTTATCTTTGTGGCGGTCTTTACTCTTTCGTTACTCAAAAAAAATCCTATTTGGCTGATGTTGGCCTCGGGGGTTGCCGGCCTGCTGCTTTACGGATTAGTTTGAGCTCGTCCCGAATCTACGGATTAGTTCGGGCTCGTCCCGAATTTGCGGATCAGTTCGGGCTCGTCCCGAATTTGCGGATCAGTTCGGGCTCGTCCCGAATTTACGGATCAGTTCGGGCTCGTCCCAGATCTACGGATCAGTTCGAGCTCGTCCCGAATCTACGGATTAGCTTGAGCTCGTCCCAAAATTTGGGGAACGATTTACTCACAACCTCTGGGCTGTCAATGGCTATGCTGGGGTATTTTAGCGACAGTACCCCAAAAGCCATGGCTATGCGGTGGTCGTTTCGGCTGTTTACCACCTCGGTAGGATGCAACTCGGCAGGGGTGAGGACGATTTCACCGCCACCGCTGGTCATGCAACCCCTCATTTTCGTTAGTTCGGTTTGCAAGGCCGACAGCCGGTCCGACTCCTTGTAGCTGAGGTTCTTCGCTCCTTTGAGCCGTGCCTTGATGCCTAGTGCAGCGCAGGTGACCACTACCGCAGGTACCAAGTCGGGATAATCTAGGAAATTATACTCGAACGTATTTTGGTAGTTGCCCGTACCCATGATGGTAATCGAGCGAGTGTTTTTGTGGTATGGCGACTTTACCTCGCAACTCTGCACCCCAAAGTGTTCGTATATTTCTGCCACTACTTTATCCCCTTGGCTCGAGCTGCGCGTGAGCCCCTGCATCCGCATCCTCACCCCGGGCAATAGCGCCGCGGCGGCATAGATATAGGAGGCGGCTGTCCAGTCGCGCTCTATCTCTATCACTTTGTGCTTTAGGTGGGCCATGCAGCGGAGTGGCTCTACCCGGTAAACTCGGTTGTTGGCATTTACCGTGGCTTCTATCCCCGCTTGGTTGAGTATGGCGCGTGTCATCTCTATATAGGGCCTGGATGATGCTCGCCCAGTGAGTGTTAGGGTGATTCCGCCAGGCAGTATCCCCCCCACCAGCAGCATGGCGCTAACAAACTGGCTGCTGGCTACCGGGTCTATCTCCGCCATTCGATGGTCCGGTATGCACCCCTTGATGCTAACGGGCAAAAAACCCTCTTCGCCTTTGCAAACTATCTCACTGCCCAGCCCTCTAAGGCAGTCTATCAGGGGCGACATGGGCCGTTTCAATAGGCGCTCATCTCCCGTGAGGATATGCTCCCCCGGCGTAAAGGCTAGTAGCGCCATCACAAAACGCGCTACTGCGCCCGCATTGTGGCAATAGTAGTAGTTCGATGCCCCGCTCTTTATCTGTGTAAGAAGGGTTTGTAGCAGCCGTGTGTCGTCGGCTTCCGAGAGCTTCCTTATCACAAAACCAGAGCCTGTTACATGATTAATTACCAACCATCGGTTGCTGATGCTTTTCGACGCCGGCAAGCTTATCTGCAGGTCGTTGGTCCTCATACCTCTATGTCGTATTCCTTGATTTTGCGGTAGAGGGTGCGCTCGCTGATGTGAAGTTCCTTGGCAGCTGCCGTGCGTTTGCCCCCATGCCGCTCCAGCGCCAGCCGTATAGCCTTTTTCTCCCGCTCCTCCAAGGCCAGCGGTTCGTCCTCCACCACTTCCGAATCTTGGAATATCTCTTCTTCCGCCCCCTCCACACTTGTGGGGTGGATCACTTGCAAGGCATTGTCCCCCCCGCTATGGGCCGTCTCTATCAAGGAGTATTCGGGGCGTGACGGGTGGGTGGTGACGGATGCGTTTGCAGGTGGGTTCTCGTTTAGCGGTAGGCCCCCAGCCAACTGGGCCACGGCTTGCCGTAGCTCCCCAATTTCGCTCCGCAGCTCGCTTATCATCTGCCCCATCGAGAGGGCTTTTAGCAAGAGTTCTCGGTCGCTGATGCCCCCCGAAGCCGTCGTGTCACCCCCTCTGCTGTAAAGCGTAGGCATCTTTTCCTCGGGCACATAGCTCATGTAATTCTCTAGAATGGCTCGGGTGATATTGCGCTCTGTTTCAACCACCGAAACCTGCTCGGTAACATTCTTCAGCTCGCGGATGTTCCCGTACCAAGGGTAGTTCATCAGATACTCCCTCCCGTCCTCGGTCAGGAAAATGGGCGGCATGTGATATTTCTCCGCCACATCGCTACTGAACTTGCGAAAAAGCAGGGGTATGTCCTCCTTGCGTTCGCGCAGAGGGGGGATGCTGATGGATATTTGCTGTAGGCGGTAGTATAGGTCCTCGCGAAAGTGCCCTCCCCGCACGGCTGCTATCAAGTCAACATTGGTGGCTGCCACCACTCGTACGTTTACCTTCATGGCGGTGGACGAACCTACGGGTATTATCTCCCCGTTTTCCAACACCCGCAACAACTTCACTTGCATCGCTAGTGGCAATTCCCCTATCTCGTCTAGGAAGATGGTCCCCCCGTCGGCCTCTTCAAAATAGCCTTTCCGGTTGCGATCGGCTCCCGTAAAAGCCCCTTTCACATGCCCAAAAAGCTCACTTTCTATCGTCCCCTCGGGTATTGCACCGCAGTTCACCGATACCAACCCTTTGCCCCCTTTGACATGCTTGCGCAAGCTGTTTTCGTGTATGATGCGCGAAAAAACATCTTTGCCCACCCCGCTCTCTCCATTTATCAGGATGCTCAGGTCGGTAGGCGCCACCTGTATGGCTTTGTGCAAGGCCATCAGCAGCTTGGGGTCGTTGCCTATGATTCCGTATCGCGATTTTAATGTATTCAGGTCCATGCTATTCCTTTCTTTTGATTCAGGTTTCTTGGTTGTAGCGCCACTGCTGGTTAGGCAAAAACGCGGTTAAGCTTCTGGCAGACCGCTTTTCGCAATTCAGTCAGCTGCTGGCGTTCGGCCATCAGTATCATCATGTCGTCCTCGTTCTTGCATTCGCGTAGCTTGTAGCTGTTTATCTCTAGTTTTTGGTCCAGCTTTTTCTGTTTGAACGTAAGGATGGATTGGTCTATATCCTCCTTCAAGTGAGTGTCCATTTGCGGTACCAAAATGTGCTTCTTCTCGTACCATTGTTTGCTAACAGTGTACGCATCAATCATCAGCGACAGGGCTGTGTTCCGCAGCTGCACGTCGGCCGTAGCCGCAAAAAAGTTGGCATCCGGTAGCGGCTGCCTACCCTCCAGCGCCTGGTGGTAAAGGTCGAAAATGGTTTGATAGACCGGGTCGTCGAACGTAAGCTCATCCCCGCAGACTTCATCTACTATCAACTCCGCAGTGCTCACAGTAACCTCTTCTGGCTCGTCCCTGTCGTTCAGAACCTCTATGGTAACCTCTTTATTCCCATAATTTAGCAGCAGCCAAATCAAGTGCTTCTCTTGCGCCTGGGCAGGTTTTTGCAGCGTAGCAGTCTGCCCCGGAAATGTTTGCGCCGGAAAAGTTTGCGCCGGAAAAGTTTGCCCCGCAGTAGCCTGCCCCGCAGCAGCTTGCCCTGCAGAAGCTTGCCCTGCAGAAGCTTGCCCCGCAGAAGCTTGCCCCGCAGTAGCTTGCGCCGCAGTAGCTTGCGCCGCAGTAGCTTGCGCCGCAGTAGCTTGCGCCGGAAATGTTTGCCCTGCAGCAGTTTGTCCCGCACTGTAGGGCGCCCCTGGGGGGTAGAGCCCCTCGCCACCCGTACCCGCCCGAGTGCCGGACGCGGGGGCTGTGCCCGCCTCTGCCGCTTCTCTACCCGATGCAGCCTTCGCCTCACGCTCTCTCTCTTCCTTCCAGGCTTTCATGGCATTTGCCGCCATCGTCTTGCCCAACTCCTGCATGAGCACCTGCTCCGACATGTGCAACTTGTATGCGGTTTGCCGGATATATTCCTGCCGCTCCAACAGGTCCCCCACTAGGGCAATGGTGCGGACTATCTCCTTGAGAACCTCGGCTTTGCGAATGGGGTCGTTCTGCACATCCTCCAGGAGCACCCGTGTCTTGAACTGGATGAAATTCTCCTCGCATCTAGCCAAATATTGCTGCAATTGCGTGGAACCGTATTTTTGTGCATAGCTGTCCGGGTCCTCGCCATCGGGGAATAGCACCACCCGCACATGCATCCCCTCTTCAAACAGCAGGTTTACCGCTCGCAGTGCCGCTTTGATGCCTGCCGAGTCGCCGTCGTAGAGCACTGTCACGTTCGGCGTGTATCGCTTGATCAGGCGTATCTGCTCCTTGGTGAGCGATGTCCCGCACGAGGCTACCGTGTTGCATACCCCACTTTGATGCATCGACACCACGTCCACATTCCCCTCTACCAGGTAGCATTTGTCGGCTTTGCTAATGGCATTTTTGGCTTGGAAAAGACCATAGAGAATATGGCTTTTGTTGTAGATCTCCGAGTCGGGCGAATTAACATACTTGGCTGCCTGCTTCTCCTTGGAAAGTATTCGCCCGCTGAAGCCCATCACACGCCCCGAAATGCTAAATATCGGAAACATCACCCGCCCTCTAAACCGGTCGTACGCCCTGCCGTCCTCTTTAAAAATGGTCAGCCCTGTCTTTTCGAGCACCTGGTCCGAATAGCCACACCCGCGGGCATGGTCGGTAAAGTCGCTCCAACTATCCTTGCAATAACCCAACCCAAAGGCTTTGATTATTTCGTCGCTCATCCCGCGCTGGTGAAAATAACTCAACCCAATGCTCCGCCCCATCTCGTCATCGTGCAGCACCTGGGCAAAGTATTTTTGGGCAAACTCACTGACATGGAACAGGCTGTCGCGTTCGTTTTGGCGCTCCTTCTGCTCCGTGGTCATCTCCTCTTCGGCTATCTCGATGTTGTATTTTCGGGCTAGGTAGCGCAGCGATTCGGGGTAGGTGTAGTGCTCGTGCTCCATCAGGAATCCTACGGCATTGCCCGACTTGCCGCAACCAAAACATTTAAAGATGCCTTTGCTAGGGGATACATAGAACGAGGGGGTCTTTTCGTTGTGAAAAGGGCAACAGCCTATGTGGTTAGCCCCACGCTTTTTCAGCGACACAAATTCGCCTATCACCTCCTCGATATGGGTGGCGTCCATGATGCGATCTATTGTATCCTTGCTAATCATCTGTCTGTGTGTTTGTTCCGGCAGACCCGCACGAACTGGTCCACTTTGCAAATATACAAAAAAATATCTGACATTTTGACAGATATTTTTATTCTTTTGTTTTTTTCCGTCGCGATTTCTCAGCACGATTTCTCGTCGCGAATTTTCAGCATGATTTTCCAGCATGACTTTCTCAGCACGACTTTTCAGCATGATTTTCAGCACGCTTTCTCATCATGACTTTTCAGCATGACTTTTCATCATGAATTTTCCAGCACGCTTTCTCAGCATGAATTTTCCAGCATGATTTTTCAGCATGACTTTTCAGCATGACTTTCTCAGCACGACTTTTCAGCATGAATTTTCAGCGCGATTTTTTCGCCGTAGCTTCGCCGTAGCTTCGCTCCATCTTCGGTATATCCTCGGTGTATGTTCGGTATTACTCCCCCCTGCACCGAGGATATACCGAGGATATACCGAGGATATACCGTCGATGAGACGAAGCTGGGGTGGAGTTTCCCGCCTCAGCGGAAACGGAATATAGACGGAGGGGAGGGGAGGTTTTGGCGGTTTTCGGGGAAAAGGTTCTGGTGGCCCTGGGGGGGTGTTTGGGTGAGCTTTTGGGCGGTTCTGCCAAAAAATTCTGGCATTTATGCCAGAAAATTGATAAGTTTTTGGCAGCGTAATGTGCTAATACACAGTTCGTAAAACTCGTTCTGCCAGAAATGCCAGAAAATTTTGCCCAAACTTTGTAGGAATGAGGAGTGAGGAATGAGGAATGAGAATTAGATTTGGAGTAATACGAAAAGCATCTAAAAGAAAATTCTCATTCCTAACTCCTAATTCCTTATAGTACTCCCCATTTTTAGACAGGGTTAATATTCAGTTATACTCATTGTTA
>CAZAAK010000062.1:0-14515 GCA_964483145.1 uncultured Bacteroidaceae bacterium
TACTAGGCTTCGGGCTGGGTATTTATGCTCTTTTGAGTTTTACCGGACAGCAATACTTCGATAATAAAAAATCCCCGAACTTTATAGGATCGGGGATTTTTTTTTCTTGCGCTCTAGGCATGTTGGGCAAAAGTTAGCCAAACCCAAGACGCCTAATGCTTGTTTTGTCTGCTATTCTCCGTAGTGCAAAAGGCCGATGAGCCCTTGTCTATCTATACTTTTTGCAAATACGCACAACGATGAGTTGCAAATTCAATATGTTAGAAAAATATGTCATACATATAACTATTGTCCACCTCAGCATCGTTGGTTACAAAAAGTGTTCCGTTGCTAAACTGGATTGTGGCGCCGTTGCTACCGCGTACGGCAGCAGCGTAGGCTTCAGCAGTGTGGGAGGTCTCATTGGGCAGATAGGTAAAGGTGCCGTCTGTAGCAGTTGCAAAATTGATGTCGAGCATGTACTGGTAGTTGCGTTTGATTTGGGAGGTAGTTGAACTTTCGTTGGAAACGAATACCAGATAAATTGTCTCACGAGTATTCTCTAAATAGGCATAAGTGACGGTCGCAACTTTAAATGTCTTGGTGTCTCCGTTCTCAATAGGGGCGATGGGGGCAATGTGGGTAATATTAGTTGTTCCATTGGCATTGCCATTTGGGGAGGCAATATTTTCTGTAATAGTGTAGCCATAGTCATGATAAGTCGCAGCAAATAGGGTGTCACGCATACCCGGGGCAACGGTTGAGTCCATAACCATTACTGGATGGTTGGGGTTGGTGTAGTCTAAGTGAGCGGAACCCCAAAGTTTGTGGTTGCTGATAAAAACACTGGCAATAGGGGTCATACTAGGGCAGGTATTGCTGGTGCCGTAGGTTACGCCTGTTAGAGGGGCGAAGACAACGTTAGCCCAATCCGGTCCGTAGCTGAAACGAGGGGAAAGGAAGGCGCAAGCATTGCGCAACTGCACTCTGCCGTGGAAGGTGGCAAGGTCAGTAATGCCGGCATACATGGGCCATAGGTAGTACGAAGTGTTATTATCAGCATAGGTTAAGCCATCAAATAACGGAAAAAATGCTGAGGATGGGAATGAGGCTTTGTACTGACCGTTGGCGTCTCGGGTGAAAACAGCTGGGTACACAAAGTCATAGGCTCCGCTAGCAGAAATGTCAGCAGTGACGGAAACAAGGGGACTAAGGGAAAAACTCGAACCAGGGTAGCTACTGGAGGCTATGGGGCTGACTGCACAGTATTCATTGTTGATAAGCATATAGTCTCCGATCTCGAACCAGATTCCGTTGTACGCACCGTTGAAACAATGCTTGCCCTCGCCTTGGATGTTGTCCATGCCCACACCAAAGGTAATCTTGTCGCCTTGGATGGTGTATCCGTTTCCGCTTTCTTCTTTGTTGCAGGCCGCTAGGAGCATTGCGCTGGCAGCCAAGAGAATAAATGTTCTTTTCATGTTGGTTGTTTTTTAGGGTTAGAAACTGACAATGGTGCCTCCGTTTGTGATGGCTTCGGTGGCAAAATTGCTGATGCCAAAGCCGTTCTCAACGGCTACTGTTTTGACTTTTGTGTCAGGAGTCAAATAAACCTGCTTCTGGTTTTGTTCCATTTTGTTGTTGTGTGTTTTTAATTAGGGCCCCTGTTTGCTCTTTTGCCGGCGCTTGCCGCGGGCGGGACCTATTCCCCCGTGCGCCGGTTGCGTTGTGTCTCGTTCGACGCTGCAAAGTTACAAACTTTTTTCAGATGCACCAAATATTTGTTCAAATAATTTCACTTTTAACTTTTCTGCGGGGGGGGGTAAATTATTGATGCGAGCATATATCCACATACATCACATGCGGCAAAACGTTCCCCACACTTTTGCCGCAGAAGTAAGTGCCACACCAAGCCCAGCGGGGGCTGCGTTGAGAACAAAGTGCGATTTTTAGGGGAATATCCAACTGGGCAATCTGTGCCACTGAATGCGGGCAGGACGGAAGATGACAAAAACAAGAGGCAAACGCCCTCAAATGGGAGTTTGCCTCTTGGCGGACTAGTTGAACTATGGTTGTGCTACTTCACCACCAGTTTGCGGGCTGCAGTGATATTGTCGCCCGTGATGCGGACGAAATAAGAGCCAGCGGGGAGGTTGTTGAGGTCTAGCTGGCAGGCAGGTCGGGATGTGGCGTCGGTAACGATGTGCTGGCGCAGGAGACGTCCGGTAACATCCATCAAAGCGATGACAGTGCGCCCGTGAACACCACTAAGGGTGACGGTAACTGCGTTATCGGCAGGGTTGGGGTAGAGTTGCAGTCGGCTGTCGTCGGCAATGTCGGAGAGTCCGCTGAAAGGTGTTTCGATAGAGATTTTGTTGGACCAGTGTTCACTGACAAAATTTTCGCCACAGATGGCGCGGACGTAGATGTCGTAGTCTGTCTCGCCGGTGAGTCCTGTCAAGGTATAGGGGTGGTGGTCGACGGTAATGCTAGTGCCAGTACCTTCGGTAAAGCCCGCCAGACCATATTGTATCTCCCATTCCTCGGCGCGGCCGCCTTCGCTCCAGTCAAGCACGACACTGTTACCCTGGAGGTTGCTATAGGTGAGGTTGGAGGCATCGGGGCAGTAGTCAGTGGTGAAGCTGATGGTGTCGCTCCAAGCACTAGGGTCGTCAAAGCCTTGGCAGGAGGCTTGCACAGCGGCATAGTAGGTAACATTGGCTTCGAGGTCGTTGACTGTTCCATTGTGGACGTAGCGGGTGAGGGTGCGGTCGTAGGAACTGTTAAAGACATGTAGGCGGTAACTGAGGTTGTTCTCCTCGGGATGCCAGTTGAAAGAGGCCTTGCGGTTGGTGAGCGAAGTAACCTCCAACCCCATAGGTGAGAGGCAGGGAATGTCGCTGGAGTTGAAGGTGCCCGTGTACCAGTTGGAAACACCTGTGGAGTCGCAATACTGCCGCACGCGGAAGACGTAATCGGTGTTGGGGTAGACGCTACTAATGGTGTAGAAGGTGTCGGTGACGGTGGTGGCCTCGGTAATCCAACTGGAGGTTTCGGAACGGCGGTAGCCTATCTGATAGGCATCGGCAGTGTTGTACCAGCGCAGGGTGACGCCTGTGGAACGGATAATCGGGTTGCGTACGATGGGCGTTGGGCAGGTGTTGGGCGGGCAAATTTCGACAACCATTTGGGTGCGATAGGCATTGATTTCGCTGTTGCCGGTATAGGTGGCAAGGGTCGAATCGGAGGAGGCATCGGGATTTTGGCTGTCGCTGTAGAGGGTAATGGCACGGCTGCCACTACAAGGGCTTACATAAAAGGTGCAAGAGCTGCTGTTGTAGTTGCCGCTGTTGTCGTCAACGGCAATGACTAGGTTGCTCGAGCCGTTGTATACAAATGAATAGTCTAGGATGAAACGGTTCCACCCCTGCTGGCAGTTGAGTGGCCCGGAATAGACCATTTGGAGCGTAGAGGGGTCGATGAGGTCGCTTTGGCTGGCAAAACTGCTGAGGGTGGTGTGGCCCATGTAGATGGTGCAGTTAGTCTTGGCTGTTGTTGCTGTGGAAGCAGCGTAGCGGAAGTTGATGGCGGAGATTTCGCCTCCACTGCCAAGCTCGTCGGCGGTGACAATCTGTTGAGAATAGGTATACCGGTAGTAGTTGGATACGGGCAGATTGCAGGAAGTGGTGGATGAGGTGTTGTCGCTGATGGTGTCGAGCTGGGCATCGTTGCAGATGAGAGTGGTGAAGGACCCTGCCAGAGAAAGTTGGGAACTGTCGGTGGGGCTGCAGAGGCGGCGCACATAGACGTTGTAGGTGGTGGAAGGGGTGAGGCCGGTGAGGTTGATACTATTGGTGTGGACCAGTTGGTTGGCCACGACAGTGCCGGTGGTGGTACGGCAGGTGACGCGGTAATCGCCATAGTTGGGGCCGCGCCAAGTGACGGTGGCAGAGGCCATGGAAAGGTCGGTGGCGTGCACGCCGGCAGGGCGTGGGCAGGCAATGTAGTCAATGCTGATGTCGTCAACCGCACCGGGGCCGCCCACAAAGGTCCCCTCTAGCGAAGCCGTATTTTGGTTGAACCAATAAAATGCGATGCGGTGGACGCCGGTGAGGGTATCGAGAATAGCGCTATAGGTGTTCCAGTTTGTGCTGAGGCGTACGAAAGTTAGGTAGGTCATATCTTGCACATTGCCCCACGGAGTTTCAAGGCTCATGCTTGACGGCAAAACCTCGGCGTTGGGGTCGACAAGGAATATCATCAGGCCATCGTAGCCGGCAGAGGTGGTGCCGCCAGCCTTAGCGCGGAAGGAAAGCAAGTAGCTAGAGTCGGCGGTGCCGAAATCGAAGTCGCGGTAGGCAGTAGCGTTGACTATTTCGGTGTTGCGGGTGGCGTAGGTAGCGCCGGAATCGGGTGAAACGAACATGGAGTAGCTACCAGTGGCATTGAGACCATTGGTGCCGTTGCCGGCAGCGGTGTCGCGGAACCAGTTGATGGTAGAGTTGGAAACGGTCTGCCAATTATCCCATTCGGTGGAAGACTCAAAGTCGTAGAAGTAGGGCACCGTGGCAGGGTTTTGCAAGGTGACAAAGGTGTGGGGCGTGCGGCTCCACTCGGAGGTGTCGCCTGCGCCACAAATGCTACGGACATAGACATCATAGGTGGTGGAAGGTAGTAATCCGGTGATAGTGAAAGGAATGCTGCTAGTAGTGATGCGAGAGCCCGAACCGATATCAAAGCCGTGGAGGACCCACTCGACTTGATAGGCTATGGAAGTGTTTCGATCGTTCCAGGAGAGGTCGGCACTGTTGGAACGTACATTGGAAGTAACAAGGTTGTTGGGTCGTTGGCAGTTGGGGATAAGCTCAATGGCAATGCTGTCGATATAGATGTAGTTGTAGTTGGCTCCGCCGGTTGCGGTGGAGACAAAGGTGACATACTGCCCGGCGCCAAGGACGCTTTCAAAGGCCACTTCGTAGTCGGCAGGCTCGCTGGAAAGGGTGATGGTGTCGACTGGGGTGAAGGTACTGATGTCACCGGCAACTGAGCTCAAGCCGATAATCAGGCTGTGGGAGTAGGATGTGGATGTGTTGCTGTTACTCCAAGCGCGGAAGACCGTTTGGATGATATTGCTAGGGTAGGAAATACTGTCGAGTTGGGGGAGTATGGCATAGACTTGATTGCTACCGTAGGAGTAGAGGTAGAGGGCATGACCAACAGCCGATCCGCTTCCGTTGGTAACATCTGTGATATAGGGGTAGTTGCTATAGCCTCCGCAGGACCAACAGGCGGGTCTGGCACCAATGCCTGTTCCCCATCCGTCAAAGTTTTGGGAGTAAGGCAAACTGTCGATGATGCCGCACTCGGTATTGAAAGTGTGGACGAAGGACCAGTTGGAGGTATCGCCAGAGCTGCAAAGCCCACGGACATAGACATCGTAGGGGCTGGAGTGGAGAAGCCCGTAGAGGTTGACGCTGTCGGTAGAACTGGTGACGGTGATACCGTTGCCGTGGCTGAAACCGGATGGACCGTATTCAATCAAGAAATAGTTGGCGGTGGAGTCGCTCCAATAAACTGTGGCGGTGGAAGTTGTGATGGATGAGACTGCAACATTGGTGGGCCTTGGGCAGGTAGGAAGGTAGCTAACCTCAATGTCGTCGACGTACATATAGTTGGTGCCGCCAGTAGCTGCAATGGCAATGTACCGGCCTGTGCCTCTGTAGGATGTGAGGGGTACTTCGAACATCTCCCAAACGTTGGTGGCCGATGGACTGACCGTGGCAACGGGAGAGAATGTAGAAAAGTTATCAGGGTCGGTCATGATGCCTATTTGAATGGAGTAGTTGGCAGAAGTCTTGTAGGTAGCCAAGCTGATTTGAAGGGTGTCGGTAGGGGCATCAATAAGGGGTAGAGCCAAATAGGAGTAGTAGTTGCCGGAACTACAGAAGTACATGGATTTGGTTCCACTGAAACCGCGGGAAGCATGCAGGTAAGGATAATTGGTGTAGTTGTGGTTGGTGCCGCGATGCCAGCATTGGGCAACTTCCGAGCCAATAGTGGAGGGGGCTGTGAAATTCTCGAAATTCTCGGTGAAAGGCAGGTTGGCAACGGCTACGCATGGGGTTGTGAGGGACACCTGGGCATAGACGTTACCGTTGCCGCAGTCGGGTACCACGCGGATTTGGTATGTAGTCATGGGTGAGAGGGAGGTGAACTCATATCGGTTGGTAGTAACTCCGGTGGCTTCGGTAGTCCAGGCGGTGTCGCCCTGTTCGCGGTATAGGATGTCCCAAGCATTCTCAGCGTTTCCGGCAATCCAGGAGAGTGTAACAGTGTCGACTTCGAGTCGGTCAATCAAGACGGTGGGGGCAGCACAGGTGTCGTATTGGGAGCATCCCAAGGTGTAGACAGTAATGGATGGACGATATGTGCTGGTGGAACCATTGCCGCTAGTGGCGTTGGCAGGAGAGAATTGTTGGTTGTCCTGATAACGGTAGATGGTGCGGATGGCGGATGTGGCAGTGCTGTAGCCATGGAAATTGGAGGAAGAGTGGCTGGAACCGTTTGGCTGGTTCATTATGGTAGTGACGACAAGGCTGCTAGTGCCGTCCCATACAAAAGGTGTGGAAAAGTTGTAGTGGACTGTGCCGCTAGTGTTGAGCTGATGGGCTGTGGGCCCGTAGACAAGGTCCTGCGAACGTACGGGCACCATGTTGGCCGCACTGGAGAAAGCCGTACGGTCGGAAGATGTGATATAGATGCTGAAAACTTTGGCATAAGACGAATTGTTAGTGAAGGAATAGTCCAACCCCGAAATCATGCCGGCGGAAATGCCCATGTCGTTGAGTTCGGCAGCAGTGTAGAGACTTTGGCACAGAGTATTGCCCCAGGATGAGTAGACGGGTACACCGGATATTTGGTTGGTCCCAGAACTGAAAACGTTGGTATCAGCCTGCGATGGGTCAACAACGGCACAAGGTAGGTTGTGTGTGGAAAAACAGATGCTGTCCCACGTGCTGAGGCTGTCGTTGGTGCAAAGGGTACGGATGAATGCCTTGTAGGAGTAGGCAGGTGTGAGGCCCGTAATCAGACAACGGAGGCTGTCTGTGGTGGTTTGGAAGAGAACTTCAGAGGTGTCGGCTGGGCGCACTTGAATTTGGAAACTGGCGGGTTGGCTGGGCGCGTTCTCCTGCACATCCCAAGTGAGGAGAGCACCGGTGGTGCCGACAGTGGCGGTGGTCAAATGGCTGACGGGGGAGCAGGCTGGGGTGCGCTCAATGAGGAATTCGTCGAGGTTGGCGTACCAGTTGCCCGTGGTGGAGCGGGCCAAAACAGCAATAAAGGAGCCATGACCGGTGTAGCTGTTCATGGGAACAACAAATTGCTCCCATTCGGTGGAGGTGATGTTGATGGTGGAGACGGGCGTAAAAGTGGTTACATCGGTAGGGTTGGTCATGATGCCTACCTCTAGTACGGGGCGGTAATTGGTGCTGGTAGCGCGGCCCCAAAAGGAGAGTTGCAGTTCACGGACGCTGGCAACAACGGTGTCGATGCCTGGAAGGGCAATACATTGGTAGGAACCATAGGATGGCACATATGTGGAGTTGTACCAATAGAGACTTTTGGAACCACCATTATGGGAATAGGTGGCGTTGTCGTATACATAGGGGTATCCGAAATAGGTAGTGCCGTTGTTGGTGCGTTTCCAACAATCGACAAAACTGTCAAGATTGACGCCACCAGTGGTAGCGTTCTCAAAATCTTCGAAATAGGGCAATGAGTCGATAAAGTTACAAGGGGTGTGGACATGATAAATCAGGGCCATGCTGGTGTCGTAGTCGCTACAGACGGCTCTGACGTAGAGTGTGTAGCTAGTATTTGGTGTAAGGCCGGTGAGGGTAATGGTGGTGTCGGAAACGCTGTAGAGGGTGCCCTGACCGTGAATTTGGTCGGCGGAATCGGCTTTGACAACCCATGCTGTGGCACTGCCACCGCTATAGTCGGACCAGAAAAAATCGAAAGATGTCGTGGTTAGGTTGCTGATATGCGGGGCAACCGGTGTGGGGCAAGTAGGTTGGGTGAAAACGATGTTGTCTATCGCAGCGGGCGGATTGGTGCCAGCGGAACCATCGTTGCACCACATGAAAACAAGTTGGTAAGTGTCTGCCACAGAAATGCTAATCTCTGCTGAATAGGTTTGCCAGACGCTAGATGTGTTGAGGCTGTTGGCCCCGTCAAGAGCAATCCATCCGGATGGAACGGTATTGGTATAGGAACTGGTGGATGTGGAACCGCTAGGCAGTTGACCAGGAATAAAGTTGGCGGAACCGGGTGCCAAAAAGACGCGCAGATAGTCGTAGTTGGATTCGCCATAAGCCTTCCAATCATAGGAAATATAATAGGAACCTACGGCTAGGTCGAACGGACGGTAAGCGTAGACAATGCTTTGGCTGTTGCTATTATAAGTGTTGGAAGAGGAATCAGTGCCGGAAATAAACAGGGCACGACTAGTAGCGGTGCTGGAATCGATGCCGATATACCACCGGTTGGCTTGGGCGCCATTGGCAAAAAACCAACCAACCGAATCAAATTCCTCGTCAAACGAGCACAAGTAGTTGAGATTTTGCGAATTTGCGAATATTGGCAGCAATAGGGCGACCGTAAGCCACAGCGATCTTACTGACTTTTTCGTAATAGAATGGTAATTGTTCATACTCTTTTTGATTTTGGACAACATACAAATTTGACGGTGCAAATGTACAACTTTTTTCCGTTATACAATTTTTTTTTACTACTTTTGCACCCAATATTTTGATTTCTGCGTCTGATATGAAAATGCGCACAATAGTTGTTGAGGTACTATTGGTCGTAGCTCTGCTCCTAAACACCATGGATGCGATGGGGCAAGTGAGCGTGACCAAGAGCGGCACGTCGGTGATGCCTGTCGACTATCCGCGTGCCACACCTCATAGGTGGCAGAAGAGTGGTACTTCCCTGCCGGACCCCACTGCAGGCACTTACTTAGTGGTGACTAGAGGCGATTTATTGATGGCCCTAGAACCCTTTTTGGAATGGAAGCGACAACAGGGTTACAGGGTGGAGGTGCTAGTGATGACAACACGGGAGAGCGACAGCATCAAGGCAGCCTTGCAAGCTCGCTACGACGGTGCTACTGCGTTGCGTCCTGCCCAAAAATATGTGCTCCTAGTGGGCGATGTGGGCCGGCTAAAATCTTGTCAGGGACGCTATACACCCACTGGGTTGGACAACAGCGTGACGGATCTCTACTACGGCGAATATACAGGGGATTATATACCTGAGGCATTGGTGGGAAGATTGTCGGTGTCGGACAGCGCAGAACTGTCAACGGTAGTGTGCAAGACTGTGGATTACGAACAGGGCCGTTGGGCGTCAGCAACGCAGATGTTGTTGACGGCAGGGGAGGAATCCCGCGCCAATGCCGCTACAACCACCAATGGTCAGGTGCATTACCTTTCGGAGTTGGTGGCGGAATACAGGCCTGGGTTGGACACCGTTTGCTTTTACAATCCCGCCTCGGGAAATCAGTTGGAGCCGGTAGTGCGGGCTTTGGATACGGCCAATGCCTTGATTAACTACACTGCCCATTGCACAAGAGAGGGTTGGAGCAGTCCGGCGGTGGACCCTACCACAGTAGATACCTTGAACAGGGCCGTGCCAACGGTGTGGGTGAACAACTGTTGCTTGAGCAACGCCTTCAATACCACTTGCTTTGGCGAACGGCTACTGCGTAGCGCAGAGGGTGGAGCGGTGGTGGCAATAGGCGCCACCAACGAAACCCTTTGGAATGAGGATTACTATTGGGCCGTGGGGGCAAAGTGCCCACCAACGGAGGATCCTCCGTATGACAGCAGTCTCCCTGGAGCGTTCGACCGGATCCTATTAGGGGAGGACGCTATGAAAATTGTTGTAAGTGAAGTGGGTGAAATGGATGGCGGCTCCCCGAAATTAGAAATTTCTGGGCGATACGATGCTGATGCGGTGTCGGTGGGCGCGTTGAATTATGCAGGTTGTAGTGCGGTGACTTGGGCCGGATCACCGTATGATGCATACTACTGGGAAACCTATTGCCTATTGGGTGACCCGTCATTGAGTTTGATGCTAGGCGCTACTGATACGCTGATGTTGGATGTTGCCCTTGGTGAGGGAGGCTCTCTGACGGAAGGGTTGACGGGTGTAGCGGTCAGGGGTTCACCCTGGAGCCGTGTGAGCGCAACTCAGAAAGGGGCGCTTTTGGGCACCGTATTGACCGATGGCGAAGGCTACGGTTTCGTCTCTTTTTGTCAGGGGCTGACAGGTGACAGCCTGACGCTGACGGCAACACGGCCGGAGAGCATTTTTAGGCAGGTGACATTGCCTCTCTCGGCCCAGCTCCACGGCCGCTTGGCAGTAACTAGGGTAGGGGTGGACTCGTCGGGCACAACTCTGGAGTTGAATCTGCGCAATGTGGGGCAGGAGACTGTCCGAGCCCATTGCTTGGCTTTGGCTCAAGGCGAGGCGGACAAGGCTTTGGGGGCCGAACTCTTGTCGGACAGCCTAGTAGCAACAATAGATTCTTTGGCATGTGGGGCAGAATTGTTGCTGAGATGGCCCATAGGGGAGTATACCATCGGGTCGCTACCATTGCTATTGGGGCATGTTACACTAAGTGATGGCACGCAAAGCTACGCAACCCTGAACTTGGCTATAGATATGGAGGATTTGCGGCCACAGCTATCAACGTGGTTGCTGTCGGACGAGGCAGGTAATGTGCCAAAGCAAATTGTGCCCGGCGATTCTTACGCCGTGGGTGCTGTACTGACCTGCGAAGCCGACTCAGCACAACTGTGGGTGAACGGAAATTCGGTGGCAACTTCCACTGAATGCAATCGGCTAGTGGGCACCTTCGACGTCCCTAGAGAAACGGAACGGTTGCAGGTGGAACTGCAGGTGAGCAAAGACCGCTGGGTTGGCCGCTATGGCGGCTGGCTCTTAGCATACAACAACATGGAAGATTTCGAGAGCGGCGATTGGAACAACTGTCCGTGGCAAATCAAAAACCTGTATCCTTGGCGGATAGACAGCACGGCAGTGCATAACGGACTTTTTTGCGCACGGTCGGCATCGGTAGGCGATAATCAGCGCTCAACAATGGCACTGGAGGTAGAAACTTTGGTAGATGACAGTGTGGTATTCTACTACAATGTTTCGAGTGAGGGGAGCGATTGGCTGTACTTTTTTGTCGATGGGCGCAGACGGGGGTATTGGAGCGGCAACAGCGGTTGGCAACGCTATGCCCGACTTTTGCCGGCAGGAAAACATACACTTCAGTGGATCTATCAAAAGGATGCCTCTAGGAGCGAACGCGAGGATCGTGCTCGTATCGACGACATTAGGTTGCCGTTGGTACTTTGGAGTGCCCCCTATGGTCATGGGGTACGGGACAGCGTGGGCGTAGGTTTTGACAAGGCTGTTGACGGAGATGGCAATTTTAACTCTTGGCCAAACCCAGCGGTGGAAAGGGTGACGTTCTTGCATGGGAGCAGGCCCTACGGGCGGGTACTAGAGGTCTATGATGTCTATGGCCGCATGGTGGATAGAATCAAAATTGCTGATAACAGCACGGCTACACAATATTCAACCCGTCACCTTCGTTTTGGAACTTACTTGCTGGTGCTACGCGACAAGGATGGCATTCTAGTGAGAAAACTGATAGTAACGAAATAATAAGATGCTGCAAATAGATACATTACCGGCTTATTCCCATATAGCGGACACTGTGGCAAATGGCTCGTCAGCTCAGGCTCAACTGCCAGAGGTGGTGTGCGCGTACGATACCATTTTCGCTCCGTTGGAGGCGAAGGAACCCGTTTTACACAAAAGCCTTTTCACCCACCATGAGTTGCAGGTGAAAAGTGGCCACGAAAAAATTATCGTACATGAGAATGCACCCGGATGCCTGTTTGGT
This sequence comes from uncultured Bacteroidaceae bacterium, assembly GCA_964483145.1. Lineage (GTDB taxonomy): Bacteria > Bacteroidota > Bacteroidia > Bacteroidales > P3 > Colimorpha. The sequence goes on from CAZAAK010000062.1 coordinate 11,966, forward strand.
GTGATTATAATATCTTTGTTTTTGATTTTTAACTTCTTGCGTCGAAAACAAATCAATATCTTGGAACTGCTGCAGTCCGCTATAGACCACCGTGCGTTGGACAGATTGCTTAGGGACTCGAACATGACGCATCCCGCATCGCAGGCGCCGATAGCTATGATAATGCTATTGCCTATATCGCTAGTGGGCTATTGCTCCTTTATGCCTCATAGTAGCAATGTGTTGTTGGATATGATGACTTATCTGATGGTGCTTGTGGTCTGTTTTGTAGCCTATTTCGTTCGCAATGGGGTGATGCGCCTAGTAGGCAACGCTTTCGGAAATAACGATTCAATGAGTCTCTATTTAGCAAGCAACTACATCTTTCACTTGTTGTATGCCATTGTGGGAGCCACAATGGCTTTCTTTGTGTGCTATACTGGAGAGATGGGCCGTGTCTTCCTGTTCATCGCCTTAGGGTTGCTTGGTCTGTTGATGCTAGTGCGGTTTATTAGGGGAATGCAAATAATTTTAACGCTCTCAAAAAACTCAAAATTCTATTTATTTTATTATCTTTGCATCCTCGAAATTGTGCCGATTGTGATAATTGCAAAGGTCGCAACTTTGTTGTAGACAGATAATTGCGTAAAATAGATTAAGTTGGATGAAAGTAAAGAAAATTCTCATTTCGCAGCCTGCACCTGCCGATTTGGAGAAATCCCCCTACAAGGTTTTGGTGAACCAATACGGTGTTGACATTACTTTTTACAAATTTTTCGAGGTTGTTGGACTTACCGCTTCAGAGTTTCGTAAAAGCCGCATTCATCTGTCGGAGTACACTGCCGTCATTTTCAACAGCAAAAATTCTATAGATCACTTTTTCCGCTTGGCCAAGGACTTGCGCGAAGTGATCCCCGATTCGATGAAGTATTTCTGCGCCACCGAGGCTATTGCACTCTATCTGCAGAACTATATCCAGTACCGCAAGCGTAAGGTCTTTTTCGGAACGCAGTATTTTGCCGATTTGGTGGAAATCCTAGGCAGACACAGGGAAGAAAAATTTCTCTTCCCTTGTAGTGATGAAAAACAGACCGAGTATACAAAACTTTTGGACAAGAACAAGTTCAAATACACCAAGGCAACGATGTATACTTCTGTGCCGAAGGACTTGAAAAAATTCAATTTGAAGGACTTCGACGTTATCTGTCTCTTCTCGCCAATAGGTGTGCGCTCGTTGTTGAAGAATTTCCCAGACGTGGCTGACATGAACCTTACTATTGCCGCTTTCGGTACTTCTACCCATGCAGCCTTGAAGGCTGCCGGAATAAAGCTGACCATAGCAGCGCCTACAAAAACTTCGCCATCGATGGCAATGGCCATTGAGAATTATATCAACGGTAAGGGGCAAGACGATGTTGTGATTTCGCGCCCTACCGGGTTGAAAAAGGACGGCCGCACGACCCGTGGCGCCAATTCGGCAGTTGCAGGGGCGAAAAAGACAAAATCGGTGTTTGCCAACAAGGCCAAATACAAGCAGTTGCAAGAGGAACGTAAAGCCCAGGCTGCGGCTCGTCGTGCCGAACGTCAGGCCGCCAAAGCCGCCAAGGAGGCTGCTGCCAAGGCCACTACCGACAACGTTGATGCAGCTGCCGTCTCGAAGCCGGAATAACGTGAGCTGTTTTAGTCAGACCAAGCAAGCGAGTCCATTTCTAAGCGGTATGGTGCGAGGTGTGGCAGGGAGAGAGGCTGAAGTGTCTCGTTTATGAGTATTTTGGATAGGAAACACACCTTCATTCGGTAGAATCATGGAGGAAAAACATTGCACCTTCGGTAAAGAAGAGCACCTTTGTAGTGAAAAACTTTTGGAGGATTTGTTTCGGACGGGGCAACGCTTGATGGTGTTCCCCTACAGTGTGCGTTGGAAGGTGTGCCCAAAGGAGTTGGTGCCTAAAGGTGTGCGGGTTCAAGTGTTGGTGGCTACTTCAAAGCGCTATTTTCGCCATGCTGTGGACCGGAATCGTGTGAAGCGGTTGACAAGAGAATGCTATCGCAAGCACAAATCTCAGTTATGTCAACTCTTGGAAGAACATGATGTGGCTATGCTGTTGGCAGTAAATTATGTCCACAACGGAATTTTCGATTACAGGATGTTGTACCACAAGTTTGATAAATTGACCAAGCTGTTGGTTGAGCAGTTGGAGGGTGCTTTGCATGGCGCTCGGCAAGGAGAATAAATGAGCAGTTCGGGGCAGGTATGGATGCAACTCTACAGTGGAGTGCGCGTGGTTTGGCGATTGGCCTGTAAGGGATTGACAAAGGCGCTGTTGGCACTATTGTGGTTTTATAGGCATTGCATCTCACCCCTAACACCAGCTGCATGTCGGTATACTCCCACATGTTCACAGTATGCAGTGGAGGCGATAAGAAAATACGGGCCGTTTAAAGGCAGTTGGTTGGCTTTGAAACGAATTTTACGGTGCAACCCTTGGGGCGGGTCGGGATATGATCCAGCGCCGTGAGCGTGTGCTTAATCAGTCATACAAAAAAGCGTTGCCCCGCCTGTTACAGGCG
>CAZAAK010000063.1:0-14506 GCA_964483145.1 uncultured Bacteroidaceae bacterium
TTCGGGCTGGGTATTTATGCTCTTTTGAGTTTTACCGGACAGCAATAATTTTTTTACAAAGAGCGATAACATCCGATTTTTTTTGCTATATTTGCACTGCGTATTATTGGTGTTTAGCTTAGGATAAAGTATTATTTACTAGCGTTATAGCAATATTTTTAACACTCACAGGCCAAGAAAAAAAAAATTGGACACGAATTATAGACGAAACGAACCAAAACAAACATTCTTAGGCGCACCAAGGAAAACGTTTCAAAGAGAAGCGAGCAACGACAAATAAACTCCCGAAACATTCCACTGATGTTTCGGGATGAGACAAGGAAAAGAACAAAAGAGCAAAAGGGAAGCAACGACAAATAACCTTTGAGGGTATTCCGATGATGACTCTAGGCGAGACAGAAGAACAAAAGAGAAGTTTCGAGACGAGACAAAAAGTTTCGAGACGAGACAAAAGAGAGAAAAATAACGACAAATAACCTTTGAAACATCCCACTGATGTTTCGAAACGAGACAAAAAACAAAGTAAAATATTAACAATCATTTAAAAGCATTTCAACATGGCAGAACAAAAATTCCGTACTGAAAGCGACCTCCTGGGCGAGAAACAAATTCCCGAAGAGGCTTACTATGGTGTTCAAACTCTCCGCGCTGTCGAGAACTTCAAAATCTCCGGCCACATCCTGAGCGATTTCCCCAACTTCATCAAGGGTTTGGCCATCACCAAGAAGGCTGCCGCCATTGCCAACGGCAAGGTAGGCATGATTACTCCCGAGCAGAGCAAGGCCGTTCAGGAAGCTTGCGATGAGCTTCTCGCTGGCAAATATTGGGATCAGTTCCCCGTGGACATGATTCAGGGCGGTGCTGGTACCTCCACCAACATGAATGCCAACGAAGTTATCGCCAACATTGCCCTTGAAAAAATGGGGCACAAACGTGGCGAATATCAGTACTGCTGGCCCAACGACACGGTCAACGGCTCCCAGTCTACCAACGATGCTTACCCCACTGCCATCCACATGGGCATGTACCTTGAGCACCTCGAATTTATCCCCCACTTGGAGAAACTTGCCGAGAGCCTTGAAAAGAAGGCTGAAGAGTTCAAGAGCGTCATCAAGATGGGCCGCACCCAGCTACAGGACGCTGTTCCCATGACCTTGGGACAGACCTTTGGTGGCTTTGCTGCAACCATCCGCATGGAGATTGAGAACTTGAAGCACGCTTCCGAGGAGTTCCTCGTTCACAACATGGGCGCCACCGCTATCGGCACCGGCATTTGCGCTTGGCCCGGCTATGCCGAAGCTTGCGACCAAGCTTTGCGCGACATCACTGGTTGGAACTGCCACTTGGCCGACAACCTGATTGAGGCCACCAGCGCCACTACCTGCATGATTCAGTACCACGGTGCCATGAAACGTTTGAGCCTGAAGATCAACAAGATTTGCAACGACCTCCGTCTCATGGGTTCTGGCCCTCGTTGCGGTTTGATGGAAGTGCACCTGCCCGAGCGTCAACCCGGTTCGAGCATCATGCCCGGCAAGGTCAACCCCGTCATTCCCGAGGTGATGAACCAAATCAACTACAAGGTTATCGGCAACGACACTTGCATTGCCATGGGTGCCGACAACGCTCAGTTGGAACTCAATGTGATGGAGCCCGTTATGGCCTACACCCTGTTCGAAAGCATCCATCTGTTGACCAATGGTGTGGACACCTTGCGCACCCTCTGCATCGATGGCATCGTTGCCAACGAGAAGCGTTGCAAGGAGCTGGTTGAGAACAGCATTGGCATTGTCACCATGCTGAACCCCTACATCGGCTACAAACAGTCCACCAAGGTTGCCAAGGAAGCCACCGAGACTGGCCGCGGTGTTTACGAATTGGTTCTTGAGCACAAATATCTCACCAAGGAGCAGCTCGACAAAATCATGCAACCCGAGAATATGCTCAAACCCGTCTTCGTGGAAGGTGTGCCACTGAACCACTAATCGTTGTAGGTACACACAGATAAAACAATCTTTGTAGGATAAAGAGATATCCACCCAAGTTCCAGGTTTCTAACCCTCACCACCGCCACTAGGCGGCAGTGAGGGGGCGGGACGTGGATTTGGTTATTTCAAAATTATACCAACAAACCTCTATGGCAAATATTATCAATGTAAAAAAGGGTCTTGACCTGCCGATAGATGGCGCTGCCGAGCTGAGGACCACCGATGCCCGCACGATAGCCACCTACGCCATAAAGCCCACTGACTATGTCGGCCTTGTGCCGCGCCTGCTAGTGGCTGAGGGCGATGCGGTGAAAGCCGGCGATGCGCTACTGTGCGACAAAAAGGACGAGCGCATCCGCTTTTGTGCTCCCGTAGCAGGCCGTGTAAAGGCCGTGGTGAGAGGCGACAAGCGCCTTTTGCTGGCCGTGGTGGTTGAAAAGGACGGGAACGCAACCGAATCCCCCATGCCCAAGGCAGCAAGCCTGAAGGAACAGATGCTCCAATGCGGCTTGTGGACTATGTTGCGCCAACGCCCCTTCGGCACCGTAGCCAATCCCGATGATACCCCCAAAGCCATTGTGGTGAGCTGCTTCGACAGCGCCCCTCTGGCTCCCGATTACGACTATTTGATGCAGGGCCGCGAGGACGACTTTGTCCACGGCGTAGAGGCTTTGGCCTCGCTCACTAGCGGCAAGTTGCACCTGTGCTTCCGCAATGGGCAGAAGTTAATGGACACAGTAGCCCATACCCAAGCTAGCAATGTGGAGTTGCACATCGTCAACGGTCCTCACCCTGCCGGCAATGTAGGCACCCAAATTGCCATGCTCTGCCCCATCAACAAAGGCGATGTGGTATGGACCATGAACCCTCAGGACATTGCTACTTTGGGTCATTTGGTCACCACGGGGAAGTACTGCCCCGAGCGCGTGGTTGCCGTTGCTGGGCCCAAGATCAAGTCCCCCCACTATTTCCGCACCTATGTAGGTGCCAGTGTGGAGAGCCTAGTAGCCAACCAGACTTGCAGCACGGGCTACCCCAAGGTTGAAGGTTCTGCCGACCTAGACGGCAACCGCATCATCAGTGGCAACATCCTCAGCGGCACACAAATTGCAGCCAACGGTTTTGTGGGCGGCTACGACAGCATGCTGAGCATCCTGCCCGAAGGCAACTACTACGACTTCATGGGCTGGTTGATGCCGGGGCTGAAGAAGTTCAGCTTCAGCCGCACTTTCCTCAGCGGTTTCTTTGCCCGCTGCAGAAAAAACAAGCACTCGCTACCCAAGTGCGCCAAACCCGTCTTCGACACCAACACCCACGGCGAAGTGCGCCCCTTTGTGTTCACGGGTAACTTTGAGCGGGTGTTTCCATTCGATATCTATCCCCTGCAGCTTATCAAGGCCTGCATCATTGGCGACATGGAGCTTCAGGAGAACCTAGGCATCTATGAAGTGGAGCCCGAGGACTTTGCCCTGTGCGAATTTATTGACACATCCAAGACTGACATCCAGCCCATCATTCGTGAGGCACTGGAGACATTAAGAAAGGAGGCCATGTGATGCAAATGAATGGTTTAAGAAACTTTATCGACAAAATCAAACCCACCTTCAGCGAGGGAGGCAAACTGAGTTGGCTTTCGCAGACCTTTGGTGGTTTTGAAACCTTTGCCTTCACCCCCAACAAGGTAACCCGCCGCGGCAGCCATGTGCGCGATGCGGTGGATATGAAACGTGCCATGATTACCGTGGTCTTTGCTTTGGTCCCCGCCATGCTCTTTGGCATGTGGAACATCGGCTACCAGACTTCCGAGGCCATCGTGGCCCAAGGCGGTGAAGCCTTTGGCTGGTGGTACTGCCTATGGTTCGGTTTTGTGCGCATGCTACCCATGCTTGTGGTCAGCTATGTGGTGGGGCTCGGCATCGAGTTCACCTATGCCCAAATCCGCGGACACGAGGTCTACGAAGGCTACCTTGTCACCGGCTTTATCATCCCGATGATTGTGCCTGTAACCACCCCGCTGTGGCAACTGGCGCTAGCCGTGGCATTTGCCGTCATTTTTGCCAAGGAGGTGTTTGGTGGCACGGGCATGAACTTTTTGAATCCTGCTTTGGTGGCACGTGCCTTCTTGTTTTTCAGCTATCCCACCCACATGTCGGGCGACAAGGTGTGGATTGCTGCCGACATGTGGGGCAGTGATGCCCTAACGGGCGCTACCCCGCTAGGCGACCTAGCCACCGGCATTCACCCCCAGGCTTCGGCTTTGGATATGATTATCGGCACCATCCCGGGTTGCACTTGCGAGACCTCGGTCATTGCTATTGCCCTGGGTGCACTCATCCTGTTGATTAGCGGCATTGCCAGCTGGCGCACCATGTTAGCCGTTTTTGTTGGCGGAGGAGCCATGGGATTGCTATTCAATGTCATCGGAGCTAACGAATACATGCAGTTGCCCTTCTACTACCACTTTATTATGGGTGGTTTTGCCTTCGGCGCCGTCTTTATGGCCACCGACCCCGTCACCAGCGCCCAAACCAACTGTGGCAAGTGGATTTACGGCATCCTGATAGGAGCTTTTGCCGTGATGCTGCGCGTGCTCAACCCCGCCTATCCGGAAGGCATGATGCTGAGCATCCTGCTGATGAACTGCTTTGCCCCGCTAATTGACCACTGCGTTGTTCAACGGAACATCAAAAGCCGCCAACGCCGTGCGTTGGAAGAAGGAAAGGAGGTCAAGGCATGAAAAAGTTTAGCAATACATATATATACATATATTCCGCTGGCATCGTGGCCGTGGTGGCCGTGGTGCTTTCGGTTGTGGCAATGAGCCTGAGAGAGAAGCAGAACGACAACATCCGCAACGAAAAGATGCAAGTGCTGCTGCAAGCCATTGGCGTGAACTGTACGCGCGATGAGGCATCCGAGATGTACTTGCAGTATTTCGACCAAGAACTGACTGTAGGCACCGATGGCACCACCTTGAGCATCTACAATGTTCAGGACGACAAGATGGAGCAAGGCGATGTCCGCGCCTTCAACATTAAACTGAAAGAGCAACAGACTTTGGAGAAAAACGGCAAACAGGGAGCCTTTCCCGTATACGTTTTCAACAAAGACGGTAAGAAAGGTTACGTCATACCCACACAGGGAACAGGTCTATGGGGAGCGGTGTACAGCAACATTGCCTTGGCCGAAGACCTAAACACCGTGATAGGTGTAACCTTCAGCCACGACGGCGAGACGCCCGGTTTGGGTGCAGAAATCACCACCGAAAAATTTCAGGCCCCGTTCATCGGGAAGCAGATTCTCGACGAGAACGGTCAGGTGGTTTCCATTGCCGTGAAGAAAAAAGCCGACGCAGCGGCCTTGCACGAAGTTGACGCCATCACTGGTGGCACAATGACATCCAACGGTGTGGACGAGATGCTGAGAGTAGACCTGATGCGCTACCAAAAATTCATCGATGCCAACCGTGTTGCCACTGTGGCAACGGTTGAATCCGTCGCAGTAGAAAACACTAATGAAGAGGAGGTAAGCCATGAGTAAATTTTCAGAAGTATTTACAACTCCGCTAATCAAGAATAATCCCGTCACCGTGCAGATATTGGGTATCTGCTCCAGCTTGGCGGTTACCGCACAGTTGAAGTCCGCCTTTGTGATGGCCTTGTCGGTGACTGTGGTGGTGGCTTTGTCCAACCTAGTCATCTCGCTGATGCGCAACACCATTCCGCCGCGAATCCGAATCATCGTGCAGCTGGTGGTGGTGAGCGCATTGGTTATTTTGGTCAACCAGGTGTTGCAGGCCTTTGTCTACGACGTGAGCAAACAGTTGTCGGTGTACGTAGGATTGATTATCACCAACTGCATTGTTATGGGCCGTTTGGAAGCCTTTGCCATGAACCATAAACCGTTGGAATCCATGATGGACGGTATTGGTAATGGCTTGGGATACGGCATTATCCTGATAATTCTAGGCTTTGTTCGTGAGCTTCTTGGCAGTGGCACCCTGTGGGGCTATCCTGTGATGGAGAAGTTGGGCCTGTACAATATAGGCTATGAGAACAACGGCCTGGTGATCATGGCTCCGATGGCGCTGATACTGCTTGGTGTGATAATCTGGATTCAGCGTAGCAAGGACAAAGACCTTCAAGAGAACTAGCAGTACATACCGTATAAAAGATAACAGAAAATACTATGGAATATATTAATATATTTATCAAGTCGGTATTCATTGACAATATGATTTTCGCCTTCTTCCTCGGCATGTGCTCTTATCTAGCCGTTTCGAAGACCGTGAAGACCTCTGCAGGCCTAGGCATTGCAGTTACTTTTGTGCTAGTGATTACCACACCCCTGAACTACTTATTGGACAAATACGTCCTAAGGGAAGGGGCCTTGACGTGGATTAGTCCAGACTTGGCCAATGTCGACCTTTCCTTTCTAAGCCTGATTATGTTCATTGCCGTCATTGCCGCCATTGTGCAGATCTTGGAGATGGTGGTGGAAAAATTTGCCCCGGCGCTGTACAACTCGCTAGGCATCTTTCTGCCCCTGATTGCGGTGAACTGTGCCGTGATGGGCGGTTCGCTGTTCATGCAGCAGCGCGACTACAGTGATGTAGGCGAGGTGATAAGCTTTTCTTTGGGCAGTGGCATCGGCTGGCTGATAGCTATTGTTGGCATTGCCGCTATCCGCGAAAAGTTGCGCTACTCCCACATACCCCCTGCGCTGAAAGGTGTTGGCATCACCTTTATCATCACCGGTTTGATGGGTCTGGCATTCATGAGTTTTATGGGTATCAAACTTTAAACAACGATTGGAAATGACACAGACAATAATTACCGCATTAGTCGTCTTCCTGGTGGTCATCCTAGTATTGGTGGCCCTACTGCTGTTGCTTCGCTCCAAGCTGATGCCCTCAGGCAATGTGACGATTACTATCAACAACGACAAGAAACTGGAAGTGCCCACAGGGGGCTCCCTGATCTCGACCCTTTCTGAGCAGAAAATTTTTCTCCCCAGCGCCTGCGGCGGCAAGGGCAGTTGCGGCCAGTGCAAATGCCGCGTGCTCGAAGGCGGCGGTTCCATCCTTCCCACAGAAGTAGGCTTCTTCACCCGCAAGCAAATCCAAGATCATTGGCGCCTAGGTTGCCAGGTAAAGGTGAAAGAAGACATGAAGATAGCCGTACCGCCCTCTATCTTGAGCATTAAGAAGTACGAGTGCACCGTGGTGAGCAACACCAACGTAGCCACCTTTATCAAGGAGTTCAAGGTGCAACTGCCTGCCGGCGAGCACATGGACTTTGCCCCAGGTTCGTATGCGCAGATTGAGATTCCGAAATTCAGCATCAACTACGCCGACTACGACAAGGAGCTCATCACCCCCGAGTATCTGCCTTCATGGGAGAAGTTCAAGATGTTCGACCTCAAGTGCGTCAACCCCGAGCCGACCATCCGAGCCTATTCTATGGCCAACTATCCGGCCGAGGGTGATGTGTTTATGCTGACCGTCCGCATTGCCACACCTCCATTCAAACCGGACCGTTCGGGCTTTATGGACGTCAATCCCGGCATTGCATCTTCCTATATTTTCAGCTTGAAACCCGGCGACAAAGTAATCATGTCGGGTCCATACGGCGACTTCCACATCAAGGATCACCCTGCCGATATGGCTAACAAGCCCGAAATGATATGGGTTGGCGGTGGTGCCGGTATGGCTCCTCTGCGTGCTCAAATCATGCACATAACCAAGACCCTGCACACCACAGACCGCAAGATGCACTATTTCTATGGCGCCCGTGCACTGAACGAAGTGTTCTATTTGAACGACTTCCTGGAAATTCAAAAGGAGTACCCGAACTTCCAGTTCCATCTGGCGCTGGACCGTCCGGACCCGGCAGCCGATGCCGCCGGCGTGGCATACACGCCCGGTTTTGTGCACCAAGTGATGTACAACACCTACTTGAAGGACCACCCCGCACCGGAAGACATAGAATACTACATGTGCGGACCTGGCCCGATGAGTGCTGCCGTAGTGAATATGTTGGACGGCCTTGGCGTGCCTGCCGAGATGATATCGTACGACGATTTCAGCGGCGGCGGCAAGAAATAGCATCCGAATAAATGGGGTTTGGAGCCCGCCCGAGCGACATCGCCCACTGGCTTCAAACCCCATTCCCTTTTGCAATGAAAGAAACAAATAAATAATTTCAAACAACCAAAATAGATGAATTTACCACAAATCCATTCCATCACCAAGAAGATCTTAGTGGCCCTTATCGGAGCCTTTCTACTGATTTTCCTGTTGTTTCATGCCTGCGCCAACCTGTGCATCCTGCGCAACGATGGCGGAGCGTGGTACAACGCCTTCTGCCATTTCATGGGCACGAACATCTTTGTAAAGATATTCGAAGTTATCCTTTTGGCATGCTTCGTGCTGCACATATGCCTTACCATGTGGCTTTGGTTCACCAACCATCAGGCCCGCGGCACCGAGCGCTACCATGTAGCTAGCAAAACCAAGACACACCCCTTTTCTAAACTGATGCCCTGGACCGGACTGATGATTCTGATTCTGCTGTTCGTGCATTTTTACAGCTTCTATTTTGTTAAGATGGGTTGGACCAAAGGCAACTATATGGTTCGTACCGAGGAGATTTCCACCAAGCCGGAACTCAGCCAAATGGTTCAGATTTGCCAACAGTATGGCATGACCCCCGAAGACTACATGTCCACCAACGACCAGCAAGTAGCACAGCTGAAGGAGCAAGGACAGGTCAACGAAAAAGATTTGGAAGAAATCAACGCGCAGTTGGACAAATTGCGTGAGATCGTTCCCGTTGCTGAGATTATCATGAATGCCCAAAGCGAGAACAAATTTTCCGAGGACGGCAAATACATCCAGTCGCTCACCTATGACGACCGCAACGCCATCAATGCTGCCTTTGGCAAAGGCACTGCCGAACCCGACTTTTACCACATGGCCCGTGAAAAATTCACACACGGGTACATGGTACTGATTTATCTGGTTCTCTTTGCCCTGGTAGGCCTGCACCTGCGTCATGCTTTCCCGAGCGCATTCCAGACCTTGGGCCTGAACAACTACAAATACAACAAGGCCATCGAAATTGTCGGTATCATCTACACCTGGGCCGTCTGCCTGATTTTTGCATTGGTGACACTTGGCATTTTCATTCCTTCGCTTTTTTAATTGAATGTGTAATACAGAACAGGCCATGCTCCCGACCGTTAATGGCATGCTATGGCTTGGTTAGAAATCAATATATAGAACATGAATCTCGATTCCAAAATACCCGAAGGTCCCCTTGCTGAAAAATGGACCAACTATAAAGCCCACCAGAAGCTGGTGAATCCTGCCAACAAACGCAAGATTAACATCATCGTTGTTGGAACCGGCCTCGCCGGTGCCTCTGCAGCCGCATCGCTCGGCGCCATGGGTTTCAAGGTAGACATCTTCTGCATACAGGATTCGCCCCGCCGCGCGCACTCCATCGCTGCTCAGGGAGGTATCAACGCAGCCAAAAACTATCAGAACGACGGCGACTCCACCTACCGCCTTTTCTACGACACCATCAAGGGCGGCGACTACCGTGCCCGCGAGGCCAATGTCTACCGCTTGGCAGAGGTGAGCAACAACATTATCGACCAATGCGTCGCCCAGGGGGTGCCCTTTGCTCGCGACTACGGCGGAACCTTGGATAACCGTTCTTTTGGTGGTGCACAGGTAAGCCGAACATTCTACGCCCGCGGCCAAACCGGCCAGCAATTGTTGCTAGGTGCCTATGGCGCCCTAAGCCGTGAGATTGCCCGTGGCACCGTTACTTTGCACGAACGCCACGAAATGATGGACCTAGTTGTTGTCGACGGCCGTGCCCGCGGCATCATCACCCGCAACCTTGTCAACGGTGAGATTGAGCGCTTTGCCGCCCATGCCGTGGTTTTGGCCACTGGGGGCTACGGCAACGTCTACTTCCTGAGCACCAACGCCATGAACAGCAACGGCTCCGCCGCATGGCAGTGCCACAAGAAAGGCGCCCTGTTTGCTAACCCCTGCTATGTGCAGATCCACCCCACCTGCATCCCTGTGCACGGCGACTACCAGTCGAAGCTTACCCTAATGAGTGAGTCGCTACGCAACGATGGCCGCATTTGGGTGCCCAAAAAGAAGGAAGATGCCGAAGCCATTCGTGCCAAAAAGCTAAAGCCCACCGATATTGCCGAGGAAGACCGCGACTACTACTTGGAGCGTCGCTATCCCGCTTTTGGCAATTTGGTACCCCGTGATGTTGCTAGCCGCGCTGCCAAAGAGCGTTGCGATGCCGGCTACGGCGTAGGTACTGGACTAGCCGTCTACCTAGACTTTGCCGAGGCCATCGAGCGCTTGGGGCGCGATGTGGTAGAACAGCGCTACGGCAACCTCTTCCAAATGTACCAAAAAATCACCGACGACAATCCCTACGAGACCCCAATGATGATTTACCCAGCCATTCACTACACCATGGGCGGCATTTGGGTAGACTACGAGTTGCAGACCACCATTCCCGGCTTGTTTGCAGCAGGTGAGGCCAACTTCAGCGACCACGGAGCCAACCGCTTAGGTGCTTCGGCACTGATGCAAGGCTTGGCCGACGGTTACTTTGTGTTGCCCTATACCATGCAGAACTACCTAAGCGACCAGATTTACGTTGGCAAGATCAGCGCCGACACTCCCGAGTTCGACAAAGCCGAGCAGGATGTGCGCAATCGCATCAACCGCCTCTTCGCGGTAGGTCAGAATGCTGCCGCCGGCACCACCAAAACCGTGGACCACTTCCAGAAAGCCCTCGGTCACATCATGTGGGAATATGTGGGCATGGCACGCAACACCGAGAGCCTGACCACCGCCAAAAAGAAGGTGAGCGAATTGGAAACAGAGTTCTGGAAAGAGGTTTCCATCCCAGGCAAAAACGAGGAGATGAATCCCGAGTTGGAGAAAGGTCTGCGCGCTGCCGACAACTTTGAACTTGCCCGCCTGATGATACAGGATGCCTTGCATCGCGAAGAGAGTTGTGGCGGACACTTCCGCACCGAGCACCAAACCGAAGACGGTGAAACCCAACGTGACGACGAGCACTTCATGTATGTGGGCGCTTGGGAATACCAAGGTCACGATGTGGACGAGGTAATGAGCAAGGAAGACCTCCACTACGAATACATCCAGATTGCAAAACGTAATTACAAATAGCCTGTAGTTCGTGTTAAATCACCTAAACCTCTAAAATATACGAAAAAAATGAATTTCACACTACATATATGGCGTCAGGAAAATGCCCGTGCCAAGGGCCATTTCGAGACCTATAAGGTCAGCGATATCTCCCCCGAGTGCTCCTTTTTGGAAATGCTCGACATCCTGAACGAAAAATTGCTCAACGACCACATTACCCACCCAGTTTGCTTCGACAACGACTGCCGGGAGGGAATCTGCGGAATGTGCGGATTGTACATCAACGGGCGCCCCCACGGCAATGATGACGGAGTCACCACCTGCCAGTTGCACATGCGCAAGTTCCAGGACGGTGACGAAATTTGGATTGAGCCTTGGCGTGCCAAACCCTTCCCGGTGATACGTGACCTAGTTGTGGACCGCACTGCCTTTGACAAGATTATCCAGGCCGGCGGCTACATCAGCACCACCACTGGAGGTGTGCCAGATGCCAACAACATACTGATTCCCAAGCATAAGGCAGATATGGCCATGGACGCTGCCGCTTGCATTGGCTGTGGAGCCTGCGTGGCTGCATGCAAGAATGCCAGTGCCATGCTGTTTGTGAGCGCCAAGGTGAGCCACCTGGCCCTCCTACCCCAAGGACAGGTGGAGGCCGCCGACCGCGTTCGCAAGATGGTCTGCAAAATGGACGAGCTCGGCTTTGGCTCCTGCACCAATACCTATGCTTGCGAGGCCGAATGCCCGAAACAAATCCGGCGTCAGAACATTGCCCGCCTGAACCGTCAATGGATTGGTTCGGGCTTTGGCCGCGACAGAAAGAGAGACTAAATCCGCAGCCGCTTTCTACGGACATTGTAGCGCCTTGACAAGATTAGGGTGAGTCCGTTTTGGGCTTGAAATAGGGGGAAGGTCACTGCAAAGGGCAGTGACCTTTCTTTTTTTTCGGTCATAACAGATAATATTCGTATCTTTGCAACCGCAAAGTGGATAGATTTGTAATGATTGCAACCACTGAAAAATAATGCTAAATACATGGTTTTCAAATCAACAATCACATTCTTCCCCATCTTTGCTTTTTTATGTTCGGCAGGCCAAAAACCTGCCAGTTAGTAAACCAACATCAAAAAAGTAAAAGTATTATGAGTTATTTTTTCACTTCCGAGTCGGTTTCCGAAGGCCATCCCGACAAAATTGCCGACCAGATTTCTGATGCACTCCTCGATGAATTCCTCCGACGCGACCCCGAAAGCCACGTTGCCTGCGAGACGCTAGTGACCACCGGGCTGGTGGTGCTCAGCGGCGAGGTGACATGCAATGGCTATGTGGAAATTGCCGACACCGTGCGCAATGTTATCCGCGACATTGGCTACACCAAAGGTGAATATCGTTTCGAAGCCGAATCCTGCGGCATACTATCCACTATCCACGGCCAAAGCGGCGATATCAATCAAGGCGTCAACCGCGCCGATGCCGAGGAGCAAGGCGCTGGCGACCAGGGTATGATGTTCGGATACGCCTGCAGCGAAACCCCCGAATTTATGCCCCTACCCATTACGCTGGCGCACATCTTCCTGCAGGAGCTGACCAAGATTCGCAAAGAAGGCAGGCAGATGACTTATCTGCGCCCCGATGCCAAAAGCCAAATTACCATTGAGTACAGCGACAGTGGCAAGCCACAGCGTGTCGAAGCCATTGTTATCAGCACCCAGCACGACGAATTTGGCGAGGAAACGGCCATGCTAGCGCAAATTAGAGAGGATGTAAGAAAAGTTCTGATTCCGCGTGTGTTGGAAAGGCTAAGCGATGACAACCGTGCCCTATTTGCCGGCGGCGACTACAAACTGTTTGTCAACCCTACCGGCAAGTTTGTTATTGGCGGCCCCAACGGCGATACTGGCCTCACAGGTCGCAAGATTATCGTGGACACATACGGGGGGCGTGGCGCGCACGGCGGCGGTGCATTTTCTGGCAAAGATGCCTCTAAAGTCGACCGTTCGGCGGCCTATGCCACACGCCATATTGCCAAAAACATGGTAGCCGCTGGAGTTTGCGATGAGGTGTTGGTGCAGGTAGCCTACGCCATTGGGGTGGCAGAACCAGTGGGACTTTATGTGAATACCTACGGCACCAGTCATGTAAAAGTGAGCGATGGAGAAATAGCCCGCCGTATTGGCTCAATCTTCGACATGCGTCCCTTTGCCATCATCCAGCGTTTCGGGCTTAAGAACCCTATTTTCCGCCCCACCGCAGCCTATGGGCACATCGGCCGCGACCCCTACCGTGCCAATGTCACCCTGCTTGACCCCGACGGTAGAGAACATCAGAAGGAGGTTCAATTCTTCGGCTGGGAGAAACTGGACATGGTTGAACCCATCCGGAAGGCATTCGACCTGTAGAGCATTTGCCTGTGCTCGTGAACATAGTTTCGGCCGTACCACCAAATAAAAAAACACGAAGGCGCTCCGTTTAATACCGGGGCGCCTTTTCAGCTCCAACTGCCGCAAAGAGTTTTGGCATAGTCAAGGGAATACAAAATGTCGAGATACTGCTTTCGAGGGATTGGTCTAGCGCCAAGAGATGCCAAGTGGGGCGTTTGCTGCTGGGCATCAATCAGGCTGAAGCGGTGGTCGCGGCAAAATTCCACTAACCTAACAAAGGCTACCTTGGAGGCATCGGTCATGGTGTGGAACATCGACTCCCCAAAGAAAGCCTGGCCAAGGCTGACGCCGTAAAGTCCACCGACTAGCTTGCCCTGGTGGTAGGTCTCGAAAGAATGGGCATAGCCCATATCATGTAACCGGCAATACGCCTCCAGCATCTCGGAGGTGATCCAAGTCCCGTCTTGGTCGCTACGCTTGGTTGTGGCGCAATGGTGCATCACCTGCCGGAAAGCGGTGTCCGTGCGCACTTCGAACTTACCCGACTTTACTACCCGGCAAAGACTCCTGCTATAGCGGAACTCGTCAGGGAAAAGCACCATCCTATGGTCCAGCGACCACCAAAGAATCATTTGGCCTGGGTTGTACCAAGGGAATATGCCGGAGGCGTAAGCATTGAGCAACCGGATGGGATTGAGGTCGCCACCAACTGCAATGATACCCTCAGGCTCTGCCAAGTTGGGGTCAGGAAAGCTGAAATCGTTGGGGTCAAGTATAAAAATCATCTGCTGTTATGTTGTTTCAAGTAGGTTTTGACGAACCAATTCCGCTGCATATAGTGCCTGAGGAAATTTTTTCGCTTGCAAGAGTATAGTACTCCCCATTTTTAGACAGGGTTAATATTCAGTTATACTCATTGT
>CAZAAK010000064.1:0-13555 GCA_964483145.1 uncultured Bacteroidaceae bacterium
CCGACATTGTCACCTCAATTTCAGCACTCGTTGCATTTGTTACTTGAACTTAAGGAAGCCTAACCTTACGGGGCTTCGGGTATGTACGTTTCGTATCCTTGTTTTGGTGGTTACTGGGTAGCCGTATTTTTACAGGCGACAGGCTAATTCCAACGCAAATCAGCCTCTTAGGAGGCCTTTGGTGACATTCTTTCGGAAGACAACCAGTTTGTTGCCTTTGGCAAATTGCCCTCGGATGGCGAAGGAAAGCCACAGCACGAGGGTGCCGCCCCATTTAATGCATTCTTTCCAAAGACGATTGAGGTATTTGCTTTGCGAAATTTGTTTGGTGCGGTAACGTTCGCTGACTCCTATGCTGTAGGTTAGGCGTTGGAAATAGTCGTTGGTGAGTTTGTGGTCGGGAATGATGTGGTAGAGGATGGCACCAGGGAGGTAGTAGAACTTCATCCCGCGGGAAGTCATCTTGTCGAAGAGGTCCTTCTCCTCGGCGCCTATGAGGCTGTTGCCCTTTCGCCCCAACTCTACATTGAACATGCCAACGGCGTCGAATACACTCTTGAGGTAGCAAGCATTCCCTCCGCCAGGGAATGCGCCCTTGGGGAACTCTCGCTCGCTATCGCCAAGATATAGCTTGCCGGTAACCAATTGGCGGGTGTAGTGCGACATCCACGACGGCTCCTCGGTTTCGTATACAGGTAGTATGGGCCCGCCGGCGGCCACGGCAAAAGCATCATCCTGGTTTGTGGCGGATGAGGTACCGGGAAGGTTTTTGCGGCTAGCTTTGCGTGCAAAGAAGTCGGCATAGGTGCGCAGGTAATCTTTGCCAACGGTGGCGTCGTCATCGACATACACAAGCAGGTCGCCTTTACAGTTGCGTATGCCGCAGTTGCGGGCATAGGATAGACCCTGCTGGGTTTCGACTAGGTAATGGAAGTCCACATCCGGATAGTCGGCATGGAACTGCTGGCACAGAGCCTCGGTGCGGTCGGTGCTGTTGTTGTTGACAAGGACTATCTCATAGCTGGTGCGCGGGAAGTCGTTCTCGGCAATGCTTTTGAGAACGTTGTAGATGTATTTGTCGCGGTTGTAGGTGCAGATGATAACGGAAAGCATATTTTTGGGGTATTATGCGTTAAAGATTGCCTATTAACGAAGGGTGGGTAGGAACTTGTATATTGTAATATTCGGCAATTCAATTTTTTTGGTTGCTCCAAGGTTCAAGACCCGGCAGTATAGTGTTGCCGGACCCTGAACCCTTTTTCTGTTGCCCTAGCACAGCACATAGCGGCGGTTACTCGGATGCTTTTGTGCTGAGGGTCTTTCTTGTGGCAAAGCGGCGGTAGTAGAGCAGCAGGGTGGTGGCGATGACTAGGACGGTGAAGATGGAGCAGATGAGGGTAATTGTGTCCAGGCGGTGCATGGTGGGAGATTCGTTACGGAACTCAATCTGGTGGTCACCGGCAGGGATGAGCATGGCGCGCAGAACGTAGTTGGCTCTTAGGCATTGGACAGGTTGGCCGTCGATGTATGCCCGCCAGTCGGGGTGGTAGTAGATTTCGCTGAATACGGCATACTGGTCTGTGGTGCTGTGGCTATGGTAGGTGAGGGTATTGAGGTCGGTGGGTTGTTTGTGCTCCATAACGATGGTGGCAGTGCTGTCGAAGGCGCCTGTAGGGGCTACTTGGAACTGCGATTGGTCGACAATGGCTTCGGTGGCGGGGTCGAACTCGGCAAGGGCTAGAATCTCTTCGTTGGCATCCTTGACGGGCCTTACTTTGCGGACGAACCATGCATTGCCCAAAGCGCCGGCATTGCGCTGCACCTGGCCGTTCTGCAGGACGATGTAGCGGGTGTTGAGCATATTAAGTACGGCAGGGTTGAGCTGGTAGGAAATGTAGAAGTCGATAAGGTCCTGATACCGGCGAAGTTTGGCAGCGCTGTAGCCGCCTATCTGGTTGTGGAAGGCAGAGGGTTTGGAGTCGTTGAAGGTGTTGATGGCAAGGTTGAACACGCGGTAGTCGCAGTCGCCGTTATTAGCGGCAAGGGCATCGATATCGTAGTCGTACTGTTCGGGTTGCATCTCCAGTTGGCGAGCATTGCGCACATAGTTGCTCTCGTTGAGGTAGCGATTGTTGACATTTTGCAGGTCGACAACAATCAGCAGGGCCAGGACAGCGGTGACGGCCAAGGAGGCCTTCTTCTTGCCGCTGAGGAATTTGATGTACACAAACAGAGTGGCTGCAGCTAGCAGAATGAAGGCTATGCTACGCCAGGAGTCGCTGCAAAAGAGTGCTTTGCGGTCCTGAATGAAGATATTCTGTAGCATGGGCCATTGGTTGCCGTATTGGCGGGCCATTTCGGTATCGGCACTTCCGCTGAAGTCTAGCCCACCGCTACAGAGCAGGCCTAGCAGGATGATGCCTACCGTGGATCCGGCCGAGATATAGAGGGCTCGGAGTGCCCGTTTGACGTCAAGGTTTTCGCGTAGCACCTCGCGCACGCCCAAAATGGCCATGACAACAGTCAGCACATTGGCCAAAACCAAGCTCATGGATGGTGTACGAAATTTGTTGTAGAGAGGCAAATGGTTGAAGATCCATTCGTTGAAGCCCATAAAATTCTTACCCCAGCTGAGCATAATGGCTAGGATGGTGGCAATGAGGATCCACCAACGTTCGGGCCCTTTAACCATTATCATGCCAAAAACAAACAGGAAAACAATAATGGCGCCAAAGTATACTGGACCCGACGTGAAGGGTTGGTCGCCCCAATAGAGTGGCATCTTATCTTGGTGGAAATTGTTGTAGCTGACACTTTTATGGCCGACTGGCTCCATACTGCCGCCGCCACGGGCACCGGGCACCAAAAGGGTGTAGGTTTCGCCGATGCCGTAGCTCCAGCCAAAGGCGTAGTTGATGTCGAGGCCACTAGCATTGGAGTTGTCGTTGCGTGGGAATTCGGCTCCGTAAAGCTCCTGTGGGGTGACGGTGATTTCGCTACCGCCGCGCATGGTATATTTCACATATTCTTGGTTCACCATCAGGTGGCGTGTATTGCAGGCTAATGCCAGGGCGGCACCTGCTAGTAATACGCCCACCGAAAGGAGGAAACTGTGGAAGTACTTGTCCTTGAGGGAGTAAATAAGGTATACGACACCCATCACCACACCAGCGAGGGCGGTGTAGAAGGTGATTTGGATGTGGTTGAAGGCAATCTGCAGGCCCAAGGCAAGGGCGAAGAGAATGCCACCCCAGATAAGGCGTGAGGTGCCGCCGCGCTTGTCCTGACGGTAGGCACTTGCTCCTTTGAAGCACAGTAGCATGCCCGCCAGTATGGGAGCCATCATGGCCATGGCCCAGGCTTTGGTGATATGGCCGGCTTCGATGATAATAATGTTGTAGCTACCCAGCCCGAAAGCCAGCCCCCCTAAGAGCGACAACCACGGATTTATGCCTAAGGCTACCAAGGCAATATAGAAGCCAAGCAGATAAAGGAAGATGATGCCCATATCGTTTTGGCGGTTGAATACTTGGAGCGTAAGGATGCTCTTTAAGGGTGTGAACAGCGAGTGTTGCGGGCTGTTGGTAATTTGGTAGCCCGGCATGCCGCTGAACATGCTAGGGCACCAAGTGGAGTAGTCGCCAGTGGCATTGTGGTAGTCTTTCTGGGCTTTGGCCATGCCCTCGTATTTCTGCAAGTCGCCTTGCGGGAGCGCCTTGCCTTGAAGGATGGGCAAAAAGTATAGGGCCGAGATGGCAAGCAGGATGACGACAATGCCTGCATGGGTTAGGATGGATTTTTTCATCTTATACATCTGTTTTTGTTGTTCGTTTAGGGGGTGTTTTTGCGGGGCGTATGTGTCTGTTTTTGGGAGGAGGAGCAACCCTTATGGTTCTTATTACAACTGCCGGCGGAAAGGCCTTCTATTTTGTAATGGGGTAGGCTATGCGGGCGTGATAGATGCTCATCATTTTCGATTTCAGTATCTTGCGTATGCGGTCGATGTCACCAAAAGTGAGGTTGCAGTTGCAGAACTGATTGTTGCCGATTTTGTCGTCGATGATTTGGTCAACCCGCTTGTCGATGGATTTTTGGTCGTGCTCTTTCATGCTACGGCAAGCGGCCTCCACGCTGTCCACAATCATCACCACGGCCGTCTCTCGCGAAAATGGTGTGGGACCATTGTAGCGGAAGTCGTTGATGTCGATGGTTTCGCCGGGATGGCTCTCTTTGTATTTGTTGTAGAAATAGCTGGTGAAGGTAGTGCCATGGTGGGTGCGGATAAACTGTTGCACCTCGCTCGGCAGGTGGTATTTTTTGGCCAAGTCAAGCCCGTCGGTTACGTGGCGGATAATGATAGAGGCACTTTCGCGGGAGTCCAACTCATCGTGCGGATTGAACCCACTGTTCTGGTTCTCGGTGAAAAAAAGCGGGGCACGCACTTTGCCAATATCGTGGTAGAGACCTCCCACTTTGGCTAAGATGGCGTTGCCTCCAATTTCGTTGATGAGGTCCTCGCTGATGTTGGACACCTGTATGGAGTGTTGGAAGGTGCCGGGAGCGTTGCGGGAGAGCTCGCGCAAGGCAGGGGTGTCGGTAGAGGAGAGCTCTAGAAGGGTTAGATTGGTGGTAAGGCCAAACAGTTTTTCGAATAGGTAAATCAGCGGGTAGGCCAGTAAGGTGAGCAAGGCATTGAGGAAAAAGATGGTGTATCGGTTGAAAGAGATGCCGTGGAGGGTACTTTCCTGGCTAAGGACGCCAAAGGTGTAGATGAGCGAATAGGTGACAAAAATGGCAAAGCAGACCAAAAAGAATTTGCTGCGGCTTTCGAGTTTGCGCACAGTGACAATGGAAATCATACCGGCAATGAGTTGATAAAAAATGAACTCGTAGGAGTTCGGCACTACATTGGCTAGAATGATGATGGTGGTAATCTGCACATACAGAGCTACCCGCATATCAAAAAATATGCGCATGATAACGGGCACAATGCATAGCGGCACCACCAGTACCCATTCGGGATTGGTGTGGACGACGGCTGCTGTGACGGCCGACATAAGCAAGATGAGTAGCAACACGAAAAACACCTTGCGGTCGTCCTCCAACAGGGTGTGGCGTGTGTTTTTGAGGAAGAGAAAGAGGGCCGTAAAGGAGATGAGGCACAATCCAAAAAGCCCGAAGAAACGCCCCCAAGGATGGTAGTCGGCCTGAAAGTGTTTGTCGTTTTCGCGCTCCAATGAACTGATAATCTGTGCCTGCTCCAGCGATACGCGCTGCCCTTCGGAGACAATCAGCTCGCCTTGTTTGACCATCTGCGAGGAGGAACTTAGCTGTGAAATCCGCGAGTTGAGCTCCAACTGGGTGCGGTTGGCATCGTAGGCGATATCGGGCACTAGAATGCTGTCGCGCAACAGAGTGTCGCGGATGTCAAGCGGGGTGATGTACTGCGCTATATTGCGCTCCGAACCAATGTTGCCGCTGAGCAGGATCAGGCGGTGGCTCTCAAAGTCGGGCATGCTGTCGGGCATCTCCAAATAGCCAATCAGGTAGATGCTGTCGAGCGATTTACGCATTTGCCGCTTGTTGGTGGTAGGGTGGCGCCGGGCAACGGCATCGAGATTTTCAACGGCTTTGGTATGGGCCAAATTGTTGTAGTGGTAGTAGAGTATGACCTTGCTTTTTGCTTCGGCGATTTCCTGTTCTGCCTCGTTTTGCGGCTTTTGGATAACAAAGTCGTAGGGAGCTACCAAATCTTTGCTGCGCCAAATGCCACCAACGGCATAGTCGTAGTGGACGCCATGTCCATTGTTGGGGAACATCAACGGTATCAGTGCTGCAGACACCAGCATCATAGCGAGCTTGGTAAAGATGGGCAGATGTTTGATAGTGTTCGGGATAATATTTTTAAATTGCATTTTTGTCTTTTTCTTTAAAACTGCAAAGGTACAAAAAAAAACTCTTATACCAAGATTTGTATTCCCTCTTTTTATGAATACGAGTTAGCGGAACGTCCTTCCCGGCAAGTCTATTCGCTAGAATGCCCCCTCTGGTGCTGGGGTACAACGCTTTTGAGACGGAATGAAAATTTTACGTGCGCAGAAGGAAGGCCGTGCTAAAACTCAGCCATATCAAGGCTCTCAGTGTAGGCAGAACGGGCGATTAAAGGGGCTTCATTGTTAGTCGGAATCGTCGCACAGGTGGTATTGGAGGGCATCGAAAACTTTGGTAAGGAATGTGTGGAGGCGATTGAGGAAGTTGGCAGTAGCTTTGGGCATCTTTCCCGATGAGCCGGTGTAGAGCGAGGTGGTAAAGCCTTGAGACTGACGAAACCCAAAACTGTCGATGCTAAAAATCCGCTGGTTGAAACTTTTGGTTAGCACCCATTGCCGATGCTCGAGCAGATTGGCGGGATTGGGCTCGGGAAGGTTGCGGGCCAAATTGTTGAGGATATGTTGCTGGAAGTTCCACGCATCCCTCCCGCGCGCCAAGAGCAACTTGTCGTTGTAGTCAAAAACTTTGTCGGAGACCCCCTTGCTAGAGCGCTCTATCATCACGAACGCCATGTAGTTGTATTCGTCGTTGAAGCTAAAGCAGGGATATTCCGTTCCATCTACCCAAAGATCCTCGACACGGGACAGTTCAAGCCCGTGGGCATTGTTGAGCTCCATCACGAACCGATAGTTTGGGTAGTCGGTGCGGAACATCAGCACCGATGTGTCTTCAAAGGAGAAGGTGGAGTCGGAAAGGTATGGCGACTGTTCTTTGCGAGCCATGAGGGGGGAGGGAGACTGTGTGTTAGTGGTTCGATGATATTTTTTAGGTGTGGTGCAATGCGGTTTCCGGCCTTGAAGGTCGGGCGTTTTGCCATAAATCTGTTGTCGCTTGTCGTTTGTGCTTTATGTTTGGATGGCAAATGCCTGAGGTTTGGAAAAGTCCGGGCGACATTCGGATTGTGCGGAGAGCTCTTGCACCCAGCCGTGGTGCAGGCCGACGGAATGGAAATGCTCAGTAACACGGTTGTACTCCTCTTTGGTGAGAGTGCGGCCCAATTGGTCAGGCAACCCTTCGCATGGCGGGAAGTACTGCGCCATCAATGCCACGTGCAGGTTGGTGGAAAGGTCGGCAATCTGGTCCAATACGGCAAGGGAGTTCTCCACTTGCCCAGGCAATACCAAATGACGAACAATGATGCCCCTATAGGCCAGATCATTGTCGTCAGTGGGCAAGGCGGATCCTTTTTGGCTGTACATCTCCTTCAAGGCCTTGAGGGCAACGGTGGGGTAGTCTCTAGCGTGGGAGTAGCGGAGCGCCAGAGAGGCATCGGCATATTTGAAGTCGGGCAGATATATGTCGATGTACGGCGCTAGTAGCTGTAGCGTTTCAACTGTGTCGTAACCGCTTGTATTGTAAACCGTCGTCGGGAAGAGCCCCCGCTGGTGCAATCCCTCCACAATGGCGGGGATGTGACCAGCATAGTGCGTGGGGGTGACAAAACCAACGATATTTTCGGTTTGAACCAAAGTTTGGGCGATGCCCTCCACAACAGCGTCCACCCCGCGGTATCGGATGAGTCCTATTGTCGATGCCGAAGGCTGGCTGATGTCGCTGTTCTGGCAATAGATGCACCCTAGGTTGCAGTGCGCAAAGAAGACGTTACAAATGCCTTTCTGGCCGCAAAGGGGCGGCTCCTCGCCTTGGTGGACGCATATGGCAGCGACCTCCAACTCAGTGGAAGCTCCACAGAACCCGATATTTACAACGCGGTCGACCCCGCATCCCCTTGGACAAAGCCTACAATTCATCGCTGCAAAATTACTGTTTTTCCGCCACATTGCGCCCCATGTTGAACATTTCTTTTGAACACCCTAAGGTTGATATCGGTCCGCTTACCACGGGCAACCACAATTTTGCAAATATTTTTGTGCAATTTATTGTCAGTCCAAATATTATTTGTATCTTCGCAGATAGTATTGCAAATTGTTAAATATAATAATACTATGACTATTAAAGATTTAGAACCTAAAGAACTGTGGGGCAACTTTTACAAACTCACCCGTTGTCCCCGCCCCTCCAAACACGAGGAGGCCGTCCGCGAATTTCTCGTTGGTTGGGCAAAAGAAAATGGCATTGACTGCCGAGTGGACAAAGTGGGCAATGTTATCATGACCAAACCTGCCACAAAAGGCATGGAGAAGCTTTGCCCCGTGGTGTTGCAAGCCCACATGGACATGGTGCCGCAAGCCCGTGCCGGCAAAGTGCACGACTTTCTGAAAGACCCTATCGAGACCAAGATTGTGGACGGTTGGGTTTACGCCTGCGATACCACTCTCGGCGCCGATGACGGCCTGGGCGTGGCTGCTGCTATGGCTGTGTTGGAAAGCAAAACCATCAAACATGGTCCGCTGGAAGTCCTTATTACCACTGACGAAGAAACCGGCATGACTGGTGCTTTTGGTTTGAAGAAAGGCGAGCTTAATGGTAAATATCTCCTCAATCTCGACAGCGAGACCGAGGGCGAGCTGTACGTAGGTTGTGCCGGTGGTGTCGATGCCACCCTAACCATCCCTTACGCCACCGAGGCGGCTCCCAAGAAATACTGCGCCATGCGCTTGACTGTCGGTGGCCTTAAAGGCGGCCACAGCGGTATGGAAATAAACACCGGCCGTGCCAATGCCAACAAGCTTATGTTCCGCATGCTCCGTTGGGTGGCCGAGTGCGGCATCCGTCTTGTCAGCGTCGAAGGCGGTAGCCTCCGTAATGCCATTCCCCGCGATGCCTCCTGCGTCTTTGCTATGCCTGTTGAGCATCAGGAGTGCATCGTGGCCGAGTTCGAAAAGGTGGCAGGTTGGATAAAAAAGGAGATTGCCACTGCCGACCCCGATTTCTTTGCTTCTTGGGAGAAGGTCCGCATGGTTCCCAAAGTCCTCACCGAGGTCGACACCCAAAAAATTATCAACCTGGTGATGGTGGCCCCCAATGGCGTTCAGCGCATGAGCACCGATATGGAGAATCTTGTCGAAACTTCCCTCAACCTAGCCAAGATGCACACCAACGGCAAGAATTTCTACATTCAGGCACTGATTCGTAGCTCTGTGGACACTGCCAAGGATGCCCTGGCCGAGCGCCTAGTTTGCATGGCCGAGCTCGCCGGTGGCAAATGCCAGCTCACAGGTGCCTACCCCGGTTGGAAGCCCAACATGCAGAGCGGTCTGCTCAAGAGCATGAAGGCCACCTACAAGAGTCTCTTTGGCGAGGAAGCCAAGGTCGTGGCTATCCATGCCGGCTTGGAATGCGGTTTGCTGGGCGGCAAATATCCCGACATGGAGATGATCTCCTTCGGCCCGACTCTCCAGAGCCCCCACAGCCCCGATGAGCGCGCCAATATCGACAGCAGCAAAAAGTTCTTCGATTACCTTGTTGCCGCCTTGGCTGCTATGCCCGAAGACAAGTAGCCTCGACCCGTAACGTCACCTTACCCTTCTCTAAAAATATACTATAAAACAACATGATTTGTAAAGAATTATTGAACCCTCGCAGCATCGTTGTCTGCGGCGCTTCTAGCGATATTCACAAACCTGGCGGAAAGGCCTTGAAGAACCTCCTCGAGAGCAACTTCAAGGGCACTATCTATGCCGTCAACCCCAAAGAAACCGAAGTTCAGGGCGTAAAGTGCTACGCCAAGGCCGATGACCTGCCTCAGGTCGATTGCGCCATCCTTTGCATTGCCGCCAAGTTCTGCGCTGCCACGGTGGATGTACTCACCCAGCAAAAAGGAACCAAGGGCTTTATCATCATCAGTGCCGGCTTTTCTGAGGAAAATGCCGAAGGTGCTGCCATCGAAAAGCATATTGTCGACAGCATCAATGCCGTAGGCGGTAGCCTCATCGGCCCCAACTGCACCGGCTTCCTCAACACCAACTATGCCGGTTGCTTCGACACGCCCATTCCTAGGCTGGATCCGCATGGCGTCGATTTTATTACCGGCAGTGGCGCCACAGCCGTTTTTATCAAGGAGTATGGCATTAGCAATGGCTTGACTTTCAACAGCGTTTGGGCGGTCGGCAATAGCGCGCAACTAGGCATTGAGGATGTTTTAGAGCATCTCGACGAAACTTTCGACCCCGAGAAGTCCAGCCGTGTGATTATGCTTTATATGGAAAAGGTGGGCGACCCCCAGCGCCTGCTCAAGCACAGCCGTAGCCTGATTAACAAAGGTTGCCATATTGCCGCCATCAAGTCGGGTGGCAGTGCTGCCGGCAGCCGTGCTGCCTCTAGCCACACGGGCGCTTTGGCCACCAACGATGCCGCTGTCGACGCCCTCTTCCGCAAGGCGGGTATCGTTCGTTGCCAGAACCGTCAGGAATTGACCACAGTCTGCGGTGTTTTCATGTATCCCGAAATCAAGGGCAAGCGTTGCGCCATCATCACCCATGCCGGAGGCCCAGCAGTGATGCTGACCGATGTGCTTTCCAATGGCGGCATGGAAGTGCCCAGCCTCAAGGAGCACCCCGCCAGCCCTGCCCTGTTGGAGAAGCTCTTTGCCGGATCCTCAGTGGGCAACCCCATCGATTTCCTCGCTACCGGCACTGCCGAGCAGTTGGGCTATATTATCGATGCCGTCGAAAACGAGTACACCGACATCGATTTTAGTGTTGTCATCTTCGGCTCGCCCGGACTCTTCTCCAACCGCGAGGTCTACAAACTGCTAGCCGAAAAGATGAAGACTTGCAAGAAGCCTATCTTCCCTGTTCTGCCTTCCATCATCAACGTCAAGGAGGAGATTCAGGAGTTTATCGACATGGGCCATATCAACTTCCCCGAGGAGTGCGTCCTAGGCAATGCCCTCTGCAAGGTCTACAACACCCCCAAGCCGCAACCCGAGCAGGTAGAGTTACCCGCCATCGACGTGGCCCGCATCCGCAGGACTATCGACCGCTGCAAGGACGGTTGGATGGATATCAGCGACTACAACGAACTCTTCGACGCTGCCGGCATCAGCCGCAAGAAGTCGGTGGAAGTCTCCAAAAAGGAGGAGGCCCTCGCCTTTGCCAAGGAGGTGGGTTGCAGCAAGGATATGCCTTTGGTGATGAAGGTCGTTGGTCCGCTCCACAAGAGCGATGTGGGTGGAGTTACCCTAGGCGTGAAGGATTTGGACACCGTAGCCCGTGAGTTCGACCGCCTAATTGTTATTCCCGAAACCTACGCCGTGGAGATGTACCCCATGCTCGATGGCACCGACGTTTACATTGGCGCTATCCGCGACCCCAAGTTTGGTCACCAGATTTTCTTTGGCCTGGGCGGTATCTTCATTGAGGTGCTCAAGGATGTGCAAAGTGCCCTTGCACCTATCACTGCTGCCGAGGCCAAGGAGATGCTCACCCACCTGCGTGGTTACAAGATTCTGCAGGGTGTGCGTGGACAGGAGCCCGTCAATATCGACCTCTATGCCGAGCAGGTTGCCCGTGTGAGTGCCCTCGTTCAGGCTGCCCCCGAGATTGCCGAAATCGACCTCAACCCGTTGCTTGGCAATCCCCGCTACGTCACCGCAGTCGACGCCCGCATCCGTTTGGAGAAATAATTTTACGCCGAAACTGTATAGCAAAAAGGCGACCCCCTGTTGGGGGCCGCCTTTGTTATTGAATCAAGGTTGAATATGCGTTGGTTGTGAATTCAGCAATAAATCTGTCGGTACAATATACCTAAGTTTGCATCCTTCGGCAAAGCAGTCCTTGCACTATGCTGTTGTGATGTTTCCTCGAGTGAGGCTACATCTATAGGTCTTCACCGTTTGCTGCATTGAGTCGATTTTCGTAATATATCGCGATGCCATACTCTTCATAACCCAATTGAGCTATACAAAACCAAACTAAATTTGAGTATGCATAGTTCTGCATGAAATCTGCCTCATAGTTTTTTTTGTTTATAATTATTTCGTGCGTAATTCTTTCATCCTCAGATATCTCATTTGCAGTTCCAAATAATGGAACGGTGTAACGTTTGTTGTTTTTGAATTGATATAATAGGTTGTTATACCGATTTCTTATTTGAGCCTCATTTCTTGGAGTTTTATCAGCAACAATAATTCGCCAAACTTTGTTGTTGTTGGTTTGAATGGAAATGTATACATCCTCTCCATTGAATTCTCCCTCAAGAACGTTCGAGTCGGATTTCGACGGCGTATATCCTTTTTCGATGAGTTTCTTTCTCATTTCGGCTTTGGTGCCGTCCACGGGTATGCCAAGGAAGGTGGTAACGTCCTGTTGGGCGCAGACTGTAAAAGTTGCCATTATGGCAAGTGTCAGAAAAATAATGCGTTTCATGGTTAAGTGTTTTTTTAAGGCGTATAAATTGTGTTTCGTTGATTCAGCTAGCTTCCCCATTGTAGCGCATGCCGCAATGGGGAAGGCTAGGTGCAAGTCTATTCAACCAATGTGCCGCTGATTACAGGAACAGTCCGGGATATGTCATTCCTGGTTACATAGCTGTATGTGCCAATCCTTTGCGGATTCCTCACGGTGACAATTTGGTCGCTGTAGAAGTTTTCACCCAAGAGCAAGACGGTGTTGCCAAGGTAAAAGTCGTAGTCGTCGCTCGAGCGCTCCATTGCCAGCGCGGCGTCGCCAAGGACCTGAAGTACCTTAAAGGAGGTTTCGGCCTTGTTTTCGTAGCTCACGGGGCTCTCCAGATACTGAATTTGGTCGTTCCCGTTCTTGCCCGAATTTTGCGATGTCTTTCCAATGATAAATAGGACTACAAAGGTCAACACCACCCCAGCCAAAACGCCGACCAAAGCGCCTAAAAGGAATAATTTTTTATTCATAGTGTTTTGTATTTAATTGATTTTCGGTCTTCTGTTATTCAATCGCTAATGCACAGACCACACCAAGTTCGCCCAACAATATTACGATGACCAACTCGGTAGATAGTGTGTCCCAAAATTTAACTTCGCGGCGCGAGGCTTCCAATGCTTGATTGATGCTACCATTGTTTCCGCAGTATTCGCTGAATTTTTCGGGGTTGCTGACCTTGCACTCGGTAAGGTTCATCTCTTTCAGGCAAGGCTCGCCATTGATGTCGTTTCTGTAGGCGTATTTGGTGGTGTAGGACACCGTCTCGCCATCTTCAGAGGTAAAGGTATAGGTGTCGGTGTTGCTGTAGTTGTTGCTAACTATACTGTTGAAGCCCGTGTATCGGTTGTAGTTATAGCCTGTTACGGTCACTTCGTTTTTCTCGTTGGAGGCTTGCCCGCTGATGCGGTAGCCGTCTTTGTCAAGGCTGATGGCAATCTGGTCGTTGGCGTCCTTAAAAGTGGCAACGGTGGGCACAAAACGGGTCTGCGTGCAACTGGCAGCAATAAAGGCAAATGCAGTGAGGACGATGAGGCGTATCTTTTTCATTTTTCAGTCCCTGCTATGTGTCGGGCGCAACTTTTATGGGTTTTTTATTAGTCTGTTTTTGGCTTCAAGCCCGCGGTTCGAAGCTCGGGTTTCACCATCTTTTATCGGTGCAAGTATAGTACTCCCCATTTTTAGACAGGGTTAATATTCAGTTATAC
>CAZAAK010000065.1:0-13485 GCA_964483145.1 uncultured Bacteroidaceae bacterium
TAGGCTTCGGGCTGGGTATTTATGCTCTTTTGAGTTTTACCGGACAGCAATAGTTTTTTTTAAGGGGGCCTGTTGCATCAGTTTTTGTTGAGCAAAGGTCGGCGTATCTTACAACATATTATGTTGAAAGGCAGGATACTGTAAAAAAAGGCGGGCCGCCCTATCTAGGGCGGCCCGCCTTGGCTAGAGTGCCGCATAACCTACCGCCAGGCGGCAGGCCTTGCAGCTAAGGGGAGAGATTATCTTACCACAAGCTTCTTCACCATATTGATGTTCTCGCCGGTGATTCTTACAAAGTAAGTGCCTTGGGCGAGGTTGTTGACATCCATGGCCTTCTGGCAGTCGGCGCCACACTCGAGGGTTTCGCTGGCAACGGTGCGGCCGTTGATGTCAACCACGCTGATGCGGACCTTGCCGCTAGCGCCGCTCACGCTGATGGTGGTGGAGGCGCTGGTGGGGTTGGGGTAGATGGTGCAGATGGCGCCGCTCGTCACATCCTCAATGCCTTGAGTGCTTGTGGCCTCGAAGTTGGCGGTGAGGGTGACATTGGCAACCACGGTAAAGGTGTAGGGGTTAGCGGTTTCGCCGTTGCTCCAATTAACGAAGCGGTAACCCTCGTTGGCAGTGGCAGTGACGGTGCAACTCTGGCCAGCGGCAAAGGTGCCGCCGCCGGTGGCAGTGCCCATGGCAGCATCGTTCACGTTCACGGTAACGGTGTAGCTTTCGCCGCTACCGGTGAGGGTGGTGGCGGAGACGCGGGTCCAGCCTTCGCTGTTCCAGTTCTCGCCGCAGACAGCTTTCACATAGAAGTCGTAGGCGGTTTCGTCCTCGAGGCCGTTGACCACGTAGCTGTTGGTGCTGGCGGTTACGCTAGTGCCGGTGCCTTGGGCAAAGCCGTTGTAGCCGTACTCGATCATCCAGCTTTGGGCCATCGGGTCGGCAGCCCAGCCAAGGGTGACGCTCGAAGAGGTTACGTTGCTGGTTGCAAGTCCGGTGACGTTGGGGCAGGTCTGAGTGGTGAAGCTGATAGTGTCGCTATAGTCGCCCTCAAGTTCCTCGCTACCACAGATGGCGCGGACAGCAGCGTTGTA
This sequence comes from uncultured Bacteroidaceae bacterium, assembly GCA_964483145.1. Classification (GTDB taxonomy): domain Bacteria; phylum Bacteroidota; class Bacteroidia; order Bacteroidales; family P3; genus Colimorpha. The sequence continues at coordinate 1,092 of CAZAAK010000065.1, forward strand.
GGTGACGCCGGCAGTAAAGCCGCCCACGGTAGCAGGATTGGTGCTGACGCGGTAGGTGGAATCCAGGCCGCCGGTATTCCAAACGTGGAGGTTCCATTGGGTCTCGTTGCCAACAGCGCTCCAGCTGAAGGTGCCTTGGGCATTGGTTACATTGGTCACGGCAAGGCTTTCGGGAGCGAAGCATGGCAAGCTGTCGGTAGTGAAGTTATCTACGGCCCAATCGCTCATGCCGGTGCTGTCGGCGGAGCAGTCCTGCCGCACGCGGAAGGTGTAGTCGGTCTCGGGCGAGAGGCCTGTAAAGGTGTAGGAAGTGCCAGTTACAGCAATGTCGGTGGCGGGCCAGTCAACTGCCGAAGTCTCCTTGATGTTGACTTCGTAGGTGTTGCCATCGCCGCTCCAGCTGACAGTGGCGGAGTTGTAGGTGGTGGCAACGGCTGTAACGACAGGCTCGGGGCATGTGGCCTCAGCTCCGCAGGAAATGAAGCGGTAGTTGGGGACCGTGTTGGTGGCAGTGCCAGAGGAGACTGTCGAGGGATCGTAGGCGTAGCTATCGGTGTAGACGTAGCGGGCCTTTTGGATGGTGTCGGAGTGGGCCTCAAATTGGGCACCGGAAGACCAGCTACCGTGCTGGCGGTTGATGGCAAAGACTACATTGCTGTGGCCGTCCCAAGTGAAGACGGTGTCGAAACCACGGATTTGCCAACCGGTTTCGGTGTAGCTCAGGTCTACGTTGTGGCCCACCTGCACGAACGAGGTGTCCACATTGATAAAGCCGGAGCTGAGGTTGCTAAGCGTGGTATGGGCCATGTAGAGGTCGCAGTTGGTGAAATAGCTCGAGGCAGAGGTGTTGGTAGGATTGTACATAAAGGCTGTGATGGTCTGCCCAGCCGTAAAGCCGCTAGATGCCAGTTCAGCGCTGTCGACAATAACCTCGGTGAAGCTATAATTGTAGGTACTGTAGCCTGGGAAGTAACTAGTGGTGGTGTAGGAGCCGGTTAGAGGATAGTTGTAGGCGTAGACGGCGCTTTCGCAGAGGGTGGTTTGGAATTCAACCCTGTCGCTAAAGAGGCTGGTGTCGTCGCCGCATATCTTCTGCACCCAAGCGCGGTAGGTGGTCGTTGGGGTGAGGCCTGTGAGGGTGATGTGGTTGGTGCCACAGGTTGCATATTGGGTGGTGCTGTCGCTAGCTCCGCTCACGCGATAGGCCACGCGGTAGGTGGCACTGTTGGGGCCGTCCCAAACTAGGTTGGCAGTGACGGAGGTTACGCCAACAGTGTCCAGATTGACTGGGCGCGGGCATGGGCTGTAGTCGATGTGGATGTCGTCGACAGCTGCGGGGCCCCACTCAAAGTAGCCTGCCCGGTTTTGGTTGAACCAGAAGAAGGCCACGCGGTGCACCCCACTGATGGTGTCGAAAATGGTGTGGTACACATTCCAGTTGGTGTCGCGGCGGATATCGGCGATGCGGTAGAGGTTGTTGACGTTGCCCCAAGGCGAGGTGATGCCGCTGTTGGATGCCGTAACAGGCAGGTTAGGATCGACCAAAAAGACCATCAGGCCGTCGTAGCGGTCGACATTGTCGCCGCCGCACCAGTAGCGGAAGGTCATCTCGTAGCTGCTGTCGACGGCGCCGAAGTCGATGTCGCGATAGGCTGCCACATTGACAACGGTGCTGGCATCGGTGCCAAAGGTGGTGCCGCCATCGGTTGAAACGTACATGCCGTAGTTGCCGCTATAGGACATCGCACTTCCGCGGTACCAGTTGATGGAGTTGTTGTTGGTGTTGGTCTGCCAATTGGCCCACTCGGTGCTGTCCTCCAAATTGAAGTCGTAGGGCAGTGTGGCGGGTATCTGGCGGGTATCGAACAGGCAGTACTGGCGGCTAGCCGGGCTGGTGTCGGTTGTGCTGCAGAGGGCATAGACGTAGAAGGCGCCGTTGTAGGCACTGGGCACGCCATTGATGGTGGCGGGGTTCGTGGTTACGGGAACCATGGTGCCGGTGCCGGGCTCAAAGCCCGCTGGGCCCCATTCCACAATCCACTCGTTGACGCCGGCGCGGTCGTGCCAATGGCAGGTGAAGCTACTGGTGCTTACCGAGTCGAGAACCAAGGAGTCGGGCCGTTGGCAAGTGGGAATCTGTTCAAGGGTGACGTCATCAACATAGAAATAGGAATAGTTGCTAGTGGTGTTGACGCGGAGGGTGATATAGGTGCCCGTGTCGCCGGCAAGGTTGTAACCGTTGAGGGGGACTTCAAAACCTGTCCATTCATAGGTGTTTCGGCCAACCATCGAAACGGTGTCGATTGGGCGGAAAGTGGCCATATTGTTGGGGTCGGTCATCACGCCAATCTCCATTTGATTGTTGTAGCCATTATAGTTCTGTAAGGCCTGGAAGTAAAGCTGCAGGTTGCGGACAGGCAGGACGGTGGTGTCCACTTCGGGTAGGGTTAGGCGGCTGTAGTTGATGCCGTTGTTGTTGAGGTAGAAGTACATCGATCTGCCAGAAGCGCCGGAGGCGTTGTAGGAGCTGGAGATGGACGGAGAGAAGTCGAAGCTACCTTCGCGGTTCCAGCAATTGGGCACGCTGTTGGTAGGCCAGCTGTCGAAGTCTTCCACATAGGGGAAGGCATCAATTTTGGCGCACTCGGTGGTGCCTTCGCAGAGGGCACTGTTGGAGTCGTCGCCGCAGAGGGCCACAACCTTGAAGTTGTAGTCGGTGCCAGAGGCCAAGCCGGTAACGGTGTATTCGTTGGTGGTGGCTATGCCGGCGTAGCTGAAGACGCTATCGCCGGAGAGGGCGTAGTATACGCTCCAACTGCTCTCGGTGTTGCCTGGTGCCCATGCCAAGGTGGCTGTGTAGGGAGTGGTGGACGTAACAATGGGGGTGGGAGCCACGCAGGTCTCCAGCGACTCGCAAACGCCCGTGTAGAATGTTACATTGGGGCGGTTGAGGCTGGTGCTGTGGTTGCCTTCAGTGTAGTTGGTGACGGTATACTGCGTGTAATCACGATAGCCGTAGGCGGTTCTGGTCGCGCTGCAGTTGGTGCTCAAGCCGTAGAAGCCGGAGTAGGACTGGCTTGTGCCCGTTGGTTGGTTCATGATGGTGGTGACAACCAAGTTGCTGACGCCGTTCCAATAGAAGGAGGCATCGAGGTCGTAGTGCACCGTGCCGGTGGTTCCGATAGGATGGTCGCCAAAGTACACCTGGGTGTGGGTGGCGGGGTTGATGAGAGAGGCGCTGCCATAGACCGAGTCGCTGGTGGTACCAATTAGGATGGTGAACTCCTTGTTGTAGCTGTTGCTAGTGGTCCAGGTGTAGTCCATGCCGTTGACCGCACCCGAGTCGAGCCCTAGGGCATGGAGCTCGGAGGCGGTGTAGATGCTTTGGCAGATGGTGTTGCCCCAACTGCTATTCACGGGTACGCCGGAGGTTTGGCTGCTACCGATGCCCACAGTGGTGGTGTCGACCGTGCCAGCCACCATTGCGCCGCAGCGCAGGACTCCGGTGGTGAAGTCGCCTGTTACGGGCTGGCCTGTGCCATCGGTGCAGAGGTTGGTCACGGTGTACTGGTAGTACGTCTCTGGGGTGAGGCCGGTGAAGGTGGTGCTAGTGCCATAGGCGGTGTCGTAGGTCCAGCTCATCAGGGCGGTGTCGTACACGCCGACAATGGCGCCGTTGTACTCGCCCACGTTGCTCGGGGTCCAGGTAAACAGAGCGCTGTGGGGCGTAGTGTAGGCGTTCACATCCGACACTGGGCCGCATTCGGGGGCGTAGTCGACTTCCACATCGTCGAGCAGCACATAGCCTATGTACTCGGTGCTGTTGCAGTTGTCCATAAAGGCAATGTAGCGGCCGGTGCCGGTGTAGCTGCGTAGGTAGCAGGTAAAGGTGTCCCAGTCGGTGCTACTGGTGGCAGTGTAGGTGCCAACGGTTTCAAAGGTGCTCATGTCGTTGGGGTCGGTCATTACACCCACTTTTAGGCCGAAGTTGGTGGAGCCGCCACTGCCGTTGCGGCGCATGCGGAACTTCACCTGTAGGCTGTCCAGCTGGTGGTTGAAAAGTGGCATGGCAACGTAGGTGTGAGCACCGTTGTACGCGTAATTGTACATATAAAGGCTGCTGCTGCCGCTGCAGGCAATGTTGGAAATCTGTGGATAGGAGCTGCTGTAGGAGGAGTATTTGATCCAGCAAGTGCTGAAGCCGTCCTCAAAGCCGTAGAAGTAGGGCAGGCTGTCCACGGGTACGCAGGCAGTGCGGAGGGTCAGTTGACGCCATAGGCTGGTGTCGCCGCTGCCGCAGTCGGCGGCCACGTAGAAGTCGTATTCGGTGTCCGGAATCAGGCCGCCAATAGCTGCCGTGGTGTCGGTAACATAGGCTAGGGAGGCTTCCTCCGCACCGTGGCTGAAGCCGGTGGGGCCATATTCCACATACCAGCCGCTTGCGCTTTGGTTGGTGTCGGACCAAGCCAGGTAAATCGAGTCGCTGGTGATGCCGGTGTTGTGCAAGCCGAGCACGCGCTGGCAAGTAGGAGCATTGGTCAGGACCACATTGTCGATGGCGCAGTAGGTGTAGGAGTAGGAGCTGGTATTGTAGGGGCAAACCACTAGGGTTACATACCTGCCGGTGTCGCTGTAGCCGGCAAAGCTCACCTCGTAGGAAGTCAGCGCGCCATCGTTGTATGGGATGTTCTCAATGGTGTCCACGGGCACAAAGGTGCTTATGTCGCCCGGTGTGCCGCAAACGCCCGCCACAATGTTGAAGCGGTAGGTGTTGCTCCCGTCGGAACGGGTGCGCATGGCATCAAAATAGAGTTGCAGGCCGCTAATGGGGTTCAACGAAGTGTCCACAGCGGGTAGGCTCATATAGAGGCGTTGACTACCTCCGGAGCTGTTGTAGAGGTAGCCGTAGAGGGTGTTGCTGCCGGCGTAGTCGCCAGAGATATAGGGGTAGTTGTTGTAGCCGCCCACAGTCCAGCAGTCGGGGTGTGTATAGGAGGAGCTGGAACTGATGTAGCCATCGAAGTTCTCGCTATAGGGCAGGGAGATGTAGGTGGGGCACTCGGTGCGGTAGTTGCCGCAGGTGAAGAAGCTAGTGTCCTCGCAAACAGCGGCCACGCAGAAGTTATAGCTGGAGGCGGGGGTGAGGTTTGGGTAGACAACTGTTGGGCTAGTCACCGCGGTGGTGTCGCCGTTAAGCACGCAGAGCCAGTTGCTCTCCGTGCCGCCAGGGGTCCAGCTGAAGGAGAGCGAATCTACAGCCGTGGTGCACTGCACAGCCGTGGGCTGGGGGCAGTTGATGCGGGCTACCAGAATGTTGTCTACGGCAGCAGGAGGGTTGGTACCTACGCTTCCGTCGTTGCGCCAAACGAAGACCAACTTGTAGGATGCGCTGTCGGGGATGGTTGTGATAACTTGGTGGCTTGTCCAAGACGATTGCAGGTTCACCCTGCCTCCCAAGAGGTCGATCCAGCCGGTGCCGGTAGTGCGTAGTGTGCCGGCATAGAGCTGCTCACTGGCGGGTATCAGAAAGGCGTACATATAGTCGCAGCAACTTTCGCCATAGGCTCTGTAGTCGAACTGAATGCCGTATCGGCCGGCATCCAAGTTGAGCATGCGGTAGGCGTAGACGGTGGATGTGGAGGCTGCGTCATAAATGTTGCTAACCCCGTTGTTGGAGGAGATGTAGAGGGCGCTGTCGCCAGTGCTGCCACGACTTGCGGCGCTGCCAATGTGCCATTGGTTGGTTTGGGTGCCGTTAATCCGCTCCCATCCTAGGGCAGAGGTGCCGGTAAAGGAACAGGTCCAGGGGTAACTACTGACGGGCTCGGCTTCAGGCAGAGTTACCGTGCCTGTAATGTTCGGACTAGTGTCGCCTTCGCTGCAATTGGAGTGGACGGCAAAATAATAGGTGCGGCCGGGCTCAAGGTCGGTGATGGTAAGGGAGTCCTCGTAAACGGTGATGCCGTTACCGGAAGCACCGGGGGTGAATTGAGCAGTGTCGTACTCTACCATCCAGTTAGTGGCGCTACCTCTTTCCGCCCAACTTACATCTACAGAGGTGGTGTGCAGGTTGGAGAAGGATAGGTCGGCAGGGGACGGGCAGGTGATTTTGGCTACCAAAATGTTGTCTACGGCAGCCGGGGGGTTGGCACCCGCGCTTCCGTCGTTGTGCCAAACGAAGACCAATTTGTAGGATGCGCTAGCTGGGATGAATGCTTCGCCATTGAAAGTCGTCCAGGTCGAAATCATGTTCTTGTGACCTCCCAAGAGGTCGATCCATCCGGTGCCGGAAGTGCGTAGGGTGCCGGCATTGAGCTGCTCACTGGCGGGCATTAGAAAGGCGTACATATAGTCGCAGCAACTCTCGCCGTAGGCTTTGTAGTCGAACGAAATGTTGTACGTGCCAGCATCCATGTTAAGCATGCGTGTGGCATAGACGTTGGAGAGTGAAGAGTTGTTGTAGGTGTTGGAGGCTCCGTTGTCGGAGGAGATGTAGAGGGCGCTGTCGCCAGTACTGCCTTGGCATGTGGCGCCGCCAATGCACCACTGGTTGGCTTGGCCGCCGTTAATTAGTTCCCATCCTAGGACAGAGGTGTCGGTAAAGGAACAAGTCCAGGGGTAGCTGTTGACAGGCTCGGCTGTAGGCAGGGTTACCGTGCCAGTAAGGTTCGGGCTGGTGTCGCCATCGCCGCAGTTGGAGTGAATGGCAAAGTAATAGGTGTGACCGAGCTCAAGGCCGGTGAGGGAGATGGAGTCGGCATTCGCGGTGATGCTGTTGCCGGTAGTGCCTGGGGTGAAGATGGTGGTGTCGTACTCCACTACCCAACTGGTGGCGCTGCCTCTTTCCGTCCAACTTACATCCACAGAGGTGGTGTGCAGGTTGGAGAAGGCTAGGTTGGCAGGGCGGGGGCATGACGGCTGAAGGAATTGTATGTTGTCGATGGCAGCTGGGGGGTTGGTGCCTCCGCTACCGTCGTTGGCCCATGCAAATACCAGGCGGTAGGTGCCCGGTTCGGTTAGGATGAAATCCACAGCGTAGTTCTGCCAAGAGGATTGCATGTTCAGTTTGTCGGCGCCGCAGAGGCTGACCGAACCCGTGGGCAGGGCAGCGTTGCGCCAACTGTAGGCGCTAGTTTGGCCTGATGGGTCTTGACCCGCTGTTAGGGTGGTGGAAGCGGGAGTTAGGAAAACCCTGAGGTAGTCGTAGTTGTTTTCGCCGGAGCATTTCCAGTCATAGGAAATGATATAGTTGCCGGCGGTAAGCGTGAACTCCCGGTAGGCATAGGCAAACACCGTTGGATTCGTGGTATAGGCGTTTGTCGTGCCGTTGTCGTTGGAGATGTAGAGGCTTTTGGTGCCTCCATTGTTTGTGGCCGAGCCGATGAACCATTGGTTGTTCTGACTGCCGTTCACAAACACCCATCCCGCAGTGTCGCCATCGCCCTCGAAATTGCACGAGTAGTTCAGCAACTGCGCATGCGTTGCCCACGGGACGCAAAATAGCGACGCTAGGAGCAACAACTTTTGTAAGTGTTTTAACATAGGTAATACGTGTTAGTGTTAATGATAAACCATTGTGGGCTCAAAAGGAAATTTAACACAGCCCGACAGAGAGCCATTTTTGTCGATTTAGCTGGTCATCCGCTTTTAGCAAAGATGCTCGGGGCTATCCTGGTGCAGTTGCCTTGTCTGCACTCTCCGAACAGGCACTGAAAAAGACAATGTTCGACGACATAACGTTTGTAATTAATATTATAAGATGGTTGACGATATTTTCGGATAATCAACTCCGTTTCGGATGTCAAATTCTCTTTTTTAGTTTCATTATCAGTCATATAAAATTACAGTTTCACTTCCGAAAAAGCACCACAAAGGTAGTAACTTTTTTTGCTGAAACAAGCGGACTGTAATAATTTAACTCTTTTTATAAACTTTTATGTAGGCGAGGAGAGTTGCTATTTGTCGCAAAATATTTCATAAACAATTGGTTATCCGAATTTATTGCTATTTGATAGAACTAAAAAGAGTGTAAAAACAAGCCCGAAGCACTATAGAATCGTGCTTCGGGCATCCGTAAAGCTAGCCATTGATCATTCAAAAACGAATCCCATATTGGATCGACAGGGAGTATCCGGTATAGAATTGTTTGAGGTTCAGAGAAAGAGAAGAAGAGTTCTCCGGCAATAATTCACTTGATGTTGGTGTACCTTTGCTGCCGCCAACGGTCAGTCCACCTCTTATGCCAAAGTAGTGGCCATTTTCGAGAATATAGTTGAGGCCAATCTCTACTTCACCATTAGAGCCCCATGTCGAAGTGTTGAGGTAGTCCATGCCATTGTAAGTTGTAGCCCATAACGACGCATAGAGGCTTGCACCGATGTATGTTTCAAAATGGTCGTTGATATTGGCATAATGTCGTGCCATTAAGCCAAAGCGGTAATTTGCCGTCAACTCGTTTTTATCGATTGCCGACGTGCTGAAATTTGTGGTGCCGACTTTCACGGCAAAAAGGGTGTTGTTTTTCCGATAGCCAAAATGAATGGACTCACCAACGCTAGAGTACGTGGCGGTATTGTCTGGGAAATTCGATACGGGGCTGTAGTTCAACATGGTGTTTACTCCAACGTTAGCGCCAAATTCAAATTTTTTCGTTTCCGTATCCTGCGCAAATGCTATGCCGGAAGCCAAGCACAGTGCCAATAAAATAAGACGTTTCATGATTTCTGTTTTTTTAATGTTGATATGTTGTCTTTTTTGTGATATGCTACTTTTGCAAATAATGAACCTTTCTGTTGGTTAGTGTATGGTAGAGATGTATGAGCAATACTTGTTGTCATTGAAAGAATTGACATAAGGTATGCCAACCATTCCGACGGGTAGACCTACCATGAGATAGCTTGTACGGGGCTTTTTGTACCATTTCTTGTGGCACCACCAAATTGCGCCTGCTCCTGTATTGTAAACTTTGAAAGAAGTCGTTTTTCTGTTAAAACTACCCAAACTCCAATAGGTTGGGCCAACGCAGGTCTTGCTAGCTCCAGTATAGTTCATGCCGTCATAAACTGTTGTAAACCAAGTGAATTTTGCGTCAGGACCTTCACTGGGAAGAGTTCCAAAATCAGCACCCCAAACGAGCTTCCAATAATCTTTCATGTTTTCTGGCACGTCGTTTATGTCCTCGCAATCGCTATCTTGAATGCCAAGTTCTACGGCTTTTGCATAGATTAGGTCAAGATTATGATTTTGTTCGTACAATTCATGTAGATTGTTCGTAGTACAGAATACCTTAAATAGGCTATCGTTGTCGAAATAGTATGCCGACCCATTGTAGAAGATGCAAAGAGCTTTGTTGGTGTCTAGATCTTCGATGCTTCCATATTGTGATCCGTTATAGAATTGGGTTGTTCCGCAGAAATAATCTTGCGTGAGTGTGTCAAGTACATCTGCATTGATGTTTTTTTGGTTGACGCTGGAGTTAGTTCTTGCTGGACTCTGCTCTTTTTTGCACGAAGTAAGCGAAAGAACTCCTCCCACGGTGGCGATAGCAAATAGCGCTATCAGTAATCTGAAATGTTTCATGACAAGTTGTTTTAATGTCTAATGTTGAGTTCCAATAATTGATTCATTTTGGCCCACAAAGCGGACGGAACCTGATGTATCCTACTTGCGAGCATTTCATTTGGCTTCGGTCTCCATATTTTCGGAGCGTTGGATGGTACAGAACTTTGTATTACATGTATGTTTGTGTTAATGGTGGAGTTCTAAACAACTTGTTTTTGCCCTCAAAACGGATAGAACTTCTTAATCCTAATTTTGTGGACAGGTTTTATTTATCTTATCTCCAATTTTTGGGAATTCGACGGTGCAAAGGTATATATTAATTTTTGATTCGCAAAATTTATTTTACTTTTATTTTGCATTTTTTTTGATTATATTGATAATAAACTACTTGTAATATCTTTTTCTGGTTCGCTGTTAGTGTTCGTGGCGTTTTTTTCTTCGTACATATCGTTCGTATTTCCATATTTCTGCAATTATTGCTGTCCGGTAAAACTCAAATAGACACAAAATCCAAAAAATCGTACTTAGGGCGTTCCTTTTTTTCGAAAAGCCCCCTCGCGTAATCGAAAAATGTTGGTCTTGTCGACGAATTTGCACTCAGCTATTTATAGCTCTTTTGGGAGAGACCACCCAATAAAATGACAGCCTTTGCCTATAGTAATATTTTTTTGGAAAAGCGAAGATAAACAAAAAGGGCTGACACCTCGCAAGAAGTGCCAGCCATGATTTGTCATGGTAAAATAGGTTTCACCACATAGTAATAATTGTCATTTCCTGTTCAAATTAGCGTGGAATCGTTATAGTCTAATTCCAAAAGAGAAGGGACTCCACAAAGTTCTTGTGGTAATATAAGAAACACCTAATTCTACAAATAAAGAGCACCGTTGCGATATTATAAAGTCCGTTCCTATTGCCACCCTCCCTTGGAATTCCGGATCAGGTTCAAGCTGAATAAATGAGCCTCCCAAATTTAGCAGGAAATAAGGTGAGATGTACTTATTCTCAGCTATTTGGTATCGAAACGAGAGATAAACTGGCAGATAGTTTATCTCAATCTCACCGACTGTATATTTCAAAAATGTGGGATTGATGCCGAGACCCACAGCGAAAGCATCGGACACTTTATATCTCACTGCAAAATCGGTACTTATTACTGCTGCTTGATTCATTATGGCATCAGAGAAAGGTGAGACGGATATGTCTATTTCGGCACGCTGGGCATAAAGGCTTTGGAAATACCCATGTAGAAACACTATGATAATGATAAAATAAACTCTTTTCATAACCTGTTCTGATTTAATTATGAATAGTATGTATTTTAGTCCTGAAATTTGAAATTAAACCCACTACCTAGATTATACTCTTCAGTTTTACTGTCCCAGTAGTTTATGCACAAGTATCCCATATCGTTGTGATTCGTGATTTTAAATTTTACATTAGGCGATGCCCCAATTTTATAGTTGCCAATGCTATCCTCATATGTTCCACTTACGGCCAAAGTAATTTCAAGATCTTTAAAGTTGTCTTCTTCGCTCCAAGAAAATGTCCATTTTTGACCATCTAATTCGGGGTCCCATTTATTTATGTTAATGTCGCAACTCCACCAACGTTCTGAAATGTCTGTTCTTGAGGGTTGAGGAGTTATCCAATCAATACAACGAATTCGTTTTGAAGCGTCTATACCCACTCCAGAATATACGTACAAAACGAGTTCAGGTTTCCCCCTTACCCAAGACTCAAAATTGCGAAGAGCCCTCTTGTTATCAAACTTCAATGCGCCCAGCTTCAGCATCTCGCCAGGAAATCTTTCTGATCCATACCATGAAACAGTTGGGGAATACCCCGATGGTTGTCCTTGACAATTAAGTGATCTGATGGAATACGTATATCTCTGGTTTGCATTTACTGTACTATCAATATAAGTATTTGTATTAGTTGGAGTTGTTGCAATTAATTCATTACCTGTACCTATTGTTGCGCGGTATACTTGATACCCATAATCGTCATTTACGTCTGGCCACTCAAGCCTCAGTTCATTTGCGTTATTGCCATACTTTAACAATAAATTTGTAGTTACGGTCGCACTAGACGAATCAGAATTATTGTCCTTACATGTTTCTTCATAGTATTTATTCTGTCCATATCTGTCGATCCTCTCTGATACGCTAATAATGACATACGGAATAGCTGGGTCCTCATCTAGGCTAACATTTGCTTTCTCCCATTCCCGATTGTAAGATGCAATGCTGTCCGTTTTTTGGTCATCAAAATCGACAGGCAAGGGAACGACATTCGGTACAAAACTTGAAGTAGCCCAATTTTCGCAGTTTACAGGAACAGATATTTGTAGATTTGGTACAATTGAGATAGCCTCTCTTAAGAAATTGCTCCCTCCAGTGTTAATATCGGAATATAATACAGAGTCAACAATACTAGCTAAAAATTCCGAGATTGAATTCGATGAATTTGGCATTAATAGATTATGGAGATCCTTAACAAGAATATCATAATCGCCATCAAATTGCTTTAATGCGTTCTCTTTGACTACGCTACGAAATTCTTCATTATTCAGTGCAATAGCTATTACTTTTGAATATTGTTGAATAGCATTATTAATTGCTGATGAACTTTCCCCTTTTGAAGATGAGGTAATCACTTCTTCACGGAAACCGTCTTCTTTATTGCACGAGGAAAGAAATGTTGCGGCACTAAAGGCTAATACCATCGCCACCAGATTGATAATTTGTTTGGTCGGTTTCATTTTTTTACTCATTTATTGTATATAATACTCCCGGAATTTTAGACAACCGCATAGGTTGCAGAAAGAAAAATT
>CAZAAK010000066.1:0-13372 GCA_964483145.1 uncultured Bacteroidaceae bacterium
AACAATGAGTATAACTGAATATTAACCCTGTCTAAAAATGGGGAGTACTATATACCGCCATAGAAAAACAAGTGTCGCACCTTGAATACTACATGGGCATCGACAATCGAACCAAAGAAGTGGACGGCGTCCTCTATAACAAACCCATCGCCTATGCCTATACATCTCCCGAATACTCTTGGGTCGATACCAACTACCTCAGTAGCAAGCTTCTCCTGTACAACCAATGTATCTTCGACCTAGTGGAAGTCTACCGCCGCCAGCTGGAGAACAAATTGCAAGACAGTTCCATTTTCACTCATAGACAACTTCTTGATAACACCATGCGCTTGCTGAATGATGATGTGCGCCGAATGGAGATAGAAACCCAATACGGTGCCGACACCGCTGCCATCCTCCATTGGCAAAACAAGATACAAGCCAGGCTCAACGAAGCTCTCCCCGCTACCACCTATAGCCACACTGATGCGCCATTGGCTTATGGAATGTCCTTCGACTTCGGCATGCACTGCACCGGTGGCGAACTTCACAAGTATTTCAGCCACGGGGCGGGCTTGTCGATGAATTTTGAGATGGAATACAAGCGAAGCCTTTTGGGCACTAGTATCTATCTTGGGGGAGCCAAGTGCCGAAAAGATGCTCCCAATGTCCGCAATAGCAACAATGACCTCTTTGTAAACGACCCACTGACTACCATCGGTTTCTATGGCTACTGTGGCTGGTCGGTTGTTGACAACAACAAGATTCGGCTCACACCATTTGTTGGCTACGGTCTGTTGGGCTACTACTACACACCCGATGACGAGAGTTCCTCCGTGGGTTCTGGCAATGGTTGCTTCTGTTTCGGTGTCATCTACAATCATTCCTTCATCAACGAAGTCAACTGTTTTGGGATTAGCAACAACTATTACAACGCCGACCACGAAAGAACTTTTGTCGATGTCCGCCTATACGGCACTTACAACAATTTCAAGTCTATATCCGGCGCGCCTAGAGGCTTTACCATTAACTTGCAGATTGGCATTGGACTCAACTACAGCCGCGCCCATTGTAGGTAACCTTTTTTTTTGCCATTCAAAAAAAAAATCGTACTTTTGCAACTCAAAAAATTCAAAACACTTTAAACGAATGTAGGACTAGGACCACATAGTGATCGTAACATCTAAAAGGGAGAAAATCCATGATTGAGACTATCCAGTATCAGTCTGTTAAATGGCTGCAAATCACCAATCCAAGCGAGGATGACTATCGTTACCTCCTTGAGGACTACAAGTTCCACCCTTTGGACATTGAGGACTGCCGAAGTTCCAATCAACGACCAAAATTGGATGAGTACGACAGCTATTATTTCCTTATCTTGCATTTTCCGTATTTCGACAAAGGCAACCAATTCATCCGCATCCGAGAGGTGAAAATCTTTTGGGGCAAGGATTATATTATCACCATTGGCAAGTCGCATTGGGTAGTCAAAAAACTCTTTGAAGAGATGCAGGAAGATCTTAGCGACCAAGACGAAGATGCTCAAGAAAAGTTCGCATCAAGCGACATTCTTCTGTACACCATTCTGGACCGCCTCGTGCTGGAGACCTACACTCTTATCATGCGCATCGGTGCCGAAGTGGACTTGATTAACTACGACATTTTCAACAAAAAGGCGCGGAGTATTATCGAACACATTTCCATCACCCGGCGCAATATTATCATGCTCAACACCTCATTCAAGCCGCAACTACGAGTACTGCACATGTTTGAAGGCGGTTCCATTAAAGGTTTTGTCGACCCCAAGGTTTTGGATATGGAGGACTATTGGGGCAATATTTTGGACAAATACCAAAAGATGTTCGACTCTATTGAAGACTACGGCGAATTGGTTGAAGGGCTCTCCGGAACCTTCGACTCCCTACAGACCAACCGCACAAACGACATCATGCGGTTGCTCACGATTTTCAACGCCGTTCTGTTGCCCTTGACCGTAGTTACCGGCCTCTTTGGCATGAACCTTCAGTTCCCATTTGTCACTAATGTCAATGCTTTTTGGTGCGTTATTGGCGCTATGGTAGTCATCACCGTCACCCTTATCCTCCTCTTCGGCCGGCAGACCCGCCGATAGACTATTGGGCGTAGCGCAATAGACCACGATGCCCCAAATAGCCATCCGCAAGTTCATATATCTAAAAATTTTGCACATACCAAACCTCTGGCATCTAGTCCGGCATCACAAAAAGCCTATTCTTTTCTTTCCATCGAAAAAAAATATTACTCTTCCATTTTTTTTTGCTACTTTTGTCAGTTGGCTTGGTTTGCATCAACCAATATAATATTTTGATTACTAACAATTAATAGAATATATTATGGAAATATCAGGTAAGTTAATCAAGATTTTGCCCGAAGTTCGTGGCGAGAGTGCCCGCGGTCCTTGGGTAAGGGGCGGTTTCGTCATTGAAACCGATGGTGACTACCCCCGCAACGTAGCCTTTACTACGTTTGGTGAAGACCGCCTAGCTATGGTCAACAGCATTGCCCTCAACAGCCCCGTTGTTGTTTCTTTCAACCCCGAGTCCCGCGAGTATCAGGACCGTTGGTATACCGACCTCCGTTGTAACCGCATTCAGAGCTATGTTCCCGGTCAAATGCCTCCCCAGTCAGTCGGCTACGCCGCCTGGCCATCCTCGGCTCCGGCACCGGCAAATCCCCAACAGGGTGCTCCTGCCTCCACCCAACCCTTTGCATCCCCCCTAAAACCCGAGGAAGGCCTTCCCTTCTAACGGCGTTTCCGTTTTGGCTGCAAATATACCCGAACACCGCCTCGAACTATGGACAAAAAAGAATTACGCAAACAAATAAGGGCGGCAAAAAAAGCCGTCCCTTTTTGTGAAAAATGCACCCGATCCCTGCCAATTATGCAGCAGGTGGAGCAGTTGCCTCAGTTTTGCGAAGCCCAAACAATCCTGCTCTATTGGTCAATGGAAGACGAGGTGCAGACTCATGATTTTGTCAACCGCTGGTATCGGCAAAAGACCATCCTTTTACCTTGTGTCGATGGCGAAAACTTGCGTTTGCGCCAATACACCGGACCCGAGTGCTTGAAAGAGGGCGAACAGTTTGGCATTGGTGAACCCTCTGGACCCGAATTCTGCAACCTCGACAGCATCCAGATGATTATCGTTCCCGGTGTTGCCTTCGACTGCCACAACAACCGCATGGGGCGCGGTCGCGGCTTTTACGACCGTCTCCTCAAAAGTACTCCCTATGCCTTCAAAGTTGGCGTAGCTTTCAAATTCCAAATAGTCGACCTCGTCCCTACTGAGGAGTTCGACGTTCCGATGGATTCTGTAATAACCGAACCTTAAAAAAACATGTTTGAAGTCGACAAACCCCGCCGCTTTCATTATGAGCCCCGTTTCTACGACCCCGAAAAGGAAAAATGGGAGGCTCTAAAGAAGAAATACGCCATCGAGCAGGATCGCAAAAAAGCCGAAAACGACCACATCGAAAAAACCGAAACATCTTCCGACGAAGAACTTAAGTATTTCGAGCAGCGCATCAAGGACATCGAACAGGAGCAACGTGCCCAATCGTCCAGAATCACTTGGCGCGACCTTTTCCACAAGCGCAAGATGCCACAGTTCAACTATCAGCCTCGCTTTGTCAACGGCGTCGACACCAAAGCCAAACCCGAGGCAACCCAAGAGGGGATGCCCGCCACCAACGACAGCACCCTCGTCGACAAATACCTTGCTGCCAAGCATCAAATTAAGATTAAGCGTCGTTTCGACATCTCCGACCCCGACTACCTCAAACCCGTTTCCGGCATCAAAATCATCTTTTACTGCTTTTTGGTTTTACTCCTCATCGGTCTCATTGTCAATTTCTAAACCGTTCTTCCCACGCGGAACATGGTTCAAGGAGGAATTTCTCCCTCACCCCATGAAATCCCAGCCCACCCAAAAACATTCCACTTTGGAACAACAAACAGTATATTCGAAATTTAAAACGTATCTTTGCAAAAAATCCGTAACATGCTGGTTACTGTATTAAAGTCTAAAATTCACAGAGTTACCGTCACCGAGGCCAATCTCGACTACATTGGCAGCATTACTATAGACGAAGCTTTGATGGAAGCTTCTGGCATCATCGAAAACGAACAAGTGGACATCTACAACATCACCAACGGTGAGCGCTTCCACACCTATGCCATCAAAGGCGAGCGCGGCTCGGGAATCATCGGCCTTAACGGTGCTGCCGCACTCAAAGCCCCCAAGGGCTCCCTTATCATCATTGCCTCCTACGCCATGATGGATTTTGAGCAAGCCAAACAGTGGCATCCTACAGTCGTCTTCCCCAAGAATAACAAACTTCGCTAATCGCTTATGCCGGAAGCAACAACCGATACACCCCCAAAGAAAAGCCTCCTCGGCGACATCATCAAGTTGATTGTCTTTCTTGGAATTGGCTTTTTTTTCATTTATTGGTTCTTGCTAAAGTTGGATGCCGACCAAAAGCAGGCTGTATGGTCCTCCTTCACCAATGCCAACTACTTTTGGGTTGCTACAGTTATGTTGTGCATCATGGTAGCGCATTTTGTGCGTGCCTTACGTTGGCGTCTGCTCTATAAGCCCCTTGGTTACCAGCCTAGCTTGGGCAACACTTTTGGCGCTGTGGTGGTCACCTATATGGCCAACCTAGCATTCCCTCGTTTGGGCGAAGTGCTCCGTTGCGCACTCTTGCGCACCTCCGACAATATCCCCGTGCAAAAGTCCATCGGCACCGTGGTCACCGAACGATGCTTCGATGTCCTTGCCTTTGGCGTTGTGGTCCTTGTCGGTCTGTTGTTTATGTATGGTCAAGCCAGAGAGTGGCTCGTTGGCATCCTGCAGCAAAAAAGTCACGATCTCCCCAGCCTTGCCACCGTTGCTGCCATCCTAATTGTTGCTGTTGCCGTATGCGTGGTAATCTACCGCCTGCTTTGCAAGAGGCTACTCCGCTACAGTTTTTTTCGCAAAATCGACAATACCATACAAGGTGGTCTCGACGGGCTAAAGAGCATCTTTTGCCTTTCCCCTGCATCTATGGCGCTCTTCCTGCTCTACAGCGCCCTTATCTATCTCCTCTACATCGCTGGCGGTGTGCTCATCCTGCAAGCCTTTACCGAAACCACCAGCCTCGGCTTGGGGGCCGCCTTCGTGCTCTACCTCTTCGGGTCCGTTGGCATGACCATCTCGCAGGGGGGGCTTGGCACCTACCCCGCTCTTGTCATGGAAGCTCTGGCACTCTATGGCATCAGCCAAGCTGTCGGCTTGGCAGCAGGTTGGCTTCTGTGGGCATCTCAACAAGCCATTGTCATCGTTGTAGGCCTAGCCTATCTCATATATTTTTCCTTGGCGAAAAAAAAGTCGAAGAGCCGCATTACTGTACAATAAAAATACTTTTCACTGCACCTATACCTATAGTTATATCATAAAAAAACAATTCACTATGGAACACACCCGTTGTCTTATCATCGGATCTGGCCCTGCCGGCTACACTGCAGGCATCTACACCGGTCGCGCCGACCTCAAACCCGTGCTGTACGAGGGCATGCAACCCGGTGGACAGCTCACCATCACAACCGAGATTGAGAATTTCCCCGGTTACCCCGAAGGCATTTCTGGCACCGAGATGATGGCCCAACTCAAGCAACAGGCGCTTCGTTTCGGCACCGATGTGCGGCCAGGATTCATCGTTCGGGCCGATTTCTCCAAGCGTCCCTTCCTCTTGGTGGACGACCACAATAATGAAATTGAGGCCGAAGCCGTTATCATCGCCACCGGTGCCTGCGCTCGTTGGCTAGGGCTCGAAAGCGAAAAGCGGCTCTACGGGCAGGGTGTCAGCGCCTGCGCCACTTGCGACGGCTATTTCTACAAAGGACTTGAAGTTGCTGTAGTAGGCGGTGGCGACACCGCTTGTGAGGAGGCCAACTACCTCTCCACCCTTTGCAGCAAAGTCTATCTCATCCACCGTCGCCACGAGCTCCGCGCCTCCAAGTCCATGCAGCATCGCGTCCTCTCCAACCCCAAGATTGAGGTTGTGTGGGACTCTACCACCAAGGAAATCTGCGGCAACGACCTCGATGGCGTCACCGGGGCCAACCTTCAGAACATCCAGACCGGTGAGATGCGCCACATCGACATTGCGGGGTTCTTCGTAGCCATCGGCCACAAGCCCAACACCGACTTTGTCAAGGGGCAAATCGACCTCGATGAGCAAGGTTATATCAAAGTTGCCAGTCCCAGTAGCGCCACCAACATCCCCGGCGTCTTTGCCGCCGGCGACGTCTGCGACCCACACTATCGGCAGGCCATTGTAGCTGCCGGCAAGGGTTGTGTTGCCGCCATGGACCTCGAACGTTTTCTTCAGGAAGGCAAATAACCTTTCAACCGCTACGCATTTTGAACTGTAGAAAGTACATATTACTGCTGTCCCTATCCATCCTGCCCTCCTTTTTGTGGGGGCAGGTAAGGAGCATCGGTGGTCTCTCCGGATTTTCCAACCTCCCTACCCAAAATACCTCTCAAAGCACTCCCAACCGCGGTAGTGCCACCCCCGACTCCACCGCCTCTTCCGACACCACTTCCACCGAAAGCTCCGCCCTTGGCATCGAATTCCATGTCGACGTCCCCGACAGCGCTCTGCAGTCCTCCGTCTTCATGTTTCACCGCCGCTCGGGGGAGGTCAAGATTATGTCAGTCAGCCATCCCAGCCTCCGCCTCACCGGTAGCCAATTCCACGACTGCCTCGATGCCTTTAACGGCAACTACTACCTCACCGTCAGTGAGTTGGGGCATCCGCACTATTCCATTTTCCCCTCCTTCAGCGCCACCCCAGGGCTTGTTTACAAGCGCACCCTTTATCCCGGCTACTGCAAAACGCCCGACAACATCACTTTCTATCAAGCCCAAACCCCATACGAAGTTCTCTCCTACAACACCTCCCTCGACCAGTCCTATCAAGTCCACCTCACCCATACACAAAATATCACCAACCGCTGGAACTATGCTCTCGACTATCATCTAATCAACCCCGATGGTGCCTTCTCCAATAGCGCCGCCACCAACCACCTGCTCGACTTCAACACCAATTGCTACTCTCGCGACGCTCGATACCAGTTCTCTGCTGGCGCTATTTGGCAACGCATGGTGCTGGGCGAAAACGGGGGGCTCGCCAACCCTTCGGCCTACTTCGGCAAGACCTTCCTCAACACCTCCGGCATCCAGGTAGTCAACATCAACGCCATGAGCCTCAACAACAGCCTCACTCTGTTTGCTAGGCAGTCTTTCAACACAGTCCGTCAATTCGAGTGGTATCGCCCCATCCGGCAGCAGTATGTGGACACCCTCACCGACACCACCACCGTTCAGGTTGCCTATTTCGACTCCATCACCCTCGACTCCCTCTTGCGCGACTCCACTGTCTACACCACTCGCTACCGGCTTGCCGACACCATCGTGGGTTATGATACGCTCCAGCCTCATGCACCGCATATCTACAACACCGGAGTCTTCGGCCTCGAGCTCCAGTACGACCGCCAAAAATACCGCTACGCCGCCACCGACTCCTCCCTCTATCACCAATTCTCCACCATGCTCTTTTGGACCAACGATGCCTACATGGACCACCGTTGGCGCAATGCACTCAAAATCCATGGTGGTCTCCGTCCGCAACTCGCCTGGTTGCAACTCAACCCAGCCCTTTATACCAACACTCGTCTGCACCGCGTTGCAATCTATCCTTTTGCCCGCGTTGAAGTAAGCCCTTGGCCAGCCGCCGAGTTCAGCCTCTACGGCGAGGTGGTGCCAAATCTCTCCGAGTACAACCTCGATGCCCGCCTGCTACTGCCTTTCCGCGACACTGTGGGCCGCTCCACGCAAAGCCTCAGCCTCCATGCCGTGGTTAAGGCCTGCCAGCCGGAGCTTGTCTACTTTGCGCAATGCCTCTATGCGGCCAATCCCCTTTCCTCCACTCCCAAGTCCGTGGGCGTGCGCCAAGTCGAGGCCGACTACCACCGTGAGGGCCTTTTGGACGTACACCTATGTGCCAGCCACATCAGCCACAATGTGTGGTTCGAGCAAACCAACCTCAGCAGTGGTGCTGTTACCTACCAGCCTCAACAAGCCGATGGTAGTGCCCTGCTCCTGCAAGGGCGTGCCAACCTTTACCTAACGCTCACCCGCTGGCTCCATTTCGACATGCAGCAGCACCTCCAGTATAGTAGCGACCAAAGCCAAGTACGCGTGCCGCTCTTTGCCAGCAAAAACTCTCTCTACACCGACTTCAAGGTTTTCCGCGGGGCGCTTCATGTGCAAACCGGTTTCGACTTGCGCTATCACACACGCTTCTACGCCGATGCCTTCGACCCCACTCTCGGCATCTTCTACCGTCAGAGTCAGGAGCAGGTGGGCGGTTACCTTTGGGCCGACTTCTTCCTCAACCTACAAATCAAGCGCGCCACCATCTACGTCAAAGCCGGCCACTTCAACGCCCTGCTTGAGCAAAACGCCTACTGCATCATCCCAGGCTATCCCGCTCGGCAGTTCGGCCTCTTCTATGGCGTAACGTGGAAATTCTTTGATTGATTTCCATCCACTCCCCGCTAGCGCTGTCAACTACAATTATTAACCCTTAATCCACAACAAAAAAGAAAATGGCAACCCAAGAAGAATTATTCAAAAAAGTCGTCTCCCACGCCAAAGAGTACGGATTCATTTTCCCCTCTAGCGAAATCTACGACGGCCTAGCTGCAGTCTACGACTACGGCCAGCTGGGCACCGAGCTCAAAAACAACATCAAACAATACTGGTGGCGCGCCATGGTGCAGTACCACGAAAACATCGTCGGCATCGACTCCGCCATCTTCATGCACCCCAAAATCTGGAAGGCCTCCGGCCACGTCGATGCCTTCAACGACCCCCTCATCGACAACCGCGACTCCAAGAAACGCTACCGCGCCGATGTCCTTATCGAGGACCATATTGCCAAGATTGAGGACAAAATTAACAAAGAATGCGCCAAGGCAGCCAAACGTTTCGGCGACGCCTTCGACCGCCAGCAATTCGTCACTACCAATGCCCGCGTCCTCGAGCACCAGAAGCAAATCGACGAAATCCGCAACCAATATGCCTCCTGCATGAACGCCAACGACCTCGCAGGCCTCAAACAACTCATCCTCGACCTCGGCATTGTCGACCCCATCAGCGGCACCCGCAACTGGACCGACGTGCGCCAGTTCAACCTTATGTTCGCCACCCGAATGGGCTCGGTCTCCGACGACAGCGACACCCTCTACCTCCGCCCCGAAACAGCCCAGGGCATCTTTGTCAACTTCCTCAACGTACAAAAATCTGGCCGCATGAAAGTTCCCTTTGGCATTGCTCAAATCGGCAAAGCCTTCCGCAACGAGATTGTTGCACGGCAGTTCATCTTCCGCATGCGCGAATTCGAGCAGATGGAGATGCAGTTCTTCGTCCGCCCCGGCACCGAGCTCGAATGGTTCCACCACTGGAAGGAGGAACGTCTCCGTTGGCATTTGGCCCTTGGCATCCCTGCCCAAAAATACCGTTTCCACGACCACGAAAAACTGGCACACTACGCCAATGCCGCCACCGACATCGAGTTCGAATTCCCATTCGGCTTTAAGGAGCTCGAGGGCATCCACAGCCGCACCGACTTCGACCTCAGCCGCCATAGCGAGTTCAGCGGCAAGAAGCTCCAGTACTTCGACTCCGAGCTCAACGAGAGCTACACCCCCTACGTCATCGAAACCTCTATCGGCGTCGACCGCACCTTCCTGGCCATCTTCAGCCATGCCCTCAAGGACGAGGTCCTCCCCGATGGTTCCTCCCGCACCCTCCTCAGCCTCCCCGCAGTGCTCGCCCCCTACAAAGCCGCCATCCTCCCCTTGGTCAAAAAGGATGGCCTCCCCGAAAAAGCTCGCCAAATTATGGACGCCCTCAAATACGACTTTATGCTACAGTACGACGAAAAGGATGCCATCGGCCGACGCTACCGCCGGCAGGACGCCATCGGCACCCCCTTCTGCATCACCATCGACAACGACACCCTTGTCCAGGGTAGCGCCACCGTCCGCGACCGCGACACCATGCAGCAGCAGCGCATCCCCATCGACAACCTGCGCGCCTTCCTCCACGAGCACATCCAGCCCATCAAGGTGGATTGATAGCAGCAGCATAGGTAAGTCAAAAACACATCGAAAAAAAAGGTGGATTCTCGTGGGAATCCACCTTTTTTTGTGCGCCGAGCGCACGCGCCAATCAAAGCCGAGGTTTACGCCTGGGAGGGCTTTATTCCATCATGCCATCGGCAACCGCCGCCGGACTAGTCCGGACCCTTTTAGGGTACATCAGCGCCAGCGAATAGTCGTCGTGGGCCAGCAAGCCCTGCCTTTCTAAGCCCCGGAGGTACTTCAGAAATGCCGGCCTGCTATGGATGCAGTGCATGAGTTTCTCCAGCACATCCTTCTCAAAATCAATCTTTCCCAGCCCCAACGCAGCCTTGATGTAATTCTCGTTCTTGGAGTGGTGGCCGATGGCCTCGGATAACTCATCCGCAAACTCGTCGCGCCGCGATGCCGCATACATCATCATTATGTAGTGCGACAGCGCATCGCTTGCCGCAAAAACCACCGATTCCCCTCCCGTGCGGAATACGCCCGCGCGGAAGCCTTCCTTGCGCAGTTCGTCCTTGCAGTTGATCAAATACGGCGGCTCGTCAAAGTCGCCTAGCCTGCCAAAGCTGTGCTCCAGCCGACCGGTGGCACGGTTGTAATGAAATGCTACGCTGTCGCCATAGTCCATCCAGCGGCAACTGTCGTTGGCCGTCCACCATGCGGCCACCAGGGTAGCAAAGGAGCCTTCGTCGTAGAACTTGTCCAGCGACATGCCGCCCAGGCGCTTTGCCTCTTGCTCGCAACTGTTGTAGAACATCTCCCATATGCCGCCTATCCAGCCGTCCAGGTCGTCGGCACTCTCTATTGGCGCGTGCGGCAACTTTTTGAGCAAGTAGCGCGACCACTTCTCGGCAAACAGTCCGCCCCCGCCGGCACCGTCCGACACCGCTATCATCCCTTCGTGGGCTAGGGCGTAATCCTCGTTGTTGCAACCCTCTTCAAACTTTCCTGTAGTTCTATGGTTGTATTTTGTCTTCATGTGGCGCTATCTGCCGATGTTGGTTGGCGTGCCGATGTCCATAAGTTTGATTAGCGAGGTTGCATCGGCGTTCACGCCCATCGCCACATGGCGGCCCCGACGGTCGTCGCCAAGGCTGCGCGAAATGTCGTCGTTGTACCTCAGCGGCAGCAAGCTCGACATCTCAAACAGTGTCTCTCCATAGGCATCCCCGCCCAGCTCGCTCTTGTCGATGGGGCAAATCACCTCCGCCGCCGACTTGCCTGGGGCAAAGTGTATGTTGAACAGTATTACGTTGCCGTCGTTGGTGAACATCGACTTGATTTCGTTGGCTTGCTGCAGCACATGCTCCTTGGTCGCCCCGTTAAAAGCGCCGTCGGTGATGTTTATCACCGTTGGCGGGTAGCAGTCCTTGTCGTGGTGCTCCACCATCCACTCCTCCAGCAGGTCGCGCACCACGTCAAAGGCCTTATCCACACGCGTTTCGCCTCCATCTCTGCGTGCTTCCAGCCACTGCACCTTCTTCACCTCCTTTATTTCGGTGCCTCTGCGCGAGTGTTTCTCCTCGCGCACCACAATCTTTTTAAACGGGTTGTTCTGCAGCTCGTCCGGCCGCACAAAGGTGCGCCCCTGCAGCCCGCCGTTCCACCCGCTATAGGCTTCTTGTCCGTAGCCTACCACGGCAATGTCGTAGTAGTGGCGCGTCTCGTTCGACTTGACGCATCTATACACCAACTCGTTGATTTGCTGGTTGACGATGCGTGCCGCCGCTTCGGCCATTGTCATCTCCTCACCTAGCAAGGTGGTCGTCCTACGCATGCTTCCCGAGTGGTCCACCATAAAGATGAACGCCGTTGGGGTGTTGCGCGTAATCTGCGCCGTGTAGGATGCCTTGCTCTGCAAAACCTGCGGCCCGTTGGGCACGGTGATGCCAAAGTTGCCTATATTGGTGATGCACTCCAGCGGAATGTGGTTCTTCACCAGCACCTCGGCTTGGTAGAACGGCTGCTCGTCCTCACTTAAGTCAAAGTGTGTCTTTGCCTTCACCGAGTCGAAGTGTATCGCCTCAAAGTCGGCTAGTTCGCTGCCCATCGAGGCGCCGTTCTTGGTTGCATTGCGGTCGGCATAACGGGTCTGCTTCCACCAGATCACCTGCGGGTCTATCTCTAGCACCACGGGGTTGGAGATGCGCCCGTCGTTCATCGCCACGTACATCATGGGTGCCGCTCCGTAAAGCTCACCCTTACATAGTTCTGCAAACCGTCGCGCATATCCAATTGGCGCGAAACGTCGCTGCCGCCAGGCTTGGCAATGCCTATGGACTTGCTTTCGCAGTCCGCCCACGAGTACAGCCCTCCGTTGCGGATGATGGACTCTAGGTTGTCGCGGTCCGTAAAGTGGTATAGCTTGCCTATGCCGTGGCGCTTACATATCGCCTGATACTGTGTGTAGTTGTCTTTTAGTTCCATGCTTCTCTGTTTCTATAGTCAAAATAACGTCAGTTCGCCCTTTTTATTATCCGCTCCCGTGTCCGCCGCGGGCTGTTTGTCGCCGTAGGGGTATAGTCCCTCCACATATGCCTTTACTAGGTAGGCGTGTGAGAGGGGTTTGGTGGCGCTATCCACCTCGCAGCAGGTGTTGTAGTCCAGCAGCACAATGGTGCGCTCCCGGCTGGCCTCGCGCATCCGCTCCACGATGTCCTGCACCTTGTTCTCCAGCACCCAGCGGTAGGTGGGCAGGTATATCTGCCGCTTGGCTTCCACGTAGCCCAGAATCTCCGTCCCGTGTACCCCGCGGCGGTGCCCAAGCACCCTGCCGTGCGTCCGCACGGAGCGCTTGAGGTTCTTCATTGTGCTGTTGTGCAGCAGCTCCAGGTCCACGTTCTCGCCTTCAAACACCTTCAGCCCCTGCCAAATCCCCTCCACGCTCATCGCGCTGTAGCCCTCGCTAAACGGCACGGGGATGCCCCCGTGCGGGTAGAACGGGCTCAGCCGGACCAGCCCGTCGGTAGCGCGGCTGGTCACGTCGCATATCACGGCGCCGGGGTACTCCCTTAGGATGTTCTCCTGTTTCTTTCGTTTGGATTCTATTTTTATCATCGTTCTTGGTTCTTTTTTTTATTTTTTTTCCGCCGGCCGGCGCCGGCGCTTGGTTTTTTTTCTGTCGCTGCGCTCATGTAGCCCGCTTTTCGG
>CAZAAK010000067.1:0-12940 GCA_964483145.1 uncultured Bacteroidaceae bacterium
TAACAATGAGTATAACTGAATATTAACCCTGTCTAAAAATGGGGAGTACTATATGAAATCACCCAAGGAAATTAATGTTGAGCAGTGGTTATTGCGACTAACACAGGAGATTGTGAGCTCTACTGCTGACCACGGCGATTTGCCGTTGCATGTAGTTAATGACCTTATCCATGACGAAGAAATTCAAGCAATGCAAGATTATGCCAACAAGGTGTCTATTGCTCGTCTCGGATTTAACGACCACGGTCCCGTACACATGCGCACCGTCTGCTGCAATGTCCTCAAGATGCTCAAAATCCTCAACCAAGCCGGTATTCCCACCACGTTGCAACGCGAACAAATGGGGACATTCGACGACAGTGTCACGGCTGCAGCACTGGCGGCATTCTGCCACGATTTCGGCATGACAATCGGGCGTCAGGACCACGAACTATACTCAGGCATTCTAGCTTATGGGATCATTGACCGAATCCTCCTCAAGAATCTTCCCAATCCCAATGACTTGATGCGCCGTGTGGTCATCCGCTCCACAGCAATGGAAGGTATCATCGGCCATATGGGCACACGCAAAATCCATTCTATTGAGGCGGGGCTTATCCTTGTTGCCGATGGTTGCGACATGACCAAGGGACGCGCGCGCATCCCCATTGAAATTCATTCGGCCCCAAGGATGGGCGACATACACAAGTACTCTGCCAACTCTATCGACAAGGTGTTTATCAAGGCTGGCGAAAGCCGTCCCATCAAGATTCTTGTACAGATGTCGGCGGAAGTGGGATTCTTCCAAATTGAGGAGGTATTACTACCCAAAGTCAACTCTAGTCCAGCCAAAGATCTCATCGAGTTGTTTGCCGGTGTAGAAGGTCAGGACATGAAGAGGTATTTGTAATCGGGCTTAAGGGGGGGGGGGAGAAAAAACAGCCCCAGCTCTTCTCTACCGAAAAATTACGGGTAGGACAAATGGTCAGCGCTTCTTTCTGCGGTACTGAAACAGTTCGGCGGGGGGGAGCAGAAGATTATGGAAAAGGGGACTTTTCAACACAAAAAAATAGTCCATAATTTTGCCAATCCAAAAAAAGTTTGTAATTTTGCGCTTCCTTAGCATAGTGGATAGAGGTCTTGTTGTTTACCCGTTCATGCCTCATGGACAGTATGTTAAGTGAAAAAATGTATGCCGAGAAATTGTTTGAAAAATGTCTTTAGGAGGTTATCCGTCACCCCCTTATGGGCAGGAAAAGCGAAGCAGTTGCGGCAACTTTTTTTGAACAGAGAAAGATTTATACAAAAGTCTTTTCTTGAGAGAAAACAAAAAATTGAAGAAACATCATCGTTAAAATAAAATGGATCAGTTAAGTTACAAAACAATCTCCGCCAACAAGAATACCGTCCAAAAGGAATGGGTGCTCGTTGACGCCGAGAATCAGACCGTTGGACGTTTGGCTACCCGTGTTGCCAACATCCTTCGTGGCAAGACCAAACCTTGCTTCACCCCGCACGTCGACTGCGGCGACAATGTCATCGTCATCAATGCCGAGAAGGTTGTCTTCACCGGCAAAAAGATGACCGACAAGATTTATCAGCGTTACACCGGCTACCCCGGTGGTCAGCGTGAGACCACACCCGAGAAGGTTCTTGCTAGCCACCCCGAGCGCGTTCTCGAACACGCCATTAGAGGCATGCTCCCCAAGAATCGCCTTGGAGACCAGCTCTATCGTAACCTTCATGTATACGCCGGTTCCGAGCATCCGCATCAGGGTCAGAATCCTAAAGCCATCAATATTAACGAAGTTAGATAATACAGCATATGGAAGTAATCAACACAATTGGCAGAAGAAAATGCTCCGTTGCCCGCATCTACATGACTGCCGGCACTGGCAAGATTGTTGTCAACAACAGAGATTATAAAGAATATTTCCCCACTGGTCCGCTGCAGTACATTGTCAACCAAGCATTTCAGGTTGCCAATGCCGAAGGCGAATGGGACATCAAAGCCAATCTTGATGGCGGTGGCATCACTGGCCAAGCCCAAGCCTTGCGCATGGCTATCGCCCGTGCCTTATGTGAGAACAACATTGAGGACCGCCCTGCTTTGAAGAAAGAGGGCTTTCTGATGCGCGACCCGCGTATGGTTGAGCGTAAAAAGCCCGGTCAGCCCAAAGCCCGTAAGCGCTTCCAGTTCAGTAAACGTTAGTTTGCTAAAGGTGTAGAGAGAGCAGGAAAGCCATGCAGTTGCTGGGTAATAGACAAAGAACTACTGGGCTTTAGGACCTCAAAACCACAAGCGTCAAATCAAGAAAAAGTTTAGAATCCAAATTGCCGCGAGACTCCGTCGAGTTGCCAGTTCTGCTGCCCAAGGCAAAAGCAGAAAAACCCGACACACAGAAAGGACTACCCGACAATTGGTAGCAGTTTGTGAAGTAGCGGGGAACGTACAAAATAAACACAACGATTCCTTTGCAACTTCAAAACAAAATTTAGGAACGTAAACAAAAAAGAAAGAACAATGACTGATTTAAAATTTGAAGAATTACTTGAAGCTGGTTGTCATTTTGGTCACTTGAAGAGAAAATGGAATCCCAAAATGGCTCCCTATATTTTCAAGGAGCACAACGGTATCCACGTTATTGACCTTCAGAAGACCATCGTTAAGGCAGACGAAGCTGCCAATGCCTTGAGACAAATTGCCAAAAGCGGCAAGAAAGTCCTTTTTGTTGCCACAAAGAAACAGGCCAAGGACGTTGTTGCCGAAATGGCCAAGAGCGTTGACATGCCTTTTGTAACCGAGCGTTGGCCCGGTGGCATGCTTACCAATTTTGCTACCATTCGCAAAGCTGTGAAGAAGATGAACAATCTCGACCAGTTAATGCACGACAAAGACTTCAACAACTTCAGCAAGCGTGAACGCCTTCAGGTGAATCGCGAGCGTGCCAAATTGGACAAGAATCTCGGGTCCATCGCTGACCTCACCCGCCTACCCAGTGCCTTGTTTGTTGTTGACATCAACAAGGAGCATATTGCCGTTGCCGAAGCCCGTCGACTGAACATCCCCACCTTTGCTATCGTTGACACCAACTGCAACCCCGACCTTATTGACTTTCCCATCCCCGCTAACGATGATGCCTCCAAATCGATTGCCGCTATCCTGAAACATATGGCGGAAGCGATTCAGGAAGGTCTTAATGAGCGAATGCTCAACAAAGACGCCCAAAACGAGGAAGAGGGTGAAGTAAAAAATGGGGAAGTTTCCACCGAAAGAAAGACCCGTCCCCGTCGCCCCAGAAACGAAGCTCCCAAAGCCAATACCAATATGGCAAATATCACTGCAAAACAGGTTAATGAGCTTCGTCAGCTGACGGGTGTCGGTATGATGGACTGCAAGAAAGCCCTCGTAGAATGCGATGGCGATTTCGAAAAAGCGATTGACTTCCTTCGTCAGAAGGGTCAAAAAATGGCTGCTAAACGCGCCGACCGCGATGCAAATGAAGGTTGCGTTTTGGCCAAGAGTTGCGGCAACTACGGAGCGCTCATCATGCTGAGCTGCGAGACCGATTTCGTGGCCACCAACGCCGGCTTTGTCGAGTTTACCACCTCCATTCTTGATACCGCTATGTCCCAGCACCTCACTAACAAGGATCAGGTGATGGACATGGAACTCAACGGCCGTAAGGTTCGGGACTGCATCACTGACCAAATTGGAAAGATTGGCGAAAAGATAGAGTTGGCCCATTTTGAGACCATTGAAGCCCCCAAAGTCTATGCCTACATCCACCCCGGCAACCGCATGGCCTCCATCATCGGGCTAAGTCAGGAAGGCTTCGATGAGGTTGGGCACAATGTTGCCATGCAGGTCGTTGCCATGCGTCCATTGGCTTTGGACGCCGACAGCATTCCTCAAGAGGTGAAAGATAGAGAGCTTGCGATTGCCGCCGAAAAGACCCGTGAAGAGCTCATTGGCAAGGCTGTTGATGCTGCTCTGAAAAAGGCTGGCATCAACCCCGCCCACGTCGACAGCGAAGAGCATATGCAATCCAATATGAGCAAGGGTTGGATCACCGCCGAACAAGTGGAAATGGCCAAGAAAATCAAAGTTGAAGAAGCTGAAAAGAAAGCCGCAACCCTCAACGAGCAACAAATCCAGCAGATTGCCAATGGTCGTTTGAACAAATTCTTTAAAGAGAACACTTTGGTTGAGCAGGAGTACATTATGGAAAACAAAATGACCGTTCGCCAGTTCCTCTCCAATGCAGACAAGAACCTTACCTGCACCGGTTTCAAACGCCTCGAACTCGGCGCTTAATTCCTCTACAGAAACTACCGAAAGAGGCGGCTATGGAATCCCTAGCCGCCTCTTTTTTTGATAGAGACCTGTTCGTATGTTTATGGAGACACATTGCACCGCTGGCAGAGCCAAACGCGGGGAGTTGAAGAAAGAGTGGCAGCGATGAGAAAGAGTGAGCCACCTTCGGAGAGTTTTAGTTTTTTTTGAAGTTGGTCGGAAGTGAGAGGATAGTTGCGGGAGATGACATGAACTTTATGCTCAGGTAAGAGATGCGCTAATTTTTTGGAATTGATTGAAACTTCCTCAATAACCTGAAAGATGCGTCCTGGGAAGTTGGGCAAGAAGCGGGAAGATGTGTAAAGATGAGTGTTGCAGGAGAGTTTGTCGAGACCATAACATTGGCTGATAAGGTTGAAACAACCACCTTTCATAAGGGCGGCATTAGGCTCGTAGAGGTAGTCCCCATGGCCGATTTGGGTAGCAAAGGTGGGAGAGGCGGAAGATTCCTGAGGATAGCTGAAACATTTTGCTTGTGCAGCCAGATTCAAGGTACCCAAAGAATTGGAAGAAAGGTTTAGGCAGCAGATGGAGGGAATATCGGCACCATTTCCAGACTGGAGGAGAAAAAGGACCTCTTTGCATTCGTTGCGAAGTGCAACGATGTGGACTTGGACAGTTTGTGGCAACTGACAAAGAGCCTGATGAATATCAACCATGGGAGAGGCCTTGATCATAAGATACCTGCAACGGTCAAGCAAAAGGTCGAGACACCGTAGGATGTTGGGAGTACAATTCTCAAAAGCGACTACCTTGTTCCCATTTTCATCGCGTCGGGCGGGATCAAGAAGAATCATGTCGTAGTGGACACCGCTTCCCTGCAAAAGGGCAATACTGTCGCCTTGATGGCAAGCGATATTACTCTGACCAAGCACATTGAAATTGCGCTCGGCAATAGTAGCAAGGATTGGGTTGAGTTCGAAATAATCGACATAGGAAGCCCACTGCGCGATAAAGTAACTGTCGACCCCCATGCCACCAGTTAGATCAGCGAGGGTACCTCCTCCAAGGGATTGGAAAAGAAGTGCTTTGTATCGGGCGACGACTTCGGAAGAGCTCTGCTCGCGGTTTAGTTTTGGCGGATAGAAGTAATCGGTACAATAGGCAAGTGTTGGCCATTTGACCAACGCTTGCTTCTGCCCTTCGAGTTGCTGCGCCACTAATTTGAGGTCTACCGATGGATAGCGTTTTTGCTGCAAAAGCAACTTCAGAGGATCCTCATCGAGGTGATTGCGTGCAAAGGCTATTATTTCAGAGTAGGAATCCATCAATAGATACCCAAATCATGAAGTTGCTTGAGACGGTCAACCACCATGGGACGGTCCTCCTTATAAGTAACACCGAACCATTGGGCAGTGGTCTTTAGTACCTTCATTGTGGCGTACCCGCTGTTGATGAAGGTATTGACAGCATAAGGAATGTAGTACTCGGACTTCATCTCGGTGCCGTGCTCTCCAAGCCACTGTACGAAAAGTTTCTCGCTTTGGACAAAATAGTCTGGGGTAAAACCAAAGAGATTCATCGAGACAGTAGTTTCTGGCGCGAGCGAATGGAACGACCCATCGGTATCCCTATACTGGATAACACCACCGTCACCGCGACCAATGCTAGTGCGCTCGGTCATGCCGGAAAGGTTGCCATTGGCATCGATATTGCACACACCGCGTGAAACAGTGCCATTCTCGCTGAGGGTATTCTCCAAACGATATCCCACCATACAATAGTGTCCATTGATGCCTTCTATGGTGCGAAGATAGTCTCCGATGACCATAAAGGCATCACGACCATAGAAATCATCTGCATTGATGATTGCGAACGGCTCGTGAATAACTTCTTTGGCCATAAGGATAGCATGGTTGGTACCCCAAGGTTTCTCTCGCCCTTTTGGGACATTAAAGCCTTCAGGCAGTTTGTCAAGTTCTTGATAGACATACTCCACCTGGATACGGTTACCGAAATGCCCAGCATTGATTTTTTGCTGAAAGGCCTCCGCAAAATCGTGACGAATGACAAAAACTACCTTACCGAAACCTGCACAGATGGCATCGTTGATAGAGTAATCCATGATAATCTCACCATTAGGCCCCACGCCGTCCATCTGTTTAAGCCCACCATAACGGCTACCCATGCCGGCAGCCAAAACTAATAATGTTGGTTTCATATAATCAATATTTTAATGTTCTAGTTTCCATTTGTTGAGATGTCAACTTCGGTGTTGTTGAAAAAAAGATTTGAGAATCGTCTCGCACTCTTCCTTCAAGAGACCACTCCTAACGATGGTTTTGGGGTGAAGCATTGCATGGCCAAGGCGTTCGAAACCACGCTTAGGGTCAGAAGCGCCGTAGACAATGCGCCCTATCTGAGCCCATCCCGCAGCTCCGGCACACATTGCGCAAGGCTCGAGAGTAACATATAAAGTACAGTCTGTTAAATATTTGGCGCCAAGGAAATTAGTAGCTGCAGTAAAAGCAAGCATTTCGGCATGGGCAGTAACATCATGGAGACGTTCGGTATTGTTGTGAGCGCGTGCAATGATGCGATCACCGCTGACAATGACCGCTCCCACGGGAATCTCGCCTTCAGTAAGAGCTGCCTTGGCCTCACCTAGGGCCTGCCGCATATAATATTCCTCAGGGTTGTCGAAAATAGACATATCGTCAAACAAGATTATTACATTTTGTGATAGTCCTCGGTAAAAAGGTCAGGCCGATAAGGCTCAAAACAGTAGTGCCGATAGATGAAAACAATTTGATTTTGTCCACATTGGTAGGACTCTATAGAAGGAAGGAGGATTCCACAAAAAGGCGTGAATTCGTGCCAAGCACGCCAATCGACCCGTTGGGCATCCTTGGTCTTTTTAGCATCACCAAAAATGTGATCCTGTTCAGTAAGTATAAAGAGGAGCCCAGTTTCCTTCTCAAAAAAATAATAACGGTCGAAAATACCAGGCGAAGAGACAAAAACGCGGTCAACACTGTGGCCATCGAACTTATATTGACCGGCGTACCGAACCTCGGCACCTTTGGAGCGCCAGTTGTAGAGGGCTCCACGAATGTCGTGTGAGAGGGTGTAATTGTAGAAGTTGTCCTGCGTGAGGTCGACCCACGATCGCACAGCCGGCCGAAACATACGGAAAAGTTTCTTGCCATTGGAATAAAATCCCTCCTGGATTTCGCCCTTCTGCCACATCTCGATGCGGAGCTGGCGCCCCTTCCCATACCAATGGTAGATGGTCATGGTGTCCTGCGGATGTTCGCGGTCGATAACATAAGAGACCACACTCAATATGCTATCCTTTAAAATAGGTTCGAAATCAATAAAACTAATATAGTTGTCGATAATACTGGCAGCCTTGGCGGTGTCGCTAGCAGATTGGACGGATTGGGCATAGGACCGAACCTGAAGCAGAGCCAACATGCAAACGAACAGGGTAGCAGCGCATTTTCTTTTCATGAGACAAGGCTTGGAAATCAAGTAACAATATGCGTGGTGAACTATAGACGTTAAAGAGGATTGACCTTATTGGGGACTGCCATTGGAAAGCTGATACTATCAACTTCCTTGACGGGGCTAAGGCGGACAGTGGCTTCGAGACCGATACTGGAGATGATGTCCGCCAGTTGGGCCTCGGCATCGTTAGACATGACAAGCCGGTAGAGCTCATCAAAGGTGGTGCGGTAGTGAAAACGCCTGTAAAAATCGGTATAAGTTCCACGGAAAGCACGACCCATCACTTTGGCATAGATAACGGCAGAGTCGGGAGTGAAACAAGCACGGCCCAGTTCAATGACCTTGGAGGCACTGAGCCAGACAATACTGTCGGATTGAATGCGCAACTGACCATTGACGGAGTACCCCTGTACCAAAGCGGTGAAATTAGCCGTATAGTAGTGGGGGGCACTAGAGGGCACCACGGGCACATCGATGAGTATTGCGGCCGTAGTATCGGGCTTGCTGTGGCGGGTGGCATCTCTATGGCTACGGCATCCCGTGGCCAAGAGCAGAATAACAGCGACAAAAGGGAGGACATAACGTACTATTCGCATAACTGATGGAGGATTTGTCGGAGATCTTTCACCCGATTGTCGTTGGGGGCTACCATAAGACAACGGTCGAAATACTGTTTGGCTTTCTGGCAGTCGCCTAATTGGAGATAGCCTTGAGTGAGGATAATGTATGGAAAAAGATGAAGAGGGAACAATTCTGCGGCTTGACTAGCATGCCCGAGCAATGCGGCACTAGTATCGTCTACCATGCTTTCGCAAATCAAAAGAGCCTCCCAAACATCGTATTGGCTCTTGTCGGATTCGAGTTTCTTGACAAATTGGACGGTAGCTTCGGAATAACGCTTCTGAGCTGCCAAAATTTGACCGTAAAGGAACGCATGCCTACTTTCGCCCGAGCACTGACTAGCCACAGTATCGGCTAGGCGAAAACAGGGCTCGCTATAGGCGGTAAAAAACTTTTCGTTACGCAGAAGTTCGGTAATGTAGGTGAGCCGATCGGAGCAACTTACATCGGAGTTGAGAACACCAAGGCGGAGATGGGTGTAGGTTTGGGGAAGATTGCCCATAGCCAGGTAGCAGGCGGCCAAGGAAATATGAATATCCTCATTGTTTGGATCGTTACGGAGGACGCTGTTGTAATATTGGAGGGCCTTTGTATAATTTTTCTCAGCCACATATGACTCGGCAAGGATGGCGTTGTAGCGGCTTTCGGTCGGCATGGCTTCGGCAAGCTTTTCCAATTCCTTGCGCGCCTTCTCGGGTTTTTGGATAGCAAGCCAAAGTTTCTGCTTCTGAAGGGAGACAGACTCGGTGATGCCAAAACGCTTTTCCACACGGTCAAGCACTTCAATGCTGGCTGTGACATTACCAAAGAGGAGATAAGCATTGGAGAGACTGTAATAGAAGTCGGGTCGGTCTGGGTTGCGCCGGACGATGTCCTCCCATGTGGTCACAAGGTTTTCGGCATCTCGCTGTTGCTCGTATATTTGTGCAAGTTGAAGTTCGTACCAAAGGTTGTTGCATTGTGAACGGAAAGCCTGACTCGAGTGATAAAGCGCACTGTCGAGCCGACCTGCAGAAAGGTATATCCTGCCCAGTTCGTAATGTGCCGGAGCATACGTAGGGTTGTCCTTCAGAAGTTTGAGAAAACCCTCCGCAGCTTCTTGCTGTTTGCCAACAAGCAACAAAGCAGTGGCATCGATTTGTTGGGCCTCTATTTTAAGTTGGGCTTCAGTTACTTCCAATGAAGGCTTGCGATGATGCGAAGAATTTTGGGCAACCGCAACCTGTTTGTGACTAGCACAAGAGGCCAACAAAAAAGCTAAGGCAAATAAAAATGTATACAAATTATTTTTTCCCAACATGCGTCTGCAATTACTGCTAAGAACTGAAACTGTTTTTTGGAGTTTTTATTGTATAGGCTAGCAATTTATTTAGCTCGGCAGCAAGCTAAGTCTTCCGCAGACATAGAAATATGTTATACTCCATTGACCACGTCTTACGTAGTTTTGGCGTAATTCAAGCGAAATAACCGTTTCTGCCCATTACTCCGCAGCCCCCCAAAAAAGCCGAGTTACGGATGTTGACTATGTATTTGAAACGAACAACAGTCCGTATTGTGCGTGCTAGCTCTCAGACTTTCCGACCAAATCCAATGCCAGCTCGCATGGAACTTTTGTTTGCTACCCGAGCCCAAAAACAAAGGTCAAAAAAAATCCCAAAAACAAAAAAAGTTTCTCCATGTCAAAAAAAAAACATACATTTGCAGTGTTTTAATGAATGTGGACGAACCCTCATGGCAATGACGCAAGGATTTGTAAATGAGAGTTTTGAAATATATAGACTTGAAATTTATTATTCATCAAAATTACAAACAACAATGAAAAAAACATTAATGATTCTAACCTTCGCCCTGTGCGCGACGTTTGTTTTCGCTCAGACGGCCACACCTCGCATGAAGGAGTACAAAGCTCCTGCCAAGGTGGCTCAAGTCCAGAACGACTACAGCAGTTCCCTCTTCACCAAAGATGCCACTCCGTTCGTCACCGTTGATTTCTCCGTTGCCAACTCTGGCTATTCTACTGGTGTCATCAGTGGCGGCATAGAAGGTCACGCTGAAAACTACGACTTTGCCACTTGGCATCGTTGGGCAAATGCCGAAACCTCCACTTTAACATCGGCTGCTAATATTTATCCGGCCTTGGTCCAGAGCTATTTTGGCGGTAATGATGTCTTTTTGGAATACATGCTGTACTACTTGGACACTGCCACCTCTTCCGCTGAGAACGGTTGGATGATGATGTCCTTGTACGACCAGCGCACCCCCTATTCCGGCAACTTTAACGCCTATATCCGCATCGACAGTATCGATGCCTCTACGGCTAGTGTGGTTGACGTTAAATTCTTCCAATACTATCGTAAATACTACGATCACTGCTACCTCGACTATTCCATCGACAATGGTTCCACTTGGGTTGAAACGGAAATCAATACCACCGGTGTCGATGTGGACGTCAATGGTTCCTTGTGGGGCATGTACTCCTATAACCTCCCCGTTGCTGCTGCCGGCAATACCATCTCCATCCGTCTCCGCTACAAATCCCTCGACCGCAACAGCAATACCTACGGCTAC
Organism: uncultured Bacteroidaceae bacterium; assembly: GCA_964483145.1. Classification (GTDB taxonomy): domain Bacteria; phylum Bacteroidota; class Bacteroidia; order Bacteroidales; family P3; genus Colimorpha. The sequence continues at coordinate 10,976 of CAZAAK010000067.1, forward strand.
TATTGGATTGTTGATGATATCAGCGTCCTCGCTGGCGAGCCCAACCGCCTGAAGAAATACGACCAGGAATATGTTGAGGGCAACTACGGCATGATTCCCCAGAACATGACCATCAATCCCGCTTGGTATGCCCAGGTCAATAACACCGGTGCCATCGCCCAGGCCAACACCTCCGCCAACCTCTACCACCTCGATGCCGACCTCTCCAACCAAACTCTTGTCCAGTCCTACAACAACGGTACCCTCCCCGTGAGCACCATCAGCGGTGTCTACGTGGACCGCGCCGGTTGGTTGCTCCCCGATTCGATGAGCTATCGTGGCTGGTATGGCTACATCAACCACACTGCCCACGGCACTGGTTCTGCTCTGCCCACCGCTACTGCCGGTGACAACTACATGTATGTCCAGTTGAGCAACGACAATGTCTCCCTCACTTTCGACACCATGTACTACCAGGTTACGACCGCCAACGAAAACAACGAGTACCGTTGGGCTCATGACAATGGCATTCTTACCTATAGCCCCTACAACTACTATCTGTTTGGCTATGTCTACAGCGGCAACAACTGGTATGTTACTGATGATGCAGATGCGGTCCATTTCTATCAGGCTGGTTACATGGTCACTTCCCGTTACACCACCGATCAGGTTGTGCCCGAGGATTGGGTTATCCATGGCGTAGAGTTGGTCGCTTCCCCCGCTGACGGCTTCCACAGTACTGGTGCCAAAATTTCCGCAACTCTTCTTACGGACGAGTATGACGGCGGTTCCGTCAGCTTCAACACCGTTACCACTGGTGCTAACGTAAAGACCATCACCGACAGCGATGTCAACGACAGCACCGTTATCGGTCGTCTGAGCAACGGTTACCTTGAGAACGGTAACTACAACACCGTCTACATCCCCTTCCCCGAGCAACCCGCTTTGACTGCCAACACCAGCTTCCGCGTTGGTTATACCCTTGAGGAAGAAGGCTACTTTGCACTTGCTCACGAGGCTATGGGTAGCTACCGCATGGCTTCCCCCACCCGCGATGGTTACGACACAATCATCTATTTCCGCAACAACGATGCTACTGCCAAGTGGGCCAATTACTACACTCCCAACCAGTATCAGAACTATGTTCTCGACCCCAGCTACGGTGGAGAAGGCTCCGGAAGCACTTTCTCTAGTTGGCATGTCGACTACAATCCTATGATTCGTCTTGTTGTCGGCCCCGCCCGTGAGGTCTCCCGCAACAACATTGAGGTTTCCTGCACTAACGAAGAGTTCGGTAGTGCTTACTATGGTGGCGAGCCCGCTTGCGGCACCACCATCACTCCTGCTCAAGGTTCCTCTGCCACCATCATTGCTGAGTCCGCCACCGGTTGTGTTGTTGAACAGATTCTTGTTGACGGCACCGCTGTTGAGCCCTACAATGAGGACACCGAGGAAGGTGACCCCAACTTCATCCTCTCCTATGATGCCGACCTTGATGTGTATGTTGCACAATACACCTTTGAGAACATCAATGCCGACCACACCATCTCCTTCGTCTTTGCACAGGGTGGTCAGGAAAGCATTGACCCCGTTGCTGCCAATGTTCGCATGAACCTCCAGCCCAACCCCGCCACCTCTCAGGTCAACCTGAACATCGAAGGTGTTGAGGGCGCTGTCAACTGCATGCTCATCGACATGAGCGGTCGCGTTGTCTACAACCAGAATTTCAACGCCGCTACTGCCCAGACCATCAACGTCAGTAGCCTTGCCAAGGGTGCCTACTTTGTACGCATCACCAACGACAAGTTCAGCAAGGTTGAAAAACTGATTGTCCGCTAAGTTTCGACTTGCAGATAGCATAAAAAAAGGTGTCCATGCGGACGCCTTTTTTTATGCTATAACAACAAAACACTCTCTAGTACTGTTTCTATAATATTGCTGTCCGGTAAAACTCAAAAGAGCATAAATACCCAGCCCGAAGCCTAG
>CAZAAK010000068.1:0-12368 GCA_964483145.1 uncultured Bacteroidaceae bacterium
AACAATGAGTATAACTGAATATTAACCCTGTCTAAAAATGGGGAGTACTATACAGAAATTGCGTACCTTTGCTCTTGGAAAGTGATAATGATGTTCAAGAGAAGTGAAAGATCTCATCTTGCATGAGGTGTTTAGAGTGAATAGATAGATAGAATAGAATTTAACTATAAAATTTATACTTATATGGAAGACAATAGAAATACAGGCGTGCAACGCCCCCCTGCAAAGAATAAATTAGCAGCAGGACTGTTCGGCATTCTTTTGGGTGGAATTGGTGTCAATAATTTTTATCTTGAGAAAATAGGTCTAGGAATCATTGATATTCTTTTCTGTTGGACGGGTATACCCGCGATTGTCAATCTTGTTAGGGGGATATTGTACCTTTGCTGCAACTCTGACGAGGAGTTTGTAAGCAAATACTACAATAAGTGATCCTTTATCGGACCGTTCAGCGGTTCGGCAGAGACTAGCTTTTGTTGATTCCTTGGATTGTTCCAGTGGGCAAATGTTGTTAGTATCAAGTAGGTATCTTGCTTGTGCCCATGGCATTTTTGCCATGCATTTGAGGTAATTGCTACTCGATTGGGTAACTTGCCGCACTTGGGCGGACAGTGGTGCGCCTGTGTGTTCGCCTCGCGTTGATGATATACGCTCAGCAAAGTTGCGTTGGTACTTATTTGGGTGCTTCACTGCTGTGCTTGCAAACTATTGGGGTTTGTGGTAATGCTGTGTAGGCAAGACGTGTGGGTGACCTTATAGAGTATAAGGTTAGAATGGGTTCGAGATTTTTTTTAGTGTATATATAATAAACGCATTTTTTATGCGTTACCCTAGGTACACAATTCGGAAAGAGTAGCCCAAAGAGTTGTGCATGAAAGTATGAAGAATACAGCTTTGCATCGATTGCTAGGCTTAAAGAAGAAATAATGAAACTGTCTTATTACGATTTCAACCTCCCCAAGGACCTCATTGCCGAAAAACCTACCAAACGTCGTGACGAGTCCCGTCTGATGGTTTTGCATCGCGACACCAAGACCATCGAGCACCGTATCTTCAAGGATTTGATAGAATATCTGCATCCCGGTGATGCCGTAGTGGCAAACAACACCAAGGTTTTCCCTGCTCTACTTTATGGCGAGAAAGAAAAGACCGGTGCCAGCATTACGGTGTTTTTGCAGCGTGAGTTGAACCGCGATATGCGTCTGTGGGATGTGATTGTGGATCCTGCCCGAAAGATTCGTATTGGCAATAAACTCTATTTTGGTCCAAACGAGTCGCTTGTTGCCGAGGTGATAGACAACACCACATCGCGTGGTCGCGCAGTGCGTTTCCTTTTTGATGGTACGCATCAAGAGTTTATCAAGCATATTCGCAGCTTGGGACACACCCCGTTGCCCGATGAGTTGCGCGAGCTTAGAAATATCGAAAATTTCGATGCTGAGCGGTATCAGACTATCTATGCCAAGCATGAGGGTGCTGTGGCTGCGCCGATAGCTGGTTTCCATTTCAGTCGAGAGCTTCTAAAACGCTTTGAAATCAACGATATTCAGTGGTTAGAGTTGACTTTGCATTGCGGCATGGGCAACTTTAAAGGCATAGATGTGGAGGACCTTTCAAAGCACCGTATGGATGCCGAGCAGATGAATATTTCGCAAGAGGTGTGCGACGCCATTATGGCCACTAAGGCTGCCGATCATAGAGTTTGCGCTGTGGGCACCGATGTGATGCGTGCGCTAGAGAGTGCAGTGACCATATTTGGTAAGATTAGTGCCTACGACGGTTGGACCAACAAGTTCATCTACGCGCCGTACAGCTTTTCCATTGCCGACATGATGATTAGCAACTTTCACCATCCTAAATCGCCACAATTCATCATGGTGAGTGCCTTTGGCGGTCCAGAATTTGTCAGCCATGCCTATGAGGTGGCTGTTCGGGAAAAATACAGGTTTTCCATCTACGGAGATGCCATGCTTATCCTATGACACCCTTGGCAGAAATCTTGAGGCCTACAAGCCTCGACAATTATGTTGGGCAGCAGCACTTGGTCGGACCGGGTGCTGTTTTGCGCACGTTGATAGAGGGTGGAAATATCCCGTCGATGATTTTTTGGGGGCCACCAGGTATAGGCAAAACCACTCTGGCAATGATAATCAGCCAAACGCTCAACCGGCCTTTTCACACGCTCAGTGCCATTAGCAGTGGCGTGAAGGAAGTGCGTGAGGTGATAGAGAAAGCCAAGAATGAAGAGAATGCCATCCTATTTATCGATGAGATTCACCGCTTTTCCAAGAGTCAGCAGGATTCGTTATTAGGTGCCGTGGAGAGAGGGGTTGTAACCCTGATTGGAGCTACTACCGAAAATCCGTCCTTTGAGGTGATTTCGGCTCTGCTTTCCCGTTGCCAAGTATATGTGCTTAAGGAATTTGGCGAAGCCGAGTTGCGCCAACTGACAAAGAACGCCGTGCGGTATTACGCCTCTCAAGGGCGTCAGGTAGAGGTTAGGCAGGAGGAAGCCCTGTTCCGTATCTCAGGTGGTGATGCTCGTAAATTGCTCAATGCGATAGAGCTGGAGGTAAGCAATAGTTCAGACGGGCTTGTGGTTATCGACAATGCACGCACAATGCAGGTCATACAACGGAACTTGGCTTTGTACGACAAAAAAGGCGAGATGCACTACGATGTGATAAGTGCCTTCATTAAGTCGATGAGAGGAAGCGACCCCAATGCCGCTGTTTATTGGTTAGCACGCATGATTGAGGGTGGAGAGGACCCTGTTTTCATCGCTCGGCGTATGCTTATTTTTGCTTCAGAGGATATTGGCAACAGTAATCCCAACGCCTTGTTGTTGGCCAATGCCTGTTTTGATGCTGTGACTAAAATTGGCTATCCCGAGTGTCGGCTTGCCCTTTCACAGTGTTGCATCTATTTGGCTTCGTCGGTAAAGAGCAACAGTACCTACATGGCCCTAAACAATGCTCAGCAAGCTGTACGCCAAACAGGCGACTTGCCAGTGCCGATGCACATCCGAAACGCTCCAACAGGGCTGATGAAACAGCTGGGATACGGTGAGGACTATAAATATGCTCACGATTACCAAGGTAATTTTGTCAATCAGGAGTTCCTCCCCGATGCTTTACACGGCACAAAATTCTACGAACCGGGTCAGAATCCTCGGGAGGAGGAAACTAGGCGGCAACTGAGGGAGAAGTGGAAAGAAAAGTATGACTACTGACCTATGCGAAGCTAAAATTCAAACAATAATCCTATAACATCCAATCCTGAAAGAATGTCCGATGCGCTACTTACTGTGGAAAACCTAACCAAATCTTTTGGTGACAAACTGCTTTTTGACAATATTTCGTTTGGCATTAATGCTGGGCAGAAAACGGCATTAATAGCCCGCAATGGCTATGGCAAATCCACTCTCATGAATATCCTCACCGGCAAGACTCTGCAGGACAGTGGCGAAGTTACCTTTCGAGGGGATGTGCGCATGGCTTATCTGCCTCAGCAACCCGAGATGTTGCCCCAACAGACGGTGCGCAATTTTGTCTACTCTGCCAAACGTCCGGAACATGAGGACGAGTGGACTTTTGAGCAACGAACCGAGGAGATTCTAAGCCGACTGAAGTTGGACGATAAACTCGAAAAGCCAATGCAGCAACTCAGTGGAGGCGAGCAGAAGAAGGTGGCACTGAGCCGTATATTGATTGGCGACACTAATCTGTTGCTTTTGGACGAACCCACCAACCACTTGGATATTCAAATGATTGAATGGTTGGAGGACTTTCTGTCGCGTCAACGGTTGGCTATTTTGATGGTTACGCACGACAGATATTTTCTGGATCATGTTTGTCAGGACATCTATGAGATTGACAATAGCCGACTCTATCACTACCGTGGCAACTACGATTATTACCTACGCAAGAAGGCTGAACGTCAGTACAATGAGCGAGTGGAGGTGGAGAAGGCCAAAAGTCTTTATCGCACAGAACTCGATTGGATGCGGCGGATGCCGCAAGCTCGCGGCACCAAGGCACAGGCGCGGATAGATGCATTCTATGAACTGGAGGAGAAAGCGCATACGCGATTTGACGAAACCCGTCCGCAACTGACCGTTAAAACCGAACGGTTGGGCGGTAAGATTTTAGAAATGTACAATGTCTGCAAGAGTTTTGATGGGGTGAAAATGGTGGATGACTTCAGCTATGTATTTAAACGGGGAGAGAAAATTGGCATTGTGGGGTCCAATGGTATTGGCAAGTCCACCTTTTTGAATTTATTGACCGAGCGGATTCGGCCCGACAGCGGACGAGTAATAGTGGGGCAGACCATACAGTTTGGTTTTTATACGCAGGGCGGTATGGTAGCACAACCTGGGATGCGCGTTATAGATATAGTGAAAGATGTGGCAGAACGTATCGAAATGGACACAGGTAAGGATATGTCGGCCCACCAGTTCTTAAGCTATTTTGGCTTTGAGGATGCAACGCAATATAACTATTTCGGCAATTTGAGCGGGGGTGAAAAACGTCGTCTATACTTGTTGAAAGTACTCATGGCAAATCCGAATTTCCTTATTTTAGATGAACCTACAAACGATTTGGATATCTACACGCTAGAAATTCTAGAACAGTTCCTAAAATGTTATAAGGGTTGCGTGGTTATCGTTAGTCACGACCGCAGTTTTATGGACAATATAGTAGATCATCTCTTTGTCTTTGAGGGTAATGGGAAAATTCGCGACTACCACAGCAACTATTCCGATTATTTGGTCGAGAAGAATGCCCGCAAGCGGTCGGAGACCCTTCAGAATCGGGAGTGTCCCCCCCGATCCGAACGCGTCCGCAGCAACAAAACCAGACCTACCTACAAGCAACAGAAGGAATACGAAAGCCTCACTCAAGAAATTGAGGCGCTGACGCATGAAAAGCAACAAATGGAAATTTTGTTGAGTAGTGGAACCGAGACCGATGTAGCTAAACTTACCAACGCCTCCAAACGTATTGGTGAAATTATCAAGGCGTTGGATGAGAAAGAAATGCGTTGGCTAGAATTGGATGAAATAGTCTCGGCTTGAAGGATGGGATGGCAGAAAGCGTTTTATTGTTAGAAGAATAGGGGTTAATTTTAACTTTCTAAAAATGCCTGGATGTCGTTGAGTTGGAAGGCTTCGGATAATTTGTATTCACCTATTTGTTCGCGGCATAGGGCTGATAGGAAAGCACCGCTGTCAAGGGCTAAGCCTAAATCGCGAGCTAGGCTACGGATATAGGTACCTTTGCCACAGCGGACGCGGAAATCGAATTGCGGAAGGTATTTGGGGACTGTGCCAAGAGGGTTGTTATAGAGATGGGAGAGGTGCGGAGTTTCCGATGTCTCGGTTGTTTGTAGCGCCTGTAGGGGTTGCTCTTCGGCAATGGTCTGTAGGTTAGGATTACCGGGACGGAAATTGACAATATCAAATTCTTTTACAAGTACTTGCTTGGATGTAGGTACCGGAATTTCTTGATTAGAGCAGGCTTGACGGGCATATGTATAGGCTCGAAGACCATCGATTTTTACAGCGCTGAAAGTGGGCGGCACCTGATTGATAAGACCAACGAAATGCTGAACCTTTTCAGAGAGGATTTCTAGGGTAATATGCTGGTAGGGGTAAAATCGGTCGATGGCGCGTTCGAGATCGTAGCAAGGAGTTGTGGCTCCGAGGATTATAGTGCCGCAATAGACCTTTTCACCACTTTGTAGCTCTTCGATGCGTTTGGTGGCTTTGCCCACGCACACCAATAACAAGCCCGTTGCCAAGGGATCTAGCGTGCCGGCATGGCCGATTTTGAATTTCTTCAAGCCATAGGTGTTGCGTATGACCGATTTGATTTTGTTGACCACTTGAAAAGAGGTCCACTTGTATGGTTTGTCAACGGCAATAACAATGCCTTCCAAAAGTTGTTCCGGCGTCATTTGAGAGTGATATGACAAGGGCTGGCACTTTTGTTATGCCAGCCCCAATATATAGTTAGTTAAAAGAGAGGCAATACGATAGCCAACGTTCCGACTATGGCGCAGTAGAGTGCAAACCAGATAAGCTTGCCTTTCTTGACAATGTTTATCATCCATTTGCATGCAAAGCAACCACTGATAAAGGCTGCGAGAAATCCAATGATAAGTGAACTAGCTGAAAGTCCGCCCATGGCTGCACTGACTCCCTGCTTGGTCATGTCGATGGTATTCAATAAGGCTTCGCCTAGGACTGGCGGTATGACCATGAGAAAGGAGAATTGGGCCAACTTTTCCTTGCTATTGCCAAGCAGAAGACCTGTAGCAATTGTGCTACCGGACCGCGAGAGACCCGGGAGTACAGCAACAGCTTGGGCGATACCTATGACAAAGGCATGCCAGGGTGAGATGTTGTCGCGCTGGCGGGGCTTGGCTATATAGGAGAAAGTTAGTAGGATAGCCGTAACAAGTAAGCAGATGCCCACCACAAGCAGTCCGCTACCGAAAATGGCTTCAACCCGATCCTTGAAGAATAGACCTACGATGCCCACAGGAATCATAGAGATGATGATATTCAGAGTGTAACGTGTGCCCCCGTTCCACTCGAATTTAAACAGGTCACGAAAAATCCAAGCAATTTCTTTCCAAAGGATGACGATAGTACTGAGAACTGTGGCTACATGAACGGTCACGGTAAAGGCTAGATTTTCTTCGCCGCTGAGACCGAATAGATTGGCACCAATGGTAAGATGCCCACTACTGCTCACGGGTAGATATTCTGTTAAGCCTTGTATGAGGCCTAGTATCAAGGATTCGAACCATTCCATTTTTTTGAACTGTTATGGGGTGTGTGCTTAGTATGTGTTGATTTTTAGTTGTTTTTTTTGTTCCCGCAGTACATGATGGCAACAATCTCTGTAATTAGACCCAAGATAATGAGGATGGGGGCTAAATAGAGGCGGCGACCGTCGAACATGGCTGGGTTGAAGACGTTGGGATCGTCGCTCCCTCCACCCGTGAGGAATATGTATCCCAAAGCCAGCAAAACGATGCCGGCAATCATAATGATATAGTTGGTTCTGTTGAAGACAAAGGTGAACTGGTTCCTTTTTTCTTCGGTGTTTTTGATCTCTTTTGACATAGTATGATTTTCTTTATGTGGCGAATTGCGCGATGGATATACAAATTGTTTAACTGTTATTGCGAAGGTAGCGGTGGACGGCAAAGAGGGTGGACATGTAGGAGAGAAGTATGCCTAGAACAACAATAACCACAGCAATGACTGCATACCATACCAGATGCCCCTTCTCAAGTAGCCCCAACCCTTCAAACGACTGGTTTAGGGCTCCAATGGCAACAGTCAAAGAAACAATCGCAAACAACGCACCTAGGAGGCCGTACCAAATGCTACGACCCAAGAACGGGCGGGCAATGAAACATCTTTTGGCACCTACAAACTGCATGGTGCGTATGGTGTCGCGCTGGGCATATAGGGCGATTCGTATAGTGCTGCTAATAAGTAGTATACTTATAATAATAAGCAACACCATGAAGATGACGAGAAGCCAGGAAATTTTGTAGAAAACATCGCTAAGCTTGTTTACCACCGTCTCTTGATAGGCTACACCCGTGACACAATCCATTTCAGCGACGGCATCGGAAAACTTGCGGATGCTTTCCGAGTGGCCATCTTGACGGACATCAGGAATATAGTTGGCCTTGAGGTTCACCATCATAGATGGATAGAGTGGATTGTAGCCAATGAATTCCACAAAGTCATCATCCAAATCTTCGGAAAAAATTTCGGCGGCTTTTTCCTTGGAGATATAGTCCACATGTTTTACCTCGGACATGGCCTCGAGCTTTAGCTTAATCAGGTTGGCGGTGTCATCGGTGATTGTAGGGTCCAAATCCACCTTTAGTGTGATGCGCTCCTGTATGTCATGTGTGAGACGGTAGGAATGGTATTCTACCAAAATACACATTCCCAACAAGAACAACACCAAGGTGATGCTGAGGATGGTAGAGGAGTGTGTCTCCCAAAGATTTACTTTGCCTTTCAAAACAATGGTGCGCTAAGATTGGGTATACTTCAGTTGGCTAACATCACTGGCATGACAAGCATGAGGATATCTTCTGGGCTGTTACCTTTTTCGTCAACGGGGAAAATGATACCAGCGCGGCTAGGGTGCGAGAGTTCGATGAGAATCTGTTCGGTTTCGATATTAGAAACCATCTCGGCGAGGAATTTGGCATTAAAGCCGATTTCCATGGGCTCACCCTCATATTGGCAAGGCAGTTTTTCCCTAGCGTCGTTTGAGAACTCCAAATCTTCGGCACTGACCACCAATTCGCTCTCTTGAATGGATAGGCGTACTTGATGGGTCGACTGGTTGGCGAAAAGTCCCACTCGGCGGAGTGTGTTGAGGAATGAGTCGTGGTCCACAGTCAACTTGTTGGGGTTTTCTTTTGGAATAGCGGCATCGTAGTTGGGGTATTTGCCGTCCACTAAGCGACAGATGATGAAAAAGTTGTCGAAAGTGAAGAAGACATTGGTGTTGTTGTATTCAACCTTCACATCCAACTCACTCTTTTGCGCGGCCAAGATGTTGCGGAGCATGGCGATGGGTTTGCGAGGTAGAATAAAGTTAGCAGGATTGTCGGAGTGGATGTCGGTGCGGCGGTAGCGGACTAGCATGTGAGCGTCCGTGGCAACAAAAGTTGTACACTCCGGAGAGATGTCGCAAAAAATGCCACACATCTGGCGGCGCATCTCATCGGTAGAAGTAGCAAAGGATGTGCGGTTGATGGCAGTGACTAAAGCACCACTGGAAACTGTAATTGATTCAGCATCATGTATTTCAGGCGTGGCGGGAAAGGTCTCTGGATTGTTGCCAGCCAAGCGGTATTTGCCATAACCGGAGGTAATGTTGATGCCATAGGTGTCGTCATCAACGCTGAATGTTAGTGGCACATCATCGAGGGATTTGAGAATGTCGATAAGCAACTTGGAGGGCACCGCAACATCGGAAAGACCTTCCAGCCGCCCCGACTCTACCTCAATCTTGGTGACCAAGGTAGTCTCAAGGTCTGTGGCGCGGATTGTGAGTAGATTTTCATCGAGATGGAATAGAAAACAGTTGATTATGGGAACGGTGTTGTTGTTGGTGATTACGCCGCTGATGGATTGGATTTGTTTGAAAAGCAGTAGGCTGTTGGTGATGAACTTCATATTTTTGTTCTTTTGATTACTTGAATGAACTAAGTTGCAAGGTGCAAAAGTAGCAAATATTTTTTACATAAAAACAATATTGCTGATTTTTTTATCAACATCTGGCTATTATATCCCGAATTGCAGCCCCGTCGGATGCCGTACCAGCATTGGATGTGAGCCTTAGTCCAATGTGTAGCAGACTCCTTCAGGAATGCCTAAGTAGTAGTGATACTGGCAGTAAGCCTTAGAATAGTTATCGTCCAAATACATCGTGCCGCTGATTGTATCGCCGTCAGTGTAATGGGCTCTTGTGCGGTAGAGTAAAATGGCGTTGGTGTAGGTGATGCCATCGGTAGTGTACTCGCTGCCAATAGAATCAGGGGTATCCAAGTTTACAACATAGCCGAAGTCCATCTCGGAAATGCTAGCGCTACCCAGGGTACAGTTGTAGTAATCGATTACCTTGCCAGAGAAGACAAAGGTGTCGGCACGTTTGCCGCATCCGACCGTAAAAAAAAGCAGTGTAGTCAATATAAGGGATAGTTTTTTCATGGTATAGTGACTTTTGATAGTCGTTGTTCAAAGCTAATCACACACTCACGCCATAGTCGCGTAGGGCGTTGTTGAGCGAGGTTTTTTTGTTTGTACTGGGGGCTCGTCGCCCGATGATGAGCGCACAATTTACTTGGTAGTCACCAGCGGGATAGTGGCGGGTATAATTGCCGGGGATAACGATGCTGTGCGAAGGTACACGACCTTTGTAGGTAATAGGCTCGGGTTGTGTGACATCAATGATGTGGGTGCTGGCTGTGATGACAGTGCCGGCCCCAATGACGGCCTCTTCCTCCACAATGACACCCTCCACAATAATGCATCTACTCCCGATAAAGCAGTGGTCTTCAATGATTACAGGGGTTGCCTGAACTGGCTCTAGTACACCACCTATACCCACGCCCCCGCTGAGGTGGACACCACTACCAATCTGTGCGCAACTGCCTACGGTAGCCCATGTGTCAACCATGGTACCGCTGCCGACATAGGCGCCAATGTTCACGTAGGAAGGCATCATTACCACCCCAGGCGCCAAATATGCACCGTGCCGAGCAATGGCATGAGGCACTACACGCACTTGTTGCCCAGCATAATCGTGCTTAAGCGGAATTTTGTCGTGGAATTCGAAGGGCCCCGACTCCACTGTTTCCATATTGTTGATAGAAAAATAGAGGATGATGGCTTTTTTGAGCCATTCGTTCACCTGCCACTGCCCACCGATTTTCTCGGCAATGCGCAACTTACCGCAATCAAGAGAATCCACCACAGACTGGATGATATCTTGTATTGCGCACTCTTTGAGCATTTCACGGTCGCTCCAGGCGCGCTCTATAATGTCGTACCTTTCGTCTATCATAATCTTATCTAACGCACAAATGCCGATTTTATTGCATATTCATGCAATTTCTGTAGTTTGAGGTAAGTTTAATCCATGCTTTATTTGTTACTCCAAATTATATAGCGGGTCGGCTATGTGTTGGTAACGATTCTATCCTTTGTCTCGTATTTATTTTGCAAAAATTCTAGAAGGCTCCGGGTCCAGCGCACGGAAGTTTTTGCGTGAATCGAAAACATGTGATACTTCGGAAATTTTTTGTACCTTTGCACTGTTAACGAGGTCAAATTTATAGCAAAAATGTTGAAGTTCATCTCGTGTCGGATACAGGAAAAAGGCTCGGCAGAAATCCAGCTAGATGCATCAAAAACAAGCGTGTTGGATTTACCAACGGAAAAACCGAATAGTACAACATATCAATAGAACGATGAATAAAGAAATGCCATACAACCTACAGCCGCGTTGCCGTTGGTGCAACTTGGGCAATCCTCTCTATGTGAAATATCATGATACGGAATGGTGCGTGCCTGTTCATGACGATTGCAAACTTTTTGAAGTATTAGTGTTAGAAGGTTTTCAAGCTGGTCTTTCGTGGGAATGCATTCTGAACAAACGAGAAGCGTTCCGGGAGGCTTTCGATGGATTCGACTGTAATAAGGTGGCTCAGTACAATGCCTCGAAGCAGGAGAACCTGCGCCAAAGGGAGGGAATTGTCCGCAACCGATTGAAAATTTCCGCTGCGGTGGGTAATGCAAGGGCGTTTTTGAAAATACAGAGTGAGTTCGGCTCTTTTGACAGATACATTTGGGGCTTTACCTGTGGCAGGACAATCCGCGAATGCGGCAGGACTAAATCGCCTTTGTCGGATACTGTTTCCAAAGATTTGAAAAAACGTGGGATGAAGTTTGTCGGTTCGACCATAGTATACTCCTATTTACAAGCTATAGGCGTCATTTATTCACACGAGGAAAATTGTTGGCTGTATAGGGGGAATAGTGGTTATCTGTTACCCTAAGGGAGCACTTTCAAGAGCTCTTTTGGCAAATATTGCTCTCCGGTACCCCCCCCAAAAAAAAAGATATACAGCACAAGTCCGAAGCCCATTAGATTGTACTTCCGGCGTTCTTTTCTAGAAAATAAGCTCCAAACCTTCTAATCGAAAGGTGCCGGTTTTGATGGCGCCTTGTGCATCCCATTGGCGATGCTCTGGTTCCATGATCTGCCAAGATTTTCCATGAATGCGACAAAATCCATGTGGTACATAAGCGTAAGGCGAATCATGGTGACCACTTGGGCAAAGCGCAATGTCTTTTGATACTCCGCGAGGAATGTTGGTCCTTGCAAGCATGCTCCGCTAGGCTAGATGGCCCATGCTTAGGTGGTAAAGTATTAGTGGGCTCGTCTTTTTGTTTACCTTTTGTTTACTTTTCTTTTACTCTTTGTTTACCTAACCTAAACAAAAGGTAAATAAAATGTAAATGAAACCTAAACAAAAGGTAAACAAAAAGACGGACCTACATACAACCTACCGCTAGGTTAAAGGTGCATTCCTTGGCCTCGTATACTGCCTGTATTAGGTCCTTGAGACTTTGCTTGCTGTCCTGCATGGTCCCAGAGGATTGGTGTGCGGCATTGTCACTTTACCACATCATGAAACAAACTTTGTCTATAAAAAAACCGCGAGAGGCCAGAACGGCCCCTCGCTGCAATCAAAACCAATTATTGCTGTCCGGTAAAACTCAAAAGAGCATAAATACCCAGCCCGAAGCC
>CAZAAK010000069.1:0-12079 GCA_964483145.1 uncultured Bacteroidaceae bacterium
CTTGGAAACTCAGCTCCATTTTTCATCGTAAATTTCGCCCCATTCTTTTCATATTACCAACATGGATTTCTCACCGAATTTGCATGAAAAACCACGTTAACAAGTCTAAATCGCGTGTTAACAAACCTTTCGCGCAAAATCATCAAAATCATCGGATTTGTACAAAATTCGGAACTTTTGTACTAACGACTTTAACGCTGCGCTTTCCTGTCAACGCTGTTGGAACAATTTGGGAACACCACATTTGTTCCCAAAATAAAGGGGTATTGATAATCAGTGACTTATGACGAATATTTACATAACATAGCCATGATATCGCCATTACATCAACATTGACAACGGAAAACGGAATGCCCAACTGTGCCAACAATTCGCGCCGGCGAGGGGACTTGGAAGCCAACAAAAGGTGCATCAGCGTCTAGGTAGGGCTTTTGACTCCTGTTTTTTTGCGGTTTTATCCTCCATGGATGTCATGAAACCGTCCTTGAATTGAGCAACGATGCCCTCGTTACCATACTTGTCGTACCATACCCATTTGCCCTGTTTGCGGCCTTTTACGAAAGTACCTTTTTCTTCGGGGTAGCCACCTTCGTTATAACGCTCGTAGCCACCATCGCGCTCCCCATCGACATAGTTCTCGGAAATTTCCACCTTGCCATTGGGGTGATAGCGAACAGTCCTTCCATGCTGTAGATCGTTGTGGTAGTTCATCTCGTAACGGATACTACCATCCTCATAGACGCCCCGCCACAAACCCTCCTTGAGACCTTTGTGGAAACTACCGGTATAATCCACCTTGCCGTTCTCGTACCAAGCAGTCCAGGAGCCTTCTTCCTTATCGTTAACATACTGCCCCTCATGGAGTTTTTGACCACTTTCGTACCAAGTGGTCCACAGACCCTGCTTGTAACCATTGCTATACTCACCTTCGCGCCATTTCTCACCAGTTTCGTAGTAATACGTCCAAATGCCGGTTTCATGGCCACCAGCATAATGGCCGCGGATGCCCACATTGCCATTAGTGCGCCAATAAAAGGTCCATTCACCCTCCTGCTCGCCCGCAGCGAGACGCCCTTCTTGGTCCTTCTTGCCGTTGGGTAACCACCAAATAGCGTCACCTTCAAGTTCGCCATCGACATATGTTCCCTCAAACTTCAACTTACCATTCTCATGCCACTCTCGAGTCTTGCCATCCCGAACACCATCAACATAAGGCACCTCGTCCTTCTGCACTCCGCTAGGATACCACGAAACGAACATACCCTGTTTTTTGCCATCCACCACCTGCACTTGGCTCTGTTTGACGCCAGTGGCATACCAGGTATAGGATGTGCCGGTTCCACTCATGACAGTCTCTTCGTGCTTGGTGCCATCGTTGTAGAAAGTGCGCCACACACCAACCTTGTGGCCCTGATTGTCGTACTTGCCCTGTCGGAACACCTGTCCGTTGGGATGCCACCAAGTCCAATTGCCAATATGCACACTATCATCATTGAGCGTGCCGGAAACATACATCTGGTCGGGATGGGTGGCATAAGCCTCTTCGTAGTGTATCTGTGCGCTAGCTGTAAGGGTCATCAAACAACTGAAAGCGAAAATGAGGGTTCTCTTCATATGTCAAAAAGGATTTACTCGGAATATATAAACTCTATACGGATGGCACGGCTGGGATCAGCGGAGACCGTGCCGCCTATGATGGTGCGGAAAGCCGAGGATCGACGAGCATCGATAACTAGCTCGGTGCCATAGTCTTCACCCGATCGCAGTAGTTCTTGAAGATGCCGGGTAACACGAAGCCGATATTGTTTCTTTTCGCGATCGTAGTAGCCATCAAAACCACCATAAGTGTAGGTATTTGTAAGCACATTGGCATCAGTAACATAGGTGGAGGTACCGTCAACATAGTTCTTCAGCGCCAAAATACGCACAGGCACAGAAGTATCGGTAGCGCTAGCACTCACCGGCAACAACAACTCGGCATAATGCACCACTGCTACGGGGTGATCCTTCCGAAATCGGTTGAGGAAAGACTGCAAATTGAGACGTAAACGGGTACCCCCAAGCGGCTCCAAATATAGCTTGTCGGTGCCACTAATAGAGTCGTTGCGGTTCGTGGCAAAGGGTGCAAGAGCAGTACCAGAATAGTCATGGGAATAATACATCGAGTGCCCCGCAGCGCTATTGATTGTAAAGGCAAACTGGAGCGTGCTGTCGACCACATCGGTGTGATAGTAAAGCGTCAACCTAGTATTGGAGGCGGAGATGTCCACTGTAACAGCTGTTTGGGAATTGTCCGCCAACTTAATAGCTATGCCTTTGGAGTAATCGAAGAAATCCTCATAGGTGCATGACTGCCTAAGTACAGGGTAGATGTTTTCATTGAGGCGGAGACGCACACTGTCGGCATAATAGGTTACCTCATCGTTGAAAAAACAGACATCACTTTCGGGGACCATTTTGGTGGAAGTATAACTACTGTCGGGCTTGAACGTTTCGGCCAATTGATTTACAATCACATGAAAAGTGCGGGGCGTGGAGTCTGGCATGACGGGGTATACCGTATCTATCACCAGCGTCATCACTACCGAGTCGATAACAACGGCGTCGGTGATGTTGATACCCTCGTTGGGTGCGGCAATCTGGGAATAGAGAATGGCCTTCATACTTCCAAAATCAGCATCGGAATAATCGCCAAACACGCCTGCTGCATAGCCCACAGTGGAGAGTGAATCATCCAAAATAGTGCAGGCTACCGGCTGAATAGTGTCGCGGATACCCTGATAAAGGGTAAACGGGTCTTGCAGAGACATTCCAAGGTCAGTCTCGTCTTCTGTGCATGCACACGGCACCAACAACAGAAAGAGGCTCAACGGGAGAAATAATTTTTTGGAAAACATCACTTGAAAAACAGGTTTCGAAAAAAACTAATTATTGAGAGCGCTCCCACAGAGCGTCTCGTAAAGTTTGTTGATTTTTGCGTAGAACTCGGTGGCGTTTGGGGTATAATCCAACACATTGCGCTTGTTCTCCTTGGCATATTGCACCAATTCGGGATTAACCCTTGGTGAAGAAATCACAATGCCATTGGCGTAAGTGATAGCAGCCTTCATTAAGGTCTTGTAGTCGAGGTTCTGATAAAGACGCAAGTCCTTGGCAGTAGCACCATCGGCGCGCAACTTTCTCTCCAAATCTGCCGAGAAAGAGCCCTCAAAAGCGTCATCGGTAAGAGAAAGCACTGTGCGAGCACCGTTAAAGAAAGCATTTTCTTTGTTGATCCTGCGAAGGTAAAACGGAATCATGCAACTGAACCATCCCGAAAAATGAATCAGATGCGGTTGCCAAGCCAACTTACGGACTGCCTCGAGGGTGCCGCGACCAAAGAAGAGAATACGCTCATCGTTTTCGGGCTTGAGCATGCCATTTTCGTCAAAAGTATCACCAAAACGGGTGAAGTACTCTTCGTTGTCGATAAAGTAAACTTGCAGACGAGCAGAAGGGATGGACCCCACTTTGATAATGAGTTGATGATCGCAACCATTCACAATGAGGTTGATTCCAGACAAACGAATCACCTCATGCAACTGATGTTCACGCTCATTGACATCGTTGAAACGAGGCATGAAAACACGAATCTCGCGGCCTGACTCTTGGGTGAACTGGGGCAAATGACGGCCCAAAATGGCAGCTTCGGACTCTCCCGAAAACGGCACAATGCTCTGGTTGACAAATAGTATCCTTCCTTTTGCCATAACTCTTATTGGGAAATATAACTATGCAAAAGTACGAATTTTTATCGGAACGCCACAAATATATTTTTTGCAGATGCTGATATAACCCAACGCAAAGTAGACCCTGTGACCTTTTTGCAGCAAGACGGCTAAATACCAACCGCATAGGCTGTCGGACCATCCGGGGACGGATTTACTTTGTACCTAGGGGATCCTCTTATTACGGTCCGCATAAAAAATATCCGGGTGTACCACCGCACCTATCTAACACTGTAAACCAATAACTTAAGCATACTCTCATACACAATTATTTTCACATGCAAACTAATTGTTGATTTAAAAAAATCTTAAACAATTTGCCGCATCTATTTTTTTTGTACCTTTGCATCATGGTTCAGAATATGTCAGAAGAAGAGATGTCGCTGTTATCCAGGGCTGAACGCTACTGTTCCAATGAGGAACAATGCCGCACATCTGTAAGAAAAAAATTGAGTGACTGGGGTGCCTCCATCGAACTTTCGGGCAGAATTGTCAACCGACTCATCGACCAGGGCTTCATTGATGAAAGGAGATACGCCCACGCTTATGTCAGTTCTAAACTGCGTACTCAGAAATGGGGTCGGTTAAAGGTTGTCTACCAACTCCGTTCCAAACAGGTACCTCCCAAGTTCATCACCGAGGCTTTGGCAGAAATTCCCGATGAAGAGTATCGCAACATATTGCTTGATGTGGCCAAAAACAAGTGGCAGACATATGACACCAATGACACCAAGGCCAAGCGCCGTTCCAAGTTAGTCACCTTTTTGGCTTCTCGTGGGTACGAGTCGCCCGAAATCCAAGCCATGCTCGCTGCCAACTTTGCCGATGACCCCACCGACACACCCAAGCAATAACGCAAAACAGCCCCTGCCGGTAGACTACCGCTTGGGGGTAATGCCCTCTTGGAGCAATAGCAATTGGGAGAAGGTTTCGTTTAGCTGTTTATGAATGTAAGGTCCACCGCCGACATGCAATTCAACCCTACAAGCCGTTGGGCAGAGTTCTCACGCACTGCCACTTGTAAATTGCCGGTGGATGAGACTGTGAGTAGCAGATCTCCGGACGGGACATCCGAGTAGCTGTGGCAGAGCTTGCTGATGGGGTGCTCCCTAACTTTCATGACAAACAGACGGCCGCGACGCAATCGTTCGAACTCCTCATAAGTCATGTCAAGATAAGCATTGCCGTAGCTATCCACATAAACTACAGGTATCCTAATAAAGTCACCAGAGTTATCAATCATCAATGGCGTTCTGATGTCCAACTTGTGCGTGGGCCCAATCTCCGTTAGTGGGATTCCTTGTGCCAATTTGGCTGCCACCTTACAAAATAGATCGGTTGCGGCAAAGGTAAAGAAATCGGTTTCACGTGGCACATCTATCACCACCACCTCTGTAGCATTCCTCCCAAAAATGGCACCAGGCACGCCGTTGTCGATACAGATGAAATATTGTTGCCTATATTTCACCACTACGAAAGGCATTTCCGGCGTTTCCGATGAGTTGACATCAATGATGTGAATAGTGCCTTGGGGAAAGTCCATGCAAGCGTTCCGAACGACAAAGACAGTCTTGGTAAATAGGAACGGCTCTATATTGTGCGTAATATCCACCACCTGCACTCCCGGAATATAAGAGAGCAACTTTCCTTTGACTTTGCCTGCAAAAAAATCTCTGTCGCCCCAATCAGTGGTCAGCGTGACTATCTGTGAATCCATAAAATTGTGTACATTTTATTCGTTAAACAATGTTTCGGCATCTCTTTTCCCAAATGCAAAGGTACACATTTTTTTGCGATTAAGTAAATACAAACCGTTATTTGCCCAAAAATTTGTATCTTTGCACGTTTAAGGGGGAGATGAGTATCGTTGCATCATAATAAGAACTAAATATTTACATTCCAAATATGTCATTACTTTCCATACGCAATTTGCATGCATCCATCGGTAACAAAGAGATTCTCAAAGGCATCGACCTAGAGATCAATCTCGGTGAGGTACATTCTATTATGGGTCCTAACGGCAATGGCAAGAGCACCCTTGCCGGCATCATTGCCGGCAATACAAAATACACCGTCACCGAAGGCGAGGTAATCTACAAAGGCAAGAACATCCTTGACATGCCTGTCGATGTCCGCGCTTGCGAAGGAATCTTCTTGGGTTTTCAGTACCCTGTGGAGATCCCAGGTGTGAGCATCACCAATTTCATGCGTACTGCCGTCAATGAACAACGCAAATATCGTGGTCTCGACCCGCTTACAGGCGCTCAGTTTCTAAAACTGATGAACGAGAAGAAAGCCATCGTGGAAATGACCACCAACCTAGCCAACCGCTCCGTCAACGAAGGGTTTAGCGGCGGTGAAAAGAAAAAGAACGAGATTTTCCAAATGGCCATGCTCGACCCCACCCTTGCCATCCTCGACGAAACCGACTCCGGTCTCGACATCGATGCACTCCGCATCGTTGCCACTGGGGTCAACAAGTTGCGCCGGCCAGACAACGCCACTGTAGTCATCACTCACTACCAGCGTCTGCTCGACTATATCGTCCCCGATTTCGTACACGTCCTTTATGAGGGTCGCATTGTCAAGACCGGTCCCAAAGAATTGGCCCTTGAACTTGAGACCCGTGGATACGAATGGATCAAGGAAGAATTGGAATACCACAAATAGCGCGCCTTTATGGAAAAGATAGTACAGCAGTTTCGTAACCTCCAGCTTCATCTGAAAAAGGACGAGGTGTGGCGTTACGTCGACTTCTCCTCCCTCCTCTGCGATGAGTTGTTGCTACCCGATGGAGAACGCCAGACTGCCGAATACCGATGCAACATACCCGACCTTGATGCAGTCCGCTTTGTTACAGAGAACGGCTTCTGTCATCAATCGGCCCTGCGGACCAAAGAAGGAACCCTTTTGACTGGGTTGCGTAACTGCAGCAACCTGCGTTCGGACGTCTTCCGTCAACATTTCGGCAAAGCCTGCCCCCAAAAGAACCCCTACCTAGAAATCAACACCAACAACTATACCGATGGCATCTGTGCCTATGTTCCCGACGGCACCACACAGCAAAAACCTATCCAACTGCAATCTGTCATCAATACTGGTCACGGGCTCTTCCTCCAAACCCGCAACCTAGTGGTAGTAGGGCGCAACAGTCATGTTGTCATCATCCATTGCGACGACTCCTACGACCACTCGCCTGCTTTTGCCAATAACGTCACCGAAATTCTCGTCATGGAAGGTGCCCAGGTGGAATACTACAAGATGCAGAATCTCAACAATCAAACCGGCTTGCTCAACCACACCTATGTGTCTATGCAGCAGGGAGCTTCGTTCCGATCGGTAGTTCTCACTCTCAACGGCGGTCATATCCGCAATCACACCGAAATCCGCATGTTGGGTGAGCATTGCGAAGTAGAGGCCCACGGTCTATTCCTCAACGACCAGGAACAACAGGTGGGCAATTACATTTTTGTCGACCATGCCTTCCCCAGCTGTCATAGCCGTGAGCTCTTCAAAGGCATTCTTGACGACAACGCACGTGGCACTTTCAATGGTCATGTACTGGTGGAAGACGATGCTGCTAAAACCGAAGCCTACCAAGCTAACCATAACATCCTCCTAACCGACAAAGCCCACATAACATCCCAGCCTTTTTTGGAAATATACAACGATGACGTCAAGTGCTCCCACGGTAGTACTGTAGGTCAACTCGATGAGCAGGCGCTATTCTACATCCGCTCTCGCGGCATCAGCGAACGCACGGCAACTACCATGCTCTCCTATGCTTTTTGCGATGAAGTGCTCCAGCAAATCCTCCTCGAACCAGTACGCAATAAACTCATCGATCTAGTCAAAAAACGCCTTCATGGCGAGTTGACGCCATGCCAAGAGTGCTCGCTACACTGCAGTTCCCCTTGTAATGGTCCCGAAGCCAACTTCCATATCGACCCATCCAAATTGTAGCCCGCCTCCCCTTATCATGAAGGACATTTGGAGAGTTTTCCGATACCTCAGGTTCTACCCAGGAAATATTGCTGCAAACCTGATTTTCAATATTCTATCGGTACTCTTCAATATGTTTACCTTCGTCATGATTGTGCCTTTCATCGAACTCCTCTTCAGCACTTCGCAGCCAGTGGAGGCATTGCCTCCCTTTGCTTTCAATCAAGAATACCTCTCCCTTTGGTTAACCTTCACACTAGCACACTTCAAAACGACCTACGGGCTTTGGTCTTGCCTAGTGGCTGTCTCTGGCGGATACTTGGGGTTCTCCTTTCTGTCCAATCTCTGCCGCTATTTGGCGCAGTTCTTTATCAGCCCCATGCGCAATGGCATCCCCATGCGCCTACGCAACGACATCTACCACCACATTACCATCCTACCCATTTCTTATTTCACATCACAACGCAAGGGCGACCTTATCAGCCGCATGACCAACGACATTGCCGACATTGAGTGGGGCGTCCTCACCTCGGTCATCTCTTTGGGCAAGGATCCTATCTGTATCATCCTTTTCGCAGCCACACTTGTCTTTATCAGTCCACGACTGTTCCTCTATTTTCTGCTCGTCATGCCTATTGCGGTATGGCTCATCGGCCTTATCGGCAAGAGTCTCCGCCGCAATTCTGCCGAAGGGCAAAACAGATTGGGCCAACTCTTCGCACACCTCGAAGAGTCACTGACTGGAATTCGTACAATCATCTCCTTCGGTCAAGAGCAACAACGCATCGACCGCTTTGCCCAAATCAACGACAACTATGCCACTACAATGATTCACGTGGCCGAACGCCGCGAACTCAGTAGTCCCCTTTCCGAAATACTCCTCACACTCGGACTAGTTTTCATTCTTGTCCTCGGTGGCATGTCTGTGCTCAAAGGCGAGATTCTATCCTCGGTTTTCATTCTTTTCATCATCCTTTTTGCACGGCTCATCCCACCGGTACAGTCGATAGTTCGCGTCTACAACAATCTGCAAAAAGCCAATGCAGCTGCCCAACGTGTCTTTGAAGTGATGGATGCCGATGAAACTATTTGCGAAAAAAAAGACGCAATAGTGCTTGCCAACTTTCAAAAGGAGATTGCCTACCAGAATGTTTCTTTCGCCTACCGGCACGAAGGACAGCCACAGGCCACCTATGTCATCCGCGACATCAATCTTGTCGTTCCTAAAGGCAAAACCATTGCCATTGTAGGACCCTCAGGTGCCGGAAAAACTACTTTAGTGGACCTCCTGCCTCGGTTCTACGACTGCACTTCAGGCAAAATCCTCATCGATGGGGTTCCCCTCACCGACCTTAATATTACTAGTCTGCGAGCTCAGATAGGCCTTGTATCACAGAACTGTATCCTCTTCAACGACACCGTAGCCAACAACATCGCCTTCGGCCGCACCAATGTTTCCCCCGAACAGGTATACCAAGCCGCCCTCATCGCCCAAGCCGATGAGTTCATCAAGCAACTAGCAAAAGGCTACAACACCCAAATTGGTGACCGTGGGCTCAACCTCAGCGGGGGGCAACGCCAACGCCTAAGCATTGCCCGTGCTATATTGAAAGATCCCCCCATACTTATCCTCGATGAGGCTACTAGCGCACTCGATACTGAAAGCGAACAAGCTGTACAACAAGCTTTGCTACACCTAATGAAAGGACGCACGTGCATTGTCATTGCCCACCGTCTTTCTACTATCCAACATGCCGACGAAATTGTTGTCATGGACAAAGGTTGCATCGTTGAACGCGGCTCCCACAACAGCCTTCTCTTGCTCAATGGTCTTTACCGAAGGCTCATCGACATGCAATCCTTTTCCAAATAGTGATGCACGCCGATACTTTAGGGTCCACTCTCTATAGAACCGGAAGAATAGTCTGAGTTTGCCACAACATTGCTGCCCTCCGTTATAGCTAACAGGGCATCAATACAGGTTGGCAACCCCTAGATTTTGGCATACCCCTCAACACAATGCAAAAGGTGCCTCCCTATAAAAACAAGAAGGCACCTTCATCTGTAAAAACTTCGCGCAAACGAAGTCGGTTCACATCTCTATTCGCCCTTCTGCTCTTTCTCAATCTCCTCCTTCAAGTTGGCCAAAACGCTAAGATCACCGAGAGTGGTCTTCTCAAGAGTCTCATTGATTTTCTTAACGGTCTTCTTGGTGGCGCGTTCTTTCTTTGCCTCATCGCTCTCACCCTTGGCATGGTCGCCTTCAGTGGCTCCCTGGAAGGTGCGGGTATGAGAAAGAATGATTTTCTTGTTATCTTTGGAGAACTCAATAACCTTGAAAGCAAGTGTCTCACCCTGACGGGCCTTCTTTTTGTCTTCCTTTTCAAGGTGACGCATGGGAGCGAAACCCTCAACACCATAAGGCAGGGTAATAGTGGCACCCTTGTCGTTTAGGTTGCTAATAGTTCCCTCATGGACACTTCCAACGGCAAACAACGACTCATACACGTCCCAAGGATTCTCTTCGAGTTGTTTATGCCCGAGACTCAAACGACGGTTGTCGGCATCAACTTCCAAAACAACCACATCAATTTTGTCACCAATCTTGGTAAACTCGGCAGGATGCTTAATCTTCTTGCTCCAGCTCAAGTCGCTAATGTGGATAAGACCATCAACTCCTTCCTCAAGTTCCACAAAAATACCAAAGTTGGTAAAGTTGCGGACAGTAGCTGTGTGCTTGCTACCGACAGGATATTTCTCGGTGATAGTCAGCCAGGGGTCTGGCATCAACTGTTTTAGACCAAGGCTCATCTTGCGTTGCTCGCGATCAAGGGTGAGGATGACAGCCTCCACTTCTTGACCTACTTTCAAGAAATCCTGAGCACTACACAGGTGCTGACTCCAACTCATCTCGCTGACATGAATTAGCCCTTCAACGCCAGGCACAACCTCAACAAATGCACCGTAATCGGCAATGACAACAACCTTGCCCTTTACATGGTCGCCTTCCTTCAGGTTCGGGTCGAGAGCATCCCATGGATGGGGAGTAAGCTGCTTTAAGCCCAAAGCAATGCGGTGCTTGGCTTCATCGAAGTCGAGAATGACCACATTGATTTTTTGGTCAAGTTCAACAATGTCTTTGGGATCGAAAACACGTCCCCAACTGAGGTCAGTGATGTGCACAAGGCCGTCAACACCACCCAAATCAACAAAAACGCCGTAGGGAGTAATGTTTTTGACAGTACCCTCAAGCACTTGCCCCTTCTCAAGATGACTAATAATTTCAGCCTTCTGGGCCTCAATCTCGTCCTCAATAAGAGCCTTGTGAGAGACAACTACATTCTTGTATTCATGGTTAATCTTTACGACCTTGAACTCCATATTCTTGCCAACAAAGACATCATAGTCGCGAATAGGTTTGACATCAATTTGTGAACCTGGGAGGAAAGCTTCGATGTTGTCAAACACCGTAACGATAAGACCACCTTTGGTGCGGCTCTTAACGTATCCGGTGATGATTTCCTGATTCTCATAGGCCTCGTTGACGCGATCCCATGATTTCAGGATGCGGGCTTTCTTGTGAGAGAGGATCAACTGACCGTTTGAATCCTCCTGACTTTCAACAAATACCTCAATTTTGTCTCCAGCCTTCAGGTCAGGATTGTACCGCAACTCGGATGCGGGGATAACGCCATCGCTCTTGTAGCCAATGTTCACCACGGCTTCGCGGTCGCTAATGCTGACGATAGTGCCTTCTATTACTTCCTGCTCGGTAAAGGCATTAAACGTCTGCTCGTACTGCTCAGTCATTTTCTGAGACAGTTCAGAATTGACTTCTTCTTTTTTGTCGATAGCACTCCAGTCAAAGTCTGCTAACGGCTGCACATTTTTGTAATCCATGTGTGAGATTTTTTGTTATGTGGGCGCCTGCCCGCCCGAGTGAAACATATGTAACACGCTGTGCAATACCTCGTTGACAGGTCCTTGGCTACAACAGCGCAGATTGCAAAGATACAGTATTTTTTCGGATTACATCAAAAACCTATCTTATTGCCTCCTTACGTTCAAGCAACAAATGGGGGGGGGAGGATGAAAAAATTTAGACAGCTACTTGGAATTCAAGAAAAAATTGTATCTTTGCTCTTTGGATAAATGCTTCATAACTACCAATTTTGTGTTAGGCGATACAAAGATAGTTATTTATCCTCAATCAAAGAGAATATATCCGTGTATTTTTATATTTTTTGATGTTTTCTCTTTTGATTTTTTG
Source organism: uncultured Bacteroidaceae bacterium (assembly GCA_964483145.1). Taxonomy (GTDB): domain Bacteria; phylum Bacteroidota; class Bacteroidia; order Bacteroidales; family P3; genus Colimorpha. The sequence continues at coordinate 11,980 of CAZAAK010000069.1, forward strand.
TGATTTTGCTACCTTAATTTCAGTACTCGTTGCATTTGTTACTTGAATATTGCTGTCCGGTAAAACTCAAAAGAGCATAAATACCCAGCCCGAAGCCTAG
>CAZAAK010000070.1:0-11607 GCA_964483145.1 uncultured Bacteroidaceae bacterium
AAATTTTTCTTTCTGCAACCTATGCGGTTGTCTAAAATTCCGGGAGTATTATATGCAATTCTGATTCCCATTGTTTGCGCAACGAAGCCGGACAAACGATGATGATTTTCTTTTTGCCTACGGACCAGTACTGGCATAGAACTAAACCAGCCTCAATTGTTTTACCGAGACCTACTTCATCGGCTAAAACCACACCTTTGTTGAAGGGAGATTTGAATGCAAACAAAGCGGCGTCAATCTGATGTGGATTGATGTCGACCGTAGAACTCAAGAGCGACTGAGAGAGGGAGTCTATATCACCACCCACAGCACGCCTTGTCAAGAGCGATGCGTAATACTTAGCATGGAAGCGAGTTATCATTCTCTTTGGTTTTTGCTAGCGCAGTGCTTGTAAAATCCCGCAACCAAGATAGCGGCAAAGCATGCCCGCATCTTGGTGCTATTGCAGTAATTGTCAGCATCTTTCATCCTAATTAGGGTGCCTATGCCTCCAACGGTCTACCTTGCAAAGGTACAAAAAAAAATCACAAACGGCAAAATTCCACGTTCTCGCCCCAATGCTGCAGTGCTTTTTGTAGGGAGGAACGCCCTGTTGGGCTATGTGCCTGTAAAAATTGTGGAGTGCCTCCCCCGCAAAGCGCCGCCTATTATAGCTGCGCGGTGCGGCAGTAGACTAGCTGCAGCAGCGCCTTTGCCATCTCCGTGGCATCGGGGCGGTGGAGCGGTTCGGCGGGGAGCACCTGACCGTTCACTAGGTCGAAACGAGTGCTGCCGGTGGTGTCGATAAGGTTGAGGCCGTTCTTGTAGGCATGCATCATCAGCGTGGGGCGGTAGCGGGCGCTGAGCACATTGCGGCTGAACACAAAGTCGCTCGCCTCGATGCCCAGCTGCGCCATGAGGGTGGTAGCCAAGTCGCTTTGGTTCATCATCTTGTCCACCACCTTAGCCGACTTCACCGCGCCTCCCAGCCACAGCACCGGTATGCGCGACGCCGCCACGCTGTAGGTGTGTTGCCCGCCGTAGTCCACCCCGTGGTCGGGCACAACAATCATTAGCAGGCTGTCCCACACCCCGCTCTGCTTGAGCTGCTGCACAAAGGCGTAGATGCAGGAGTCGGTGTAGACAAAGCTGTTGGCCTTGCCCTCCGCCAGCCGGTGGTAAGGCACCTCCCACGGCTCGTGGCTGCTGAGGGTGAGGTAAGTGGCAAAGAACGGACTTGGGGGCAACTCGTTGGGGGCAAGGGTGAGCAGATACTCATCGTCGGCGCCCCACTTGCCCTGATTGGGGGCCCAAGCATAGTTTTCGCCCCCCGTAACCTGCTCGTAACCAGTTTCAAAGAGGTAGCCCCGCATATTGGTGAAGTCGATGTCGCCCCCATAGTAGAACGCGCTGTGGTAGCCCTCGGCGCCCAAGTGCTTGGCTATGGAGGGCAGATTCCGGCAGCGGCCGCTCATCTTCATCACCGACGTGGTGGGCAAGCCCGGCCAGCCGTCGAGCAGCGAAACCAACCCTCGGTCGGTGCGGAAATTGTTGGCGTAGCAGTGCGAGAAATAGACCCCCTCGCCCTTGAGGCGGTTGAAGTAAGGGGCAATGGTGTCGTTGGCAGTAACAAGGTTGCCGCCGCCCTCCCATATAAGCAACACGATGTTGGGCCGCTGCGTGGCAAGCAGGGTGTCGGCAATGTCGGGGTAGCTGTCGTAGACGCCGGCAGTGAGGCGCTCGAGCTCCTCGGAGGGGTAAAAGGCAAATTCGCGCGCGAGGTCCTCGCTCTTGCTCATCGAGTGCAGGATATTGAATGCCGGGTTAAGCGCTGCATGGTTGAGGAACTGATTCTGCGAGAAATAGGCATAGCTTGGGTTGGCCGTGGACTCCTGCACGCCGCCTCGCATGCCCAAGAAGTCGACCCCCAGCAGCAGCACCGCCACCACAGTACCCAGCCATTTGTGCCTCAGCCGAGGCATTGCTTTGGGCACTGCCCACCGCAGCAGCAATACCTGCCCCAATGCCAGCAAGGCCCATGCCGCCAAAGCTAGCAGGGCGGCCCACCAGGGGAGGCTGGCAAAAAGATCCTTGGGGTTTTGGGCGTAAATAAAGTCGGCAGCATCGAGTTTGGCGCCCCAAAAGTTGTACAGCACCGCATCTGCCAAAAAGGCCAAAGCCACCAGCACACTCGCCGGCACAAACCACCACGTCAGCCAGTTGCGCAGGCGGGCCCGCTTGGCATGCACTGCCACCGCCATCACCAGCAGCGGCACTGCCATCAGGTAGGACGTTGCCACCACATCGAGCCGCAGCCCATGCCAAAGCACCTGCAACACGTCAACAAACGTAATCCCCCCCGCATAGGAGGCGTTCAGGGCCCAAAAAAACAACTTCTGCAGCACAAAAACCAGCAGAAAGGCAAGGTACAGCCTAAGGACAGCAAACAGATATTTTTTCACACTTCCAAATTCCAAAAAACAGTGGCTAATTCCAAAAAAGCGGTGGCTAACTCCAAAAAGCAAAGGCTAAAAGCCTTCCGGGTTAAGTTTCTGCCAGTGCCACGCATCGCGCACCATCTCCTCTATGCCATACTGCGCCTTCCACCCAAGCTCCTTTTCGGCCTTGGCAGGGTTGCTGTAGCAGGTGGCTATATCGCCCTCGCGGCGGGGCTTGATGCTGTAGGGCACTGCCACCTTGTTCACCCGAACAAAGGCCTGCACCATATCCAACACGCTGTAGCCGTGGCCCGTGCCAAGGTTATAAACCTCCAAGCCGCACCCGCGGCTGATGGCCTTGAGCGCGCAAACGTGCCCCTTGGCAAGGTCCACCACATGGATGTAGTCGCGCACGCCCGTCCCGTCGGGGGTGTCGTAGTCGTTGCCAAAGACGCCAAGCTCGGGGCGTTTGCCCACTGCCACCTGAGTGATGTAGGGCATGAGGTTGTTGGGGATGCCATTGGGATTCTCGCCAATAAGCCCGCTGGGGTGCGCCCCCACGGGGTTGAAATAGCGCAGCAACACCACGTTCCACTCCGCATCGGCCTTTTGCATGTCCGTCAGCACCTGCTCGAGCATGCTCTTGGTCCAGCCGTAGGGATTGGTGCACCGCCCCTTGGGGCACTGCTCGGTGATGGGTATCTCGGCGGGGTCGCCGTACACCGTGGCGCTGGAGGAAAAGATGATGTTCTTGCAGCCGTGCCGGCGCATCGCATCCACTAGGGTAAGGGTGCCGCCGATGTTGTTTTGGTAGTACTCCCAGGGTTTTGCCACGCTCTCGCCCACCGCCTTGAGCCCAGCAAAATGGATGCAGGCGTCGAAGTGGTGACGCTCCATCAGCCTGTCGAGCCCCTCGCGGTCGCGGATGTCCAACTCAAAAAAGGAAATCGCCTCCACCCCCGCAATCTTGGCCACTCGGCGCAACGACTCGGGGTTGGAGTTGCTCAGGTTGTCCACCACCACAGCGGTGTGGCCTGCAGCGTAAAGTTCTATCAATGTGTGGGAACCTATAAACCCGGCCCCTCCGGTTACAAGAATGTTCATCTACTGTTGCTTTTTTCCGTAATCACTTGTCGGCGGCCCTTCCTAAATGCTACACTCCGCCACCAGCGGCCGCAACCCTCTGGCGGCAAACACACAAAAACAAGGGGGCCACTGTGCGTAGCGACCCCCTCTTTATCTTCTGCCAACTGCTACCACGCAAAGAGCGGGCGGTTCTGCATCATCTCGTTGACGATACCGCGGGTTTGGGCAATCACCTTCTCGTCGGTGTGGTGGTTGAGGACGTTGTCGATAAGCTCAACAATTTCCTTCATATCGTTCTCTTTCAAGCCACGAGTGGTGATGGCGGGGGTGCCAACGCGCAAACCGGAGGTCTTGAAGGCGCTGCGGCTGTCAAAGGGGACCATGTTCTTGTTGATGGTGATGTCGGCGGCCACCAGGGCGTTCTCGGCTTCCTTACCAGTCATATCGGGGAACTTGGTGCGCAAGTCGATGAGCATCAAGTGGTTGTCCGTACCGCCGGAGATGACCTTATAGCCCTTCTCCACAAAGCACTCAGCCATGGTGCGGGCGTTCTTCATCACCTGCACGATGTAGCGGTCGTAGTCGTCGGTCAAAGCCTCGCCCAGGGCAACGGCCTTGGCAGCAATCACGTGCTCCAGCGGGCCACCCTGCGTGCCGGGGAAGACGGCGCTATCGAGCAGGGCGCTCATCATCTTAATCTGGCCCTTGGGAGTGGTCTTGCCCCAGGGGTTCTCAAAGTCCTTGCCAAGCAGAATCATGCCGCCGCGAGGTCCGCGGAGGGTCTTGTGGGTGGTGGTGGTGACAATGTGGCAATACTTCACGGCATTGTTCAAGTGACCCTTGGCAATCAAGCCGCTGGGGTGGCTGATGTCGCCCATCAGGATGGCACCGCATTTGTCGGCGATAGCGCGCATGCGCTCCCAGTCGATGTCGCGGCTATATGCCGAGCCGCCCCCAATAATCAGCTTGGGCTTGTGCTCTAGGGCGCGCTGCTCCATCTGTTCGTAGTCGATGGTGCCGGTCGATTCCTTCACGCCGTAGTCCACCACATGGAACATCAAGCCGCTGAAGTTGACGGGGCTGCCGTGGCTGAGGTGGCCGCCATGGTCCAGATTCATGCCCATGAAGGTGTCGCCAGCCTTCAAGCAAGCCATAAAGACGGCCATGTTGGCCTGGGCACCGCTGTGGGGCTGCACATTGGCCCATTCGGCGCCGTAGAGCTTCTTGGCACGCTCAATGGCAATGGTCTCACTCTGGTCAACCACCTGGCAACCGCCGTAGTAACGCTTTCCGGGATAACCCTCGGCATATTTGTTGGTCATGACAGAGCCCATAGCCTCCATCACCTGATCACTTACAAAATTCTCGGAGGCAATCAACTCGATGCCCTTGGTCTGACGTTCCCTCTCCTTTTGGATGAGGTCGAAAATTTGAGTATCTCTTTGCATATCAAATATATGTATTAAATATTACTTTATTTTTGATTTGCAAATATACATATTTTTTGCCACACGCGCCATCTTACCACGCAAAAAAACTCTCCTTACCACACAAAATACCACGCAAAAAAACTCTCCTTACCACACAAAAAAAACTCTCCTCCCCCTCCACCACACGCGCGCCGTTACCGCACCCAAAAAACTCTCTTTCCCCCCACCGCAGCCACCCTCCCTGCCCTCAGCCGCTAGCACAGCGCAAGCACCCACAACCCATAGCGCAAGCACCCATAATTCGCCCATACTTTGCCTAGCTGAGGCGGCAACTATAACCCTCGCGCAGGCTGCAAGCACTCAAAATTTTTGCCGCAACACTACTGCACGCATGGCGTGCGCCCATCGAAATTTGCACACTCCACAACCAACGAAAGCCTTTATACGCCCCCAAAACCTTTATACGCCCCCCAAAAAACTTACATTCGACTTGCAAAAACAGTGTGGCACAGCAAGGAATGCTACGCCGAGGGCTACCACACAGCTATGGGTGACTCCAGGGTAGGGTAACACTAACGTCACTCTTTTGTTTACCTTTTGTTTAGGTTTCTTTTACGTTTCTTTTACCTTTTATTTAGGTTAGGTAAACAAAAGGTAAACAAAAAGAAAAAGAAAGGTAAACAAAAGGTAAACAAAAGAGCGACCCTTCAACGACGCTTCCATACCCTCACGGTTTGGCTAGGGCCCGGGTGCAGCCTGGAGGCGGACAAGGTTTTCTGTTGCGCGCTGGGCTTCGGCAAAAGCTTTTGGGGCGAAGACGAGCCCCGCCACACAAGCCCAAGGCTGGCACCCGTTTGGACGAAACCTTTCGCACGGAACAAAATGGACTCGGAAAAGTTCGGAGAGAGGAAATAACATCCCGTTGAGGAAAATAAGAGAGCGAAAAAAACCTAGCTTTAAGAGTAAAAAAACCTAGCTTTGAGGGAGTGAAACCTAGCTTTGAGAGTAAAAGAAACGCAGCTTTGAGAGCGAAAAAAAACTAGCTTTGAGGGAGTGAAACCTAGCTTTGAGAGTGAAAAAAACGCAGCTTTGAGGGAGAGAAACGTGCCTTTGAAAGAAAAAAAACGTACCTTTGCAAGCCACAGCTAGCATCCAAAAGCGGGACTAACTAGCTGCTCGGCAATCGATTAAAGTATGTCCTCCTCCGTCTTCCACTTCCAGCAATTCGATATCCACCAGGGCCATGCTGCCATGAAAGTGGGCACCGACAGCGACCTGTTGGGGGCCCTGTGTGCCGAGGGGAGCCGCATCCTGGACATCGGCACCGGCACGGGGGTGCTCGCACTGATGCTGGCACAGCGCTGCCCCGAGGCGCAGATTACCGCCATAGAAATTGACCAAGATGCCGTGACGGATGCCCGGCTGAACTTTGCCCTATCGCCGTGGAGCGGACGCATCAGGCTGGAGCATACCTCGCTGCAGGACTTTGAGGAAGCATACCAAGGCGAGCAATTCGACAGCATTGTCTGCAATCCGCCTTATTTCGACCGCAGCCTAGAATGCCCCAACCTCGGCCGAAGCCGAGCCCGCCACACCTCTTCGCTGCCATTTCCCACCCTTGTTGGAGGGGCTTGGCGGTTGTTGGCGGAAGGGGGACTGCTTTCGGTGTGCATCCCGCCCGAGGTGCTACAGGACTTTTTGGGTCTCTGCCGCAAGGCGGGGCTTGCCCTTTGCCGCAAATACGCCATACGGACCGTACCCGAAAAGGGGCCCAAACGGTATGTGCTGGTGCTGAAAAAGGGCGATGAGTGCCAGGTGCGGGAAGAGAAATGCTGCATGCGCAACAGCGACCGGACACGCTCGGCGTGGTACCGGGAGCTGATGAAGGACTTCCTCATCTGCGGGGAGTTGTAGAGGCTCACAAGAGAGGTAGGGCGGCCTCGGCACGTGCCTCCAAGGCCTTGGGCAACGCCTTGCATACCGTAGGCACCAGCGCGAGCCTGCCGTGGGCCAGCACTGCCAGGGGTTGGGCGCAGCCGGTTGCGGGCATTCTGCCCCCTGTGGGCGGATGGTCCCGCCCCTCACACGAACCGCAAAACGTTGTTTTGGGCAGAAAAAGCAATAGAAAACTTGCTGATATACTTTTTTTTCGTATCTTTGCTCGTTATGACAAAAGTGCGCACTCTTTGTGCAAATTATTCTGCACAAAGATGTTGCGGTATATTGCATGTTATTAATCCTTCATAAAAACACAAAGACAACATGGCAAAACTGAAATCATTGGCCGATTTGCAAGCCCTGTATGAGGCTTCCCAGCCAATCATGGCCGACCGCAAGGGGCCCAAACGCTCTTCCGGCACCAAAACCATCTTAGTCTGTGGTGATACAGGTTGTGCCGCCTCCGGCAGCGTTCCTATCATTGAGAACCTACGCAAGTCCATTGAAGCCCACGGGCTTCAGGACAAGGTCAAGGTAGTCCGCACGGGCTGCTTTGGTTTCTGCGAGAGAGGCCCCATTGTCAAGATTATGCCCGACAACACCTTCTACACCCGAGTGGAAGCAGAAGATGTGGAGGACATCATTGAGACCCACATCATCAACGGCAACCGCGTGGAGCACCTCCTCTACACCGACCCGGATACCGATGAGACCATCGAAGAGTCCGAAAACATTGGTTTTTACAAGAAACAGATGCGCATTGCCTTGCGCAACTGCGGCGTGATAGATGCCGAAAACATTGAGGAATACATTGCTTGCGAGGGTTACTTGGCCCTAGCCAAATGCCTGACCGACTACACCCCCGAGAAGGTGATTGAGATTGTCACCGAGTCGGGTTTGGGCGGCCGAGGCGGTGCAGGATTCCCCACAGGCAAAAAATGGGCCGCCACTGCCCGCGCCAAAGGCGACCAGAAGTACATGGTCTGCAATGCCGACGAGGGCGACCCAGGGGCTTTTATGGACCGCTCCATTTTGGAGGGTGACCCCCACTCGGTGCTTGAGGCCATGGCCATTGGCGGATATGCCGTAGGCGCCGACAAGGGCCTTATCTACATCCGCGCGGAGTACCCCATGGCGGTGCACCGGTTGCACGTGGCCATTGCCCAAGCCAAAGAATACGGCCTGCTGGGCGAGAATATCTTGGGTTCGGGCTTTAACTTTGACATCGAGCTGCGCTACGGAGCAGGTGCATTTGTCTGCGGCGAAGCCACAGCCTTGATTCACTCGATGGAGGGCAAGCGCGGCGAGCCCACTTACAAGCCCCCACGAACCTCCGAGAAAGGCTACAACCAAAAGCCCACCAACGTCAACAATGTGGAGACCTACGCCAACATCCCCATCATCATCCGCAAGGGTGCCGAATGGTTCAGCAGCATTGGCACAGCCAACTCCAAAGGCACCAAGGTGTTTGCTTTGGCAGGCCAGGTGAACAACGTGGGCTTGATTGAGGTTCCGATGGGCACCACCCTGCGCGAGATTATCTACGAGATTGGCGGCGGCATCAAGGACGGCAAGAAGTTCAAGGCCGTGCAGACTGGCGGGCCTTCCGGCGGCTGCCTCACCGAGAAGCACTTGGACATTCCTATCGACTACAAATCCCTCACTGCTGCCGGCTCAATGATGGGTTCGGGCGGCATGGTTATCATGGACGAGACCTCTTGCATGGTCTCCATTGCCAAATTCTACCTCGACTTCACCGTGCCCGAGTCCTGCGGCAAGTGCAATCCCTGCCGCATTGGCAACAAGCGCCTGGCCGAAATGCTGGACAAGATTACCAAGGGCAAAGGCACCATGGAGGATTTGGAAAAGTTGCGCAACCTTTCCATCAACATCAAGGACACCGCCCTCTGCGGCCTCGGCCAGTCCTCGCCCAACCCCATCCTCTCCACCCTTGACAATTTCTGGGACGAATATGTGGAGCACGTAGTGGACAAGAAATGCCGTGCCGGCGTGTGCAAGGACCTGATTCGCTACGAAATCAACAAGGCCGTCTGCATCGGCTGCGGCGCCTGCGCCCGCAACTGCCCAGTGGAGGCCATCTCTGGCGAGCGCAAAATGCCCCACACCATCGATCAGGAGACCTGCATCAAGTGCGGCACGTGTGTTACTAAATGTAAGTTCAACGCTATTCAAATCAGATAAGAGAAGCAATGGAAACAATGATAGCCCTAACAATCGATGACCATTTTCTGCAAGTCCCCAAAGGTACCACCATTTTGGAGGCTGCCAAAAGCATCGGTATAGCAATTCCCACGCTCTGCCACTACAAACTGGAAGGTCAGGGCATTGAAAACAAGCCCGGTTCCTGCCGTGTATGCGTTGTAGAGGTAGAGGGCAGCAAGAACCTTGTCCCCTCCTGCTACACCGAGTGCAAAGAGGGCATGGTCGTCCACACCCACACCTTGCGCGTGATAATGGCCCGCCGCACTGTGGTGGACCTTTTGCTCTCCGACCACCCGGCCGACTGCCTAGTTTGCCCGCAGGCCGGCAAATGCGAGCTGCAGAAGTTGGCCTTGGACCTTGGCCTGCGCGAAATCACCTACAGCGGCTCGCAGTCCACTTACAAGAAGGACGTTTCCCCCGCCATCATCCGCGATATGAACAAGTGCATCATGTGCCGCCGTTGCGAGACGGTATGCAACCAGATGCAGACTGTTGGCGCGCTCTCCGGCATCAACCGCGGCTTTGAGGCCGTGGTAAGCACCGCCTTTGAGCAGAAGCTAGAGGACAGCACCTGCGTCATGTGCGGCCAGTGCGTCCAGGCTTGCCCCGTGGGAGCCTTGAGCGAGGTTGACAACACCCGCGACGTGATGAAGGCCCTGAACAACCCCAAGAAAACCGTCATCGTGCAGACGGCTCCCGCCGTGCGCGTGGCCATTGGCGAGGAGTTTGGCATGGAGCCCGGCTCGCGCGTCACCGGAAAGATGGTCACCGCCTTGCGCCAACTAGGCTTTGACTATGTGTTCGACACCGACTTTGCTGCCGACCTGACCATTATGGAAGAGGGTACCGAAATGCTCGACCGCATCGCCCGTTACCAAGCTGGCGACAAATCGGTGCGCCTGCCTATCATGACATCGTGTTGCCCCGGCTGGGTCAACTTCTTTGAGACCTACTACCCCGATATGCTGGACGTGCCCTCCACCGCCAAGAGCCCCATGATGATGTTTGGCGCCATTGCCAAAAACTATTGGGCCGAGAAGCTTGGCATCAACCGCGAAGACTTGGTAGTGGTGGCCATTATGCCTTGCGTAGCCAAGAAGTACGAGTGTCAGCGCGACGAATTTAAGGTCAACGGCAACCCCGACGTGGACATTTCGCTCACCACCCGCGAGCTGGCCGACATGATACGCTACCTTGGCATAGAGTTCGACAAATTGCCCGACAGCAATTTCGACCGTCCGCTTGGCGACAGCACCGGCGCTGCTGCCATTTTTGGCGCCACCGGTGGCGTTATCGAAGCTGCCACCCGCACGGCTTATGAGCTTTACACCAAGAAGACTTTGGGCAAGGTCGACTTCAACCAGTTGCGCGGCCTTAGCGGTGTGCGCGAAGCCACTGTCGACTTCGACGGCACCCCTATCCGCATTGGCATCGCCCACGGGTTGGGCAATGCCCGCAAGCTGCTCGACAAGGTGCGCAAGGGCGAGGAGTTCTTCCACGCCATCGAAATCATGGCCTGCCCCGGCGGTTGCGTAGGCGGCGCCGGCCAGCCCTACCACCACGGCGACTTCTCCAAAGTCGAGAAGCGGCTCAACGCCATCTACGAAGAGGACGCCAGCATGCCTATCCGCAAATCGCACGAGAACCCCTACATACAGCAACTCTACAAAGAGTACTTGGGCAAGCCGTGCAGCGAAAAGGCACACAAGCTGTTGCATACCCACTATTTTGACAAGTCGAAAAAGAATTATGGACTTTAATAACAAGAGAAAGCTATGTGTAAATTTGAGCTGAACGACACTAACAAGCAGATTATCATAGATGTCTGCGAGGCCAACGGCAACTCTGCCAGCAACGTAATCCATGTGTTGCACGGCGTGCAAGGCAAACTGGGCTATCTCCCCGCTGAGGTCCAGGAGTTCATCGCCAAACAGTTGAATATGCCTGTTTCGAAGGTGTATGGAATCGTTTCATTCTATTCATTCTTCACCATGACTCCCAAAGGCAAATACCCCATTGACATATGCCTTGGCACAGCATGCCACGTTCGCGGTAGCGACAAGCTCCTAGAGGAGTTCCGCCGCCAACTGGGCATTGGCGAGGGGCAGACCACCGACGACGGTCTGTTCTCCCTCAGCACCCTACGTTGCGTGGGTGCCTGCAGCCTAGCTCCGGTAGCAATGATTGGAGAGAAGGTCTACGGACGCCTTACCCCCAATCAAGTCTCCGGCATTATTGCTGAATACCGCAACAGATAGCCTACCTGCTGCAAACCAAAAGCGGGAGCTCGCCGTGATGGAGAGCTTCCGCTTTCTTTATGCCTGACGGGCATGCAACCCGCACCCCTCAACTACGCCGCCCAAAAGCAAGAAAAAGTGAACCGTCGGAAGAATATAAAGTGCTTCATCCGGCACAGGGGACGCTGACACTGTTGCACCCAAAATTGAGCAGGGAAACATTTTTTTTATTGCTGTCCGGTAAAACTCAAAAGAGCATAAATACCCAGCCCGAAG
>CAZAAK010000071.1:0-11431 GCA_964483145.1 uncultured Bacteroidaceae bacterium
AACAATGAGTATAACTGAATATTAACCCTGTCTAAAAATGGGGAGTACTATACTCACATAAAGAACAAGAGCAAGGATGTCAAACAACGGATACTCTCACCGAACAGGAATGACAGTGCATACAACCAAGTCAATTGTCGGAGAGGAGAACGTCTTATCTGCTATAAGTACTCATCAAAAGGAAAATAGAATCGTCAAAAGGTTTCATCTTGTGTTATACGGATGCTACGCAAGATGCTTTCAGAGCCATATTTTGGGTTGTATGGAATGCCTAGTGACTATACTCTAAAGGTGGGGCACTTTATGTCTATGACATCATTGTGAGCGAGTCGATACGTTCGTTCAGCCTTTTTGGGGCGAAGGCGAGCCTTTCTGTAGGGGAAACCAAAGAATAACGCGTGCCAATCTTTTATGGCAGGGGGAAAGATGCCGAATATCTGAGAAAGGGTGCGGTCCCTTCCTAGAACTTCATCTTGAGGGTAACCGAAGTGATAATGTCCTGATTCTGCACATTCTCGGGTACAAGGCTATGGTATTCGTAGTTGAAGTTCAAATCCAAGAAAAGGTGTTGGGACAGTTGCGAAGAGAGGCTGGTGACGCTAGTGACAATGTAGTCGCCTCCAATGTTGGTCACAGAGGGCATGTAGAAGGTGGTGTTCTTTATTGAGAGGCCACTACCGATTTTGTGGCGCATCTTGAATCGCAGTGACACGCGGCTGGTTTGTGGCTTCAAAAATGTGGTATTGGTGCTGAAATAGTCCACATACTCATATACATACGCTACGCTGACGGAGTAGTTACACTTTTTGTTGCAAAAGAACCTGTACTTGACACCCGCCAGAAAGCTCATTTTGTAGTCGTAGCCCTTGTACTTGTTGTTGTAGTAGTTGGCGGCTACAAAAGGGGAAATAAGGCTATATTGCCAAAGGTCGAAAGTTAGGTTGGCAGCCAAACTTTTGTCGTACTCCTCATGGTCCTTCTGCCCGTAAACGATAGCGTAGTTGGCGTCTAGGGCCAGTAGGCTGTCGTTACGCTCGATACCGCCCTGATTGTTGAAGGTAAAGGTGTTGACATTGCCCGACTTGTATTCTCCGCCCAAACCGAATGTGTATTGCCATTTGCTTTGTGCCGACAAGGTTAGTGTGGTGACGGCCATAATGATGATTGCTAGTACTTTGCGCATGTTTGGTCTCCTATAGTTAGTTGCTTTTAATACTGCAAAGATACTAAAAAAATCGGTTTCCTCCTGTTTCCTTGTTTTAGCAATCATCTCCATCAACATCGCTCCCATATGCACCTGTCAATTTTGTTGGCAATTCCGTCACCATCGGCGGTGCCCATCATTTTTATCAACTCCTGCTCAAACATCGGCGTAAGAACTCCTTTGCCTATGGTCGCTGCAAGTTCCTCTATCGTCCAAAACCGGCCACCTTGTGTTTCGGTGAGCGAAGGCAACGGCGTACCGTTGAAAGTGGCTGTGTACACATACACCAGCTCCCGCTCGGTAGCACTTTCATAGGTGTACCGGTGCAGTAGCCGTGGTCTGTATTGGTCCGGTCTTAACCCAATTTCCTCCAATACTTCGCGCCTTAGTGCCTGCTCGGGCGTTTCGCCATAGCCCAGATGACCGCCGGTGGCTGTGTCCCATTTGTCGGGTTGCACTTGTTTCCAAGTGGCGCGGTGTTGCAGGTAGAGTTCGCCCTGGCTATTGAACAGGTGCAGATGCACTACGGGGTGCAAGCGCTTTGTTCCGCAGTGCGCTTCAGCGCGGCTCATTTTGCCAATTATACGGCCTTCTGAGTCTACCTCGGGCAACATTTCGGAGGCATTATCGGCCGTTACCAGTGTTCGTTGCATAACAGAAAGTTCTAGAATAATGGGCTGCAAAAATACAAAAAAAGTCCTTGTCGTCCTAAAAGAACTCTGCACGACAATAAATAAGCCTCAATGCCGTTTAGTATGCAACACTTTAATAGATACAAAAAATGAAGAAAAGTCTAATTATCGTTGCACTCCTTATTGGAGTGTTGTTTGCTAGCAAGGTTAGCGCACAAGTCAGTCTCCATGTTGGCTATGCCCCCGAAGCTTGGGTCAGTAGCAACTCCACGGTTACCCTTAACAGTGTCTTTGTGGGCGGCACCTACAACCTCAACCTCAGTGGTGCACTTGATATTGCCCTTGGTGCCCAACTCCGTTATGGTACAGAAACTGGCAATAGCAGTCTTTACGGCCTTGTTAGCGCCAAGCACACCTCCACCCTTGTCGGACTTGACATCCCCATTCTGTTAAACTATACATTTCGTCTTTCCGGTGGTTTGGGACTTTCTCTCTTTATTGGACCTAAGTTCTCCTACAACTTCAGTGGCAAGACCAAATATGATGGTAATGTACTGGGCTTCAGTAGTAGCACAGAATACGACTGGTTCGACCAAAATCAGGGTAATCTTAAGCCCTTCAATGCCGCTCTGACTTGTGGTGCCACCTTTAGCTACAAGCAGTTCCGCATTTTTGGCGGCTATAGCTACGGCCTTACCGATGTTAGTCCCAACAACAACACTACCACCGTGGGCGGACCTTTCTTTGGATTGGGTATGGGGCTTTGAACCGATCAACAGTAGTATTTGTTGATAATGCCGTGCTAGGCAAATCCTATGCACGGCATTTGTTTGCTCTAGGTCGTCATCATGTGAGTAGCCTTGCTACTGTCATTCGAGTAAAATGTGTCAGCTACAAACCTACATTGCCCTTATGTGTCGTTGCCCCACTTTTGATATGTCCGGTTACGGGTCTGCTGGATTGTTCCCGAAGGGGGTGGAGAGTGCCGGCTTGCAGGCATGTGGTGAAAAAAAATATGGTGTTCATTAGGGTGCGGATTCAGAAAAAACATGTACCTTTGCAAAACAAACAATACCTTTGCAAAATGAAAAAACATACATTTTTGGCTATTTTAATTCTCTTGTTTTCATCCGGTTCGGTATTTGCCCAAAGCAGTCGGGAGGCGGAAACGGATTCTGTGATTCTAAACCGTATTGACCAGTGGCAGGATCTTAAGTTCGGTTTTATGATGCATTGGGGCATATATGCTCAGTGGGGCGTAGTGGAGTCGTGGAGCATTTGCAACGAGCCATGGATCGACCGCAATGGGGCGGCATACGAGCAATATAAGCGCGACTATTGGAACCTCAACCATACCTTTAACCCCACGCAGTTCCGCCCTGCCCAGATGGCCGCTGCCGCCAAGGCTGCCGGCATGAAGTACATGATTTTTACTACCAAGCACCACGATGGTTTTTGTATGTTCAACAGCAATGAAACCGAATACAGTTGTACCGGACCCGACTGCCCATACAGCAGAAATGCCCAGCCCGACATCACCAAGAGCATTGTGGACGCTTTTCGTGAGGCTGGACTATGGACTGGGCTTTATTTTTCCAAGGCCGACTGGCATAACGACGACTACTGGGCTCACGAATGGGCAACCCCTGACCGTAATGTTAATTACGACATCAACGAGCACCCCGACCGTTGGGACGCTTTCAAAACCTTTACCCACAAACAAGTCTATGAGCTCACACACAATTATGGTGACATTGATATCCTTTGGCTCGATGGTGGCTGGATACGCCCTCAATGGAGCATCAACGACCAAACCCAATCGTGGTTGGGCTGTTATCAGCGGGTGCAGGATATTGACATGGACAAACTCGTCAGCATTGCCCGTTCCGGCAACCCCGACCTGATTGTCGTAGACCGCTCGGTGGTGGGGCGTTACGAAAACTACCGCACCCCCGAAAAAGAAATTCCCGACAGTCTGCCTACCTACCCTTGGGAGACCTGCATGACGATGGGTAACAGTTGGTCGTATGTGCCTGGCGATAACTACAAGAGTACCACACAACTCATTCATATCCTTTGCGATGTGGTGGCCAAAGGTGGTAATCTGCTACTCAATGTGGGCCCCGATGCCCAGGGACGTCTACCCGAGGAGGCTGTCAGCCGCATGAAGGAGATTGGTGCTTGGCTTGATGTCAATGGCCGCGCCATCTATGCTACACGTCCGCTCCCCCCCTACAGCAAAGGCGGCATCCGTTATACACAAAGCAAGGACGGTAGCCATCGCTATGCCATCTGTCTTATTGCCGAGCCAACACGGAAAGCCTCTTTCGATTTCCCATTTGACGTCAAAAAAGTAGTACCCTTCGCTGGTAGCGGTGTCAAGGCCAGTGTCAAGCAAGGTAAGGATGGCGCCACCCTCACGGTTAGTTCAGGCGCTCCAATGTATCATGCCGTGGTGGTTGAGTTCTGAAACAATACAGTGGCAATTATTTGAAGTACAGCAGGCTAAAGTTCTCCTCGGCAAATAGCTCCTGGGCAATGGACTGTAGCTCCTCGGGAGTGACGGCGAGGATGTCGCGGTTCATCTCCTCTAGGGTATCGGCGTGGTCGAAATTAAGGCAGGCTTTGCCGATGCTCTGCATCTCGCTAAGACCATTGTCGTTGGTGATAGCCATTTGCCCGATCAGTTGAGTCTGGGCGGCGCGCAATTGGCGTGGTGTGAGCCGGTTTTCGCGCAGTCGGCGCAGTTCGGTAAAGATAAGTTGGGTGCTGCGTTCGGCGGCATTACTGTCAACCCCCGCATAGATATAGAAGAGCCCCGCATCCGTAAAGGGCACATACTGTGACTCAACAGTGTAGCAAAAACCTTGGTTTTCGCGTACCGATACGTTTAGGCGTGAGTTCATAGCCGGTCCGCCCAAAATATTGCCTAGCAAGGTAAAGGCTGTTTTTCGTCCATCGTAGATAGATGGCGCCGGGCATCCAGCCAACAGGTGCACTTGGTGGGTCCGTTTGCTGACGGTGGTGTTGAAATGTCGATATACAGGGTCAGGAGCGTTAGTTTGGACCTGGCAGGCGGAGGTCGCGCAGCTGCCAATGCTGGCAAAGTACTTTTCGCACAGGTACACCAGTTTTCGAAACTCCACATTCCCCACTACCGTAATGACCATCTTGTCCGGTGTATAGTTGCGGTGGAGAAAGTCGGCAAGCTGAGACGAGGTGAAGTGGCGGACGTTCTTCTTGCTGCCCAAGATATTGTGGGCCAAAGGGTGTTGGCCGAAAATCATCTCTTCAAAGTCGTCGTATATGAGTTCTGCTGGAGAGTCCTTATAGAGGTTGATCTCCTCAGCAACTACATCTTTCTCTTTTTCAATCTCTTGATCTGGAAAGGTAGAGTGGAAGAGAATATCGGAAAAAAGCTCTAGACAACGTTCCAAATGTTGCGTCAGGGCGGAGGCATAGACGCAGGTCTCCTCCTTGGTTGTGAAGGCGTCTAGCTCACCGCCAACGCCATCGATGCGGTTGCGGATATGAAAGCATCGCCGGTGTTCAGTGCCCTTGAAAATGGAGTGCTCAATAAAATGGGCGAGGCCTTCTTCATTTGCGGTTTGCTCGTTACGGGAACCTACGTTGATATATACTCCTGCATAGACTACATTGGAGTTGTTTTGTCGGAAGACGATGCGTAGACCGTTGTTGAGGGTATGGTAGTGGTACATTTTTTGGGGGAGATTGTTGTTTTTTTTGTGTGTGGTCATGTAGGTTGGGCGTCGGAGTGTGTCCGGAGAGAAAGAATTGCAAAGAAGAAAGCTGTGAAGGTGATGCCAGCCAAAGTCTCCAAGGTGTCTTCGCTGATAAAGGAGATGAGCACAGTACAGAGGAAGGCGGTAAAAAGGATGCGCCGGCAACTGTGGGTTCGGATAATGGCGCGGACGAAGAAGGTGGTTATCACGGTAAAGCCCACTATGCCAAAGGCCAAAAGAAAATTCAGGTACTGGCTATGAGTGTGCATTCCCGTTTTGGCCAAAACCGAGCCTGTGGCCTCAAGCCGACTTTGGCAAAGGTCAGGTACATCGCCTGTGCCAACGCCCCAAAACGGATGCTGCAAGAATACGGCAAAGGCGTTGCGCCAAAGCTCTATGCGCTGCAATACGCTGAAATCTCGAACGCTATGGAAACAGCGGTAGTTCTCCAGCTCGTAACAGAGCACATAAATCATCTTCCGTGGACCAGCTTGCAAGTAAACAGGGTTGGCAATACCTTTTTCGATGGCGGCAATGTCGCTCTCGTTCAGTTGGGTCATGCCTAGGCTATCTTTAGTTACTCCGATGCCGTTGAGGTAGCGCAGTAGGGTTGGATATACCGGCCAGCCAGTGGATGTGACGGAGTCGAAGGAAACCGTGCTGCGTTTATTCCACTGGCGCCTCATTTCCTCTTGGCAGATATATCGGTGGACATAGTTGCCGTTCTCAATTAGGCCATCATCGAGGTGCAGATAGGGGTTGCCGTTGGGGGTAACGGCTACAGGGTTTCCTGTGGAAAGGGGGCGCAGGTGGTAGTAGTCGTGGCAGTAATGGACGCAGAGCCCGGCGACAAGCAACAAAGATGCTGCAATACAGGCAAATGTTGTGTTTCGGAGCGCTTTGCCCATGCGGTGGCGGTAGCTCAGCGGCAACACCACAGCGTAGGCTAGTAGTATGGCAAAAGATGTGTAGGAACGTATCAGCATCAGGAAGGCAACAAGCCAAAGCGAGAGCACTGCACCAAGCAGGCCGACCCACCGCCAGCGAAATTTGAAGGCTGCCCAAATGAACAAAACTAGCGTCATGCAGACGTTTAACCCAAAGCGAATGTGGGAGATGTATGGGACAATTTGACGGTAGGGGAGGTCCTCTATGGTGAAAAACCGTACCACGCCAATAATAGTAACCACCAGCACTGTGCTTGCGTAGCACATGCCAATTGCCAACGCTTCTTTGGAGTTAGGCGGTGCGGTGGTGAGGATGACCAACGGAATGCAGAACAGTGGTAACTTTTTCTGCAGATCGTAGAGGGCGTAAGCGATGTTGTCGGTTCCAAAGAGCCATAGCAAATGCACCGCTAAAAGTACTAGAAAAGCCTGCAAGAGATAGTTCCGTCCGAAACCGGCAAACTTCTCGCGCCAGTTCCATTGTGCTATCCAATTGACCAGCAACAGCACCCACACCAAATTGGTGAAAAATACCGAAGTGGTCATTGAAACGGCCAGTAGGCATAGCAGAGCAATGTATATTGTACGATGTATCCGGGTACGCACGGAAAATCAGTCGGTCGATTTTGTTGAGAGGGGCCTATCTGCCCAGTATCTTATTGTACTCGGTAGTGTCGCTGAGAATCTCCACAGCTTTCTTGACATCGGGATCACATTTGATGGCGGCTTCGATGCAGCCTTTGCGGTAATAGTAGTGCAGAAGAATGGCATCGCTGAGCAATTCGCTAATTTCTTCGCGGTTTCGGTTGAGGTCTTCCTTTTTGGCGTCCTTGTAGGTCTTCTCTAGTTGGTCGATTTGCTGCTTGAGGTTGTCTATGTAGTTCTCCTCATCGGCCACTTGGCGCAAGTCGGCAATCAAATTCTCAGTATAGGTTTTGTACTCATATGTCTTGTCGGAGAGGTAGTTGACAAAGTCGTTCCAGGTTTCGTCGGTAATCTTGAACTCGCCCGCTGGTGCAATAGTGGGATGCTCGCGGTGGAATTTCATGGCGTAGTTGAAAAAGTAAAAGCGGTTGTATAGTGCCACCGAGAGCAACGATCCGGCTTCATGCTCCACCTCAATGTCTGGTTCAATGCCAAAACCGTCATACACGGTGCGCCCACCACGGGTCTGGAAAGCAGTTCTAAGCGAGTCAGGTATCTTTGTGGCGCGGCCATTGGCATCACGGTGCTTGTAGTCGATGGCCTGGATGCATCGGCCGCTAGGGATGAAGTATTTGGCAACTGTCACCTTCATTTGGCTGTTGTAGGGCATCGGCAGGATGTTCTGCACCAATCCTTTGCCATACGAACGCTCACCAATAATTACGGCACGGTCAAGGTCCTGGAGGCTGCCACTGACAATTTCGCTGGCCGAGGCGCTGGCGCTATTGATGAGCACTGCCAAAGGGATGTTGAGGTCCTCAGGTTCATGGCAAGTGCGGCTTTTGATGTTCTTCGCAGCCACCTTGCCTTTGGTCTCTACTACCAGTTCGTTGTTTTTTACCCAAATGTTCACAATGTCCACAGCCTCGTTCATCAAGCCTCCGCCGTTATTCCGCAAGTCAAGTACAAAGCCTTTCATGTCGGGGTGCTCGCGTTTGAGTAGGTGGAAGGCTTCGCGCACGTTTTTGGCAGCATCTAGGGTGAACTCATCGAGCCGCACATAACCTATTCCCCCCTCCACCATGCCGTAGTATGGCACGTTGGGCAAACGGATTTCGCCCCGGGTGATTCTTACGTCAAACTCCTTACCGTCACGTTCCAAGCGCAGGACTACCGTGGTGCCGGCCTGCCCGCGCATGGCATTGCTGACGTCTGTGGAACTCTTGCCACGCGTACTCGTGCCATCAATGGCCACAATTCGGTCGCCGATGCGGATGCCCGCTTTGTCTGCGGGCAGGCTCTCATAGGGTTCGGCAATGTAGATGCTTTCTCCCTGCTGGTGAATCAGTGCGCCAATTCCGCCATACTGCCCCAATACCTGCATCTTCACATCCTCCATATCGCTCTCGGCAAAGTAGTTGGTGTATGGGTCCATGGATGCGAGCATAGCATCGATGGCCACCTTTATGGTCTTGCCTGGGTCGACATCGTCCACATAGTTGGTGTTGAGACTTTTGTATACATTGGCGAAAATTTCCAAATTTTTGGAGATTTCAAATCCCTTGTCGTTCTGCTGGTTTTGTGCAGTGGCAATCAGCCCTGCCAAAATCAATGGCAGTAGCAGAATTTTTTGTTTCATATCGTCTTGTGGTCCAATTTTCATATTCTCTTGCGCGCAGATGCCGTGCTACGGTCTATTTCCTCCAACAAGCTACCGGAATTTTCAAACCGTCGGTTGAGGTTGTGCCGTTGAGGCCAATTGGCTCTGTTTGGATTCGTATTGCTGTAGGGTCTCCAGATAGTGGTCGAGCAACTCGTCTATGTCGATGTTCTGTGGCGAGATGAGCATTATCAGGTCTCCTTCCTGGAACGTTTCGTCGCCCGAGGGGTTGAATATGGTCTGCTCCCCTCGTTTGATGCCGATGACCAAAGCGTTGTAGATGTCCATGAGCTTGGCTTCTCTGATGGGACGCCCTACCAAAGCATGCCCTTCTGGAACAATCAGGCTGTAATTGTTGATGTTGTGGTCGCTATGATCGTGAATGAGCATATCGGCCTCCACAGCGATTTGGTTACGCACTTTCGACACCTGATCCTCATTGCCAATGAGTGTCACCTTGTCGCCTGGCAATAGAAGGGTCTTTTTGTTGGGCAGGTCGTAAATAACACCGGCGCGCTCAATACTCACCACATTAACGCCGTAGCTCTCCCTAATGCCACATTCGCGTAATGTCTTTCCTGCCCAAGTCGAGTAGGGCGTTACTGTGCAACTGTCCATATAGAAACTACTCTCCAGCTCTTCGGGAATGGCAAATGAACTTTGGGCCTGCCGCGAGTTGAGGTTGCTTACAAAACGATCCTCTATACGATGGTAGAAGCCAATCACCGATTTGGATACCAAACTCACCAACACAACCACGATGGCTATCACTATCAAGAAGCCTGCCGCAATGTGGATATAGCGCGACACCACCCACCCCACTGTGGTAAGCGCTACAAAATAGCGCAACAACAGCAGTGGAACCACAATGACTTGGCTACTACTGCCAATCTCCAACATCTCGGCCATCAGTCTTTTGTTCACCCCCTTTACGGTCAGCGCCCACAAAAATGGGGTCATTGCAAGCAATGTTAATGTCATCCCTAGCAAGTTGCCCCAAATCCCCGAAATGCCCAAACTGTCAAAGAGGTTGTTGAGGGCGGGCTTGAGTAGTACAAAACTGAGCAAGGAAAGCGCCACAATGATGATGCCATAGAAGAGAATGCCCATGATTTGCCTTTTGATGAGGTCGGTGAGTTTGCTCCGGTGTCCTAGTGTTCGGGAGGAACGGCTGTACTTCTCTAGCAGTTGCTTGACTTTTTCGGGTATCCGGGTGTAGAACTTTTCGTAGGCAGGTGTGCCCCACTTGATCATATAGGGCGTTACAAAGGTGGTGATGATGGCAACAGAAACAATAACGGGATAGAGTTTCTCGTCAATGACCCCAAAACTCAAGCCTAGCCCCGCCATGATAAAGCTGAACTCGCCAATGTTGCAGAAGCAAAAACCACTCTGCATGGCACCTTTGAGAGGTTTACCGCTCAAAAGAATGCCCAAAGTGGCGCTGAAGGATTTGAGCACCACCACCGCCAGGGCAATAAGAAGGATGTAATACCATTGGTGTAACAACACTCCGGGGTTGACCAACATGCCCACCGAAACAAAGAAAACTGCCCCAAAGAGGTCTTTGATGGGAGTGATGATACGGTGGATAACATCGGCTTCGATGGTTTCTGCCAGAATGGCACCCATCATAAAGGCTCCTAGCGCAGCGGAAAAACCTGCAAAATCTGCAAAAACTACCATCCCAAAGCAAAGCCCCACGGCAACAATGCACAGGGTCTCCTCCGACATCCATTTGCGCATCCATCTCAGAAAGGACGGAATAAGAAAAATGCCAAACGAAAACCAAACTATTAGGAAGAAAATCAACTTGACCATACTGATGCCTAGCTGCGCCCCGTCGAAACGCTGGCTGACGCTGAGCGTGGAGAGGACCACTAGCAACAACACGGCCACCAAATCTTCCACTACCAAAATGGAACGAACGGTACTGGTGAATTTCTGCTGACTGAGTTTCAAGTCCTCAAACGACTTGACGATAACAGTGGTGGAAGAGATAGACAACATCGCCCCCAAAAAAATGCAGCTCATGTCGCTCAAACCTAGGATATGTCCTATGCTGTCACCTGCCACAAACATTACGGCTAGCTCGGTAAGGGCTGTCACAGCATCGGTGGCACTTATCTTTTTCAGTTTTTTGATGCTGATTTCCAATCCCATTGCAAACATAAGGAAGACAATGCCAATATCGCTCCAAACATGAATGTTGGTGTCGTCGCTTATGCCTGGGAACCAAGGGAAATAGGGCCCGATAAAAAAGCCGGCAACAATGTAGCCCAGCACCAAAGGCTGCTTGAGCCATTTGAAAATTACTGTAATCACTCCGGCAGTAACGAGGATGATGGCAAGGTCAAGAAATATAGGGGGTAGTGCTAACATCGTGATGCGCTTTTATAGTTCCAAACCTATGTAACGTTTTTTGTCCTCGTTTATTGCCCCACAATGTTACCAAAATCTGTTTTTCCTGGCATAACTCAGCCGTCATAACTTCATGCGATACCAATTTTAAACATGCCGTGGCTCGATATTATTTGTTCTGGTCGTATATAATACTCCCGGAATTTTAGACAACCGCATAGGTTGCAGAAAGAAAAATT
>CAZAAK010000072.1:0-11003 GCA_964483145.1 uncultured Bacteroidaceae bacterium
GGTACTCGTCCTGTTTCAGCAAAAACAGGCGCGAGTATGACACATTCAAGACAGTTACAAACGCTATGCTGGTAGCTGGGTGGGAAATAAAATATAGAGAAATAGCGTTCGAGTGGGACGTTGCCGAGGTATCCTTTGACACCAAGTATGAAACCAACCGGATTTGTTCAAAATACTTTAACGATTAAAAACATTGTTTGCTATGAAAAAAATATATTTTACCCTCATTGCTGTCCTCATGCTACTGACAGAAGTGCATGCTCAAACAATTGATACACTGCCTTGCGGACAAAGGGAGCGCGATTTTTATTACACAGAATGGTACGACACTGCCACATACTATTTAAACCCAGACGACAGCCTAGTCCTTATGGGAAGTCCTAATTCTGTACATTTCATTTGGTACGGCAACGACAATACTCCTACCGGACGACCATACGTAGTATTCCAGCAATATACAGAGGACACACTCAGAATTAAAGGTCTTTGGGCCATGGTTTCGCAAACCTCCAGTGGCGACCCTTATTTACACTACTCAAAATTGCCGGAACACCTCTACCTCTACATTCCCAACCCCAAGGTGAACACCGATACCCTCAGCTCATGGGATACAGCTAGTTTTCTAACACGCATAACCACAACGCGTTGGGATACAGCTCAACCCAAGATGCTGTGCCTAACGAAAACTGAGGACGGGCGCTTTGGTTCGCAGAACTACGGCTATTGCCACCTCTACCGCGCAATGTTTGACACGATTGTCACCTTACAAGGTGAGTTCTGGATTGGCGGGTCTTGCATCAGCAATATCCTACGAAGCGACCACCTTACCTATGAATACTTTCCCACTCGGTATCTCACATGGGGAATGACAGACCGTTATGGTATGCGCTACCCTCATCGTGTCGTAACTTCAGGATATTCCCCTGATGGACCATGGTATTGGCTTTTTAACACCTACGACCATAGGCGAGTAGGTCACGGTCCATTCGGTGCCATCGTTGACATGCAGCACTTCGTGGGAGTAACCTCAGCCGATACCGCCCAAGGCAGGGGTCTGTATAGTGCCTACTATCCCGACTCCTCTTACCAGACCATCACAGCCGTTGCCAAGCACGGATTCCGCTTCACCCACTGGAACGACAGCGTAACCGACAACCCACGCACCATCCTAGTAACACAGGACACCGCTTTCACCGCTTACTTTGAGGGCCTACCCATGTACCAAGTCAGTACCACTAGCAACAACGACAGCCTAGGTCATGTAACGGGCGACAGTACATACTACGAAGGCGATAACGCCACCTTGCGAGCCATCCCTAACATCTCCAACGCTCGGTTCGTTGGGTGGGGAGATAGCATCACGGACAATCCCCGCACTATTCTTGTAACGCAGGACACCCTCTTCACCGCTCACTTTGCACTCGACACCCTACTTTCCATCGATAGCCCAGACCAAACTGACATACTGCGCTTTACCCTCACCCCAAACCCTGCTAGCACTAGCGTCACCATCGCCATTGACGACCCACAAAACCTCAGCCGCAACACTATCCTAACCTTCGCCGATGCCTCCGGACGGCGCCTACTCACCATACCGGTCACTGAATCAAAACTCGTCATTCCGCTAAAAAAGTACTCCTCCGGCACCTACTTCGTTACTATTTCCAGCCCACAAGGCTCCCATACAAAGAAGTTGGTAATCAGATGAAGCTAGCACAACGTTCTATTTAAAGCATGGTAGCAACACAGCAAAGGATGTGCACTACAGGAGTTCCTACACTGTAGTGCGCACTTTTGCGTATTCAGCAACCAACATTTTCCGCCTATGTGGAGTTTTTTTGTTACTTTTGCAGTTTGTTTGGAAACAGTTTTCCGTAGCTAAAGAACTAATAATGGATGAGCTGAAAAAGACGAAAAAACAGGTTGCCCGCATAGTTTAGCTACACGAAGAACGGAAAAGAGGAAACGCTTTACGAAAAGTGGAAGAGACAGTAGATAAAAATAGAGAAAAGATAGTATATGACAACGACTAAGGAACAAAAACCGCTAAACTTTGGCAAAACAATGCTAGCATCAGCCGCGGGTATGATTATTGCCTTTGTGGTAATTAACGTAGCCGGGCTTGTCGTTTGCCTCGGCATGATAGCTTCTGCACTCTCCTCCAGTTTGGAGAATGATACACCCATCACTGGTAGCAACTTGGCAGTAGAGCTGGACCTCACCCAAGCCGTAAACGAACGTAAACCCAATGAATTGGCATCCATCTTTGGCGAAAAGAGTGGCACCAGTATCGAACAGTTGTTAACTGCTATTGAAAGTGCAGCCAGCGATACCCGCATCAAAGCACTATACCTACACTTGGGCGGCAGTAATATGGGCTGGGCCCAGGCCGAAGAATTGCAGGAGGCCCTTGTGCGTTTCCGCGACAACTGCGACAAACCTATTATGGCATATGGCGAAATAATGTCGCAACCGGAATACTTCCTAGCTAGCGGTGCTGACCTGCTGGCGGTGCACCCGTCTGGAGTCATCGAGTTCCGAGGTATGGGTGCTGAGGCTATTTTCTACAAAGGATTGTTGGACAAGCTAGGCGTGCACATGGAACTGATCCGACCCTCCATCTGTTCCTACAAGAGTGCTGGCGAGACCTACACACGCACCGACATGAGCAATGCCAACCGCGAACAAGTGCGTTCATACATCAACAGCATTTGGGACTACGCCGTGCAAACCATGGCCAATAACCGCCGTATAACCCCCGAAAAGCTCAATGCCATTGCCGATGAATTGAGTGGATTCCTACCCGAGGAGGCTTTGGCTGAAGGCTTAGTGGACACACTTTGCTTTTCCCAAGATATAAAGACAATGCTACATGGCCGTTATGGTGTTGCCAAAATTGTGAAAGCCAACCGCTATGCCGAAAGCATCAACTTGCAGAAGCAACAAGACAAACCCGACCTAATAGCCCTCATCTATGCCGAAGGCAATGTAGTGCCAGGCAAGAGTAACGGCGCAACTACAGCAGTGTACGGCGATGATATCGTGGCGGCCTTGAATGATGCTACCAACGACAAAAGGGTCAAAGCCATCGTGTTGCGAGTAAACTCCCCAGGAGGGTCTGCAATGGCCTCGGAGTCGATGACCCATGCCGTGCGTGAAGCAAAAAAAGTAAAGCCCGTGGTTATATCCATGAGCGGACTAGCAGCAAGTGCAGGCTACGAAATTAGTTGCTTCGGCACCAAAATTGTTGCACACCCCACCACCCTGACAGGTAGCATCGGTGTTTTTGCCACCATACCCGAAGTGGGCAACCTGTTACGCCAGAAATTGGGCATTACCACCGACACGGTGATGACCAACAAAAACAGCACTGGACTCTCTATATACCGACCGCTCACCGCCGATGCCCGCAATATGCTGCAACGCAACGTGGAAGATTTCTACATCACATTCACGCAACGCGTGGCCGACGGTCGTGGACTGAGACGCACCTACGTGGACAGCATCGCCCGCGGACGAGTGTGGACTGGCTTGCAAGCCAAGGAAATCGGCTTGGTGGATACCCTGGGCGGGTTGTCTCTAGCCATGAATATTGCCGCAAAAGAGGCCGGCATCGACTACGGAAAATGTATGGCAAAAGTTTTTCCAGAAGGAAAAAGCCTTTGGCAACAAGTGATGGAACAGATAGAAGATGGACAGGAAGAAGAAATCAAAGCCCGACTTGAGGCCATTATTCCATTCTATAGTGAACTGGAACAATGGAGCCAAATGGAACCCATACAAGCAAGATTGCCATTTTTGATAGAAGTGAAGTGAATATATCGTTTTTTTGGGGGGAGGAATGCTCTCCCATACTAGAGGTCATTAATTGCTGGAATGGGCGCGCACATTGCTAATGTAAAAAAGTTTTAAAACATAGGCATAGACAATAGTATTACAACAAATAACATTAACTTACATTGATTGTTTGTATTGCAGAAAAGCCATCAGTAGGGCGAGATATTGCACGGATTTTGGGAGCCACCACCTCCCATGACGGCTACATGGAGGGTAATGGCTACCAAGTGACGTGGACATTCGGTCATCTCTGTACGCTCAAAGAACCGCAAGACTATACGCCTTGGTGGAAACAGTGGAATTTGGACGACCTTCCCATGATTCCGCAACATTTTGGTATAAAACTTATCAATAATGACGGTTACCAAAAGCAGTTCCACACCATCGAGCGCTTGATGCAATCCGCTGAAAGTATTATCAACTGCGGTGATGCTGGGCAAGAAGGAGAACTCATCCAACGCTGGGTAATGCAGCGTGCCCAGGCAAAATGCCCCGTTAAGCGGCTATGGATTTCCTCCATGACCGACGAAGCAATTCGGGAGGGATTTGCCAACTTGAAACCACAAAGCAACTATCAGTCACTCTACGAAGCTGGGCTCTGCCGCGCCATTGGCGACTGGCTGTTAGGCATGAACGCCACACGCCTATATACGCTTAAATATCGGCAGGGGCAAAGTCAGGTGCTTTCTATTGGTCGTGTGCAAACTCCCACATTGGCAATGATTGTTAATCGCCAGTTGGAAATCCGAGATTTCAAACCCGAGCAGTATTGGGTACTAGCCACCGTCTACCGTAGCGTCCTCTTCACCCTCAAGCAAAGCGAAGAGGATGAAAATGCCAGCAACAGCAAAGGCAGAATTGTTAGCGAAGAGGTGGGTCGAAAAGCTTTTGACTTGATTAAGGATCGCGACTTTGAAGTGACCAGCGTGAGCAAAAAAAATGGCACCGAAGCACCACCACGTCTGTTCGACCTCACCAGCTTGCAAGTGGAATGCAACCGAAAATTTTCTTTTTCGGCCGATGAGACCCTCAAATACATTCAAAGCCTCTACGAGAAAAAATTCACCACCTATCCACGTGTCGATACCACCTTTTTGAGCGATGACATCTACCCTAAATGTCCTAAGATTTTGCAAGGATTGACGCCATACATGCCGCTAATCCAACCATTGATGGGTACCACTTTAAAGAAGAGCAAGAAAGTGTTCGACTCCTCCAAGGTAACCGATCACCACGCCATCATACCCACTGGCACGAATCCCGCCAATGGTGATATGAGCTACAACGAAAAAAAAGTCTATGACTTGATTGCCAGAAGATTTATTGCTGTTTTCTACCCCGACTGCAAATTTTCCACCACCACAGTGACTGGAAAAGTGGAAACCGAGGAGGATAATACCCAAGACAAGCCAAAAAGGGAAAAATTGGAATTCAAGGCCACCGGCAGACAGAATCAGGAACAAGGGTGGCGCTATGTCTTTAGTTGGGGGCATGCCGCCAAAGAAAAAGAATCTGTCGCGGATGACGAGGTTGATGCCAAGGAGGAAAAGTCACTGCCCGAATTCAAAAAAGGCGAGCGAGGTCCCCACACCCCTACCCTCACCGAAAAATGGACCCAACCCCCAAAACCCTATACCGAAGCGACCTTGCTACGCGCTATGGAAACTGCCGGTAAAAATGTAACTAATGAAGAGTTACGCGATGCACTCAAAGAAAACGGCATCGGTAGGCCCTCAACTAGAGCCGCCATCATAGAGACTCTCTTCAAGCGCAACTATATACGCAAAGAACGCAAATCGCTGATTGCCACCGATACAGGCATACAACTGATTGGTCTTATCCATAACGAGTTGCTAAAAAGTGCTGAGTTAACAGGTCAATGGGAGAAGAAATTGCGCGAAATAGAGGCCCACAAATATGATGCGCATCAGTTTGTCGGAGAGCTCAAACAGATGGTCTGGCAACTGGTACAACAAGTAAAAGCCGACCCATACAAGCCAACTAGCAACACAGCACCAAACACAACAGTTGCCCCAATAATTTCATCACTAAAAAACTGATATTCTATGCGGTACTTCATCCACCTTGCCTACAACGGTGCTAACTATTGCGGCTGGCAAACCCAACCCGCCTTGCCCACGGTACAGCAGACCTTGGAACAGGCACTAACCACTCTGCTAAAGGAGCCTATCGACGTTGTGGGCTGCGGAAGGACAGACTCGGGTGTGCACGCTAGCGATTTCTACGCCCATTTCAATACCGGTACAGAAATAGATACTGACAAGTTAACCTTTCAATTGAATAGCTTTCTGCCAGTTGACATTGCTATCTTTAGGATTTTTGCCGTACACGAGAATGCCCACGCCCGATTTGACGCAGTGGCACGCACCTATCAATACCACGTAAGCGACAAACGGTTACCTTTCAAACAAGGCTTGTATAGCCGCATCTATTATCGCCCCGACATTGGGTTGATGAACGAAGGAGCTAAACTGCTAATGGATTATGAGGACTTTACCAGTTTTGCCAAATTGCACACGCAAACAAAAACCAATATCTGTCACCTCAGCATTGCGCAATGGGAGGAATGGGACGAAGAGTGGGTATTTACAATACGTAGCAACCGATTTCTGCGCAATATGGTGCGGTCGGTAACAGGTACGCTCCTCGATGTAGGCCGGGGTAAACTTTCTTTGGACGGGTTGCGCGAAATTGTGGAGAGGAAGGACCGTTGCGCTGCTGGCATCTCCATGCCACCACAAGGGCTTTTCCTAACGCGGGTGGAATATTCCTTTAACGAAATCAAATTATAAGCTATGAAATATATTGAAGTTACCATTACCATAGAGCAGAATGATCCTTACCGCGATTTGCTGGTGGATGCCCTCGGCAATGAAGGTCCCTACGACAGTTTTGTGGAAACACCTACGGGACTGAAGGCTTATGTGCAAGAAGACCTGTTTGACGAAAAATGGCTAAAGGAACAACTTGCACAAATCAGCAACATGACATCTTGCAGATATACCTTCGAGACTCTGCCCGACAAAAATTGGAACGAGGAGTGGGAAAAGCAACACAAACCGGTGTTGATCGAGGCAGAAGGCGGCAAACGGGTTTGGGTACGCGCACCCTTTCACGAACACCGACAAGATGTGGATTATGAAATTGAGATTGAGCCTAAAATGTCGTTCGGAACGGCCCACCACCAAACCACCTACATGATGCTTTCCTACCTCACCGAGTTGGATATGGAAAGTCGCAAGGTGTTAGATATGGGTTGTGGAACAGCTGTGCTAGCCATTTTAGCCAAGATTCGCGGAGCTGCCTATGTGGAAGCCATCGACATAGACGAATGGGCCTATAATAACGCCATTGAAAACGCCCAACGCAACAAGGTGGAGCTGAATGTACGCATTGGTGATGCAAGTCTCTTAACCAACCAACGGTTC
This sequence comes from uncultured Bacteroidaceae bacterium, assembly GCA_964483145.1. Lineage (GTDB taxonomy): Bacteria > Bacteroidota > Bacteroidia > Bacteroidales > P3 > Colimorpha. The sequence continues at coordinate 7,287 of CAZAAK010000072.1, forward strand.
GACTTAATTATTGCCAACATAAACCGCAATATCCTCCTTAACGACATGGCCGCCTATATCCATGTACTGACCAAAGGTGGAACCTTGCTACTAAGCGGTTTCTACGAAAGCGATGTTCCAGTGCTTCAGCATCATGCCGAAAGTTTCGGCCTCCGCCTTGTTCAACAAAAAGTACGCCAAGGCTGGACCGCCCTAAGGTTTGACATGGTGTAGGCTTTAATCGACCGAAGGCTTGCCACCTGTGCGAGCAGATGCGTTTTTGTTATTCCTCCGAAAAAACTTATCTTTGCAAGTTTCTATTTTATTGATATAACGGCATTAATAACTCACACTCAACTAATTAGATGAAATTTATTAAAACCAACAACATCAAAGGTGACATTTTTGGCGGCGTAACAGCCGGCATTGTCGCCCTACCCCTTGCCTTAGCTTTCGGCATACAGGCTTTCAGTAGCATTGATTCTCCAAGTGCCGCCTCGCTTGGTGCTCTTGCGGGCATTGTTGGGGCTATCATGTTAGGATTCTTTGCCTCGCTCTTTGGTGGTACCCATAGCCAAATTAGTGGTCCCACCGGCCCAATGACCGTGGTCTCCGCCTCCCTTATTGCAGGTGCATGGGCAAGCAGTGGCGGCAACTTGGGAGCAGTGTTGGTCAGCATGTCGCTAGCAGGCATCTTCTGTGGTCTTTTCCAGATCCTTTTTGGCATCATCAAGATTGGAAAATATGTCAGATATATTCCCTATCCGGTCCTGTCGGGCTTCATGAGTGGTATTGGCATCATCATTATCATCCAACAGATCTACCCATTGTTGGGTCTAAAAGGCTCGGGTAGCATGTTTAATCTATTGACGGGCATACCTAGCGCCATAGCTGGCGGTATCTCGGTGTTGGCATTATTACTAGGTTTAGGCACTGTTCTTATCATCAATTTATTCCCATTAGTTACAAAAAAAGTTCCCGCTACATTGGTGGCACTGATTGTGATGACAGTAATTTCTCTATTCTGCAACCTCGACCCAAAACTCATCATTGGTGAAATTCCATCAGGGCTTCCCTTACCAGTATTCTTGAAGGGCGAGATTGATATGGCTAGCATCAACTGGATTGGCGTACTGAAGGCTTCTGTCATTCCGGGTCTCACTCTAGCGGGTTTGGGCTCCATTGACACCCTGCTCACATCCGTTGTGGCCGACAATATCACTAAGACCAAACATAACTCAAACAAAGAACTGATTGGCCAAGGCATTGGCAATGCCGTTGCTGGATTTTTCTGCGGCATCCCCGGCGCAGGCGCCACCATGCGCACGGTGGTCAACGTCAAAAGCGGAGGCCGCACCCAATTGAGCGGCATGATTCACGCCCTCATCCTGTTGGCCATACTCTTGGGGTTGGGCAGTATAGTTAAATATGTACCATTGTCGGTATTAGCTGGTATCCTTATCACCGTTGGGTGGGGTATTATCGACTTCAAAGGTTTGAAGGACCTCTTCAAAATCCCCAAAGCTGATGCCGTGGTATTGGTTGTTGTGCTGTTGGTAACCATATTTGTCGACTTGCTCACCGCCGTGGGTATTGGCATGGTCATTGCCTGCGTGTTGTTTATGAAGCGCGCCAGCGACTTGGTAGAGGGCGGATACAGCTCCACCACCATGAGCCAGACCGACCTGCACAAAGGCCTTCCCGACCCCGGCCAATCCAATTTCGACAAGAGTAAACCTTGGGGGGATGAAATCGGACTCACAGAGGAGATGCGCAAGCAGATTTATGTGCAACGCCTAAACGGTCCCATCTTCTTTGGCTCTATCACCAAATTCAAGGAGGTCATGGAGGATGTGCCGGTAGATGCCAAAGTGGTGATTATCCGCATGAAATTGGTCAGTTTTATGGACCAGTCGGGGCTTTATGCCATGGAAACCGCCATTAAAGAAATTCAGTCGCACGGTACCATGGTACTGATGACCATCATCCAAACTCAGCCGATGTACATGCTTAGAACTCTTGATGTCATTCCGGCTGTTGTTCCCGAAGAACATACCTTCAAAACATTTGAAGAATGCATTGAGTTCCTAAAGGAAGGATTGAAACACTTTTCAGAAAATTGAAATTCGAGAGACAAAACCAAGCCATGGCTATTGTCTCTAAATCAAACAAGAGCAAAACAAATAATAATCAATAAACAAGGATTGAACAAATAGGTTTTGACTTGAAAGACTTGACCCAAAAAAACAATCCACTATTTTACAACTATGGGAAGAGCGTTTGAATATCGCAAAGCAAGAAAATTGAAACGTTGGGAGCACATGGCCCGCACATTCACCAAAATCGGTAAAGAAATTGAATTGGCAGTCCTCGCCAGCGGTCCAGACCCCTCAAGCAACCTCCGCTTGCGTCTGCTTATGGCCACCGCAAAAAGTGAGAGTATGCCCAAGGAAAACGTGGAACGCGCCATCAAACGCGCCACCGAGAAGGACAAAAGTGCATACAAAGAAGTAGTCTACGATGGCAAAGGCCCTCACGGCACCGTTTTTGTGGTGGAAACCGCCACCGACAACCCCACCCGCACCGTTGCCAATCTGCGAGCAGCTTTTGTACGTGGCAAAGGCGAACTGGGCACCATGGGCATGAACGACTTCCTTTTTGAACGCAAGTGCTCCTTTGTAGTCGCTAACAAAGAAGGTGTGGATATGAATGAACTGGAGCTCGAACTTATCGACTGCGATATTGATGAAGTATTCCTAGATGAGGAAGACAACGAAATCAATATCTTTGCCGATTTCAAGAACTATGGTCCAATATCAAAATACTTGGAAGACAACGGTTTTGAAATCAAATCATTTAAATTTGAGCGCATCCCTATCACAATGCGCGAGCTCTCACCGGAGCAACAGGAGGATGTCAACGGACTCATTGAGCGCTTAGAGAATGACGATGATGTCGTAAACGTATTCCACAATATGGCATAAGACACCTCGTCTATCAATTCATAAAAATCGGCAGCGCCTCATCTTATTAGCTATATTTCAATAAGATGAGGCGTTTTTATATCAAAAGTCAGAAAACAGTCGAAACACAACCAATTTTCAGAAAAAGATGATGTCTATCACGTCATAATTAGGCACTAAAATATTATTCCAAACATAAAAATTATATTTATAACTTCCATAGTACAAGCATATTGTAAAAGAGAATCAGATTTTTTTCATACGAAAGTTTGGAGAATCAAAAAAAAGTCGTATCTTTGCAACCGATTTCGACAGGGAAATCACTTCAAATCAAAATGCCGCATTCGTCTAGTGGTCCAGGACAACTGCCTCTCACGCAGTAGATCATCAGTTCGACTCTGATATGCGGTACTAAGAGACCTTCAAAAGGTCTCTTTTTTTTACTAAAACACTCCATCCTACGACAGACTACATAGCCGATGCTATTATCGAAATTCTCCTAGGGTAGGAAAAACAAGTACGAACGCAACGAATCCGATGACCGTATCCACTTGGTTCGTGTCCTCTATTCCGCAATGGCTTTCCCCACTGAGTACGGCATTGTAGACAAAACTTTAGCCAACAATGGCGACCCTTTGGATATCCTAAGTGTCTGCCAATACTCCACCTTTCCTGAGTGCGTGATGCCGGCACGCATCGTGGGCTACCTCTCCATGGAGGACATATAATACTCCCGGAATTTTAGACAACCGCATAGGTTGCAGAAAGAAAAATT
>CAZAAK010000073.1:0-10995 GCA_964483145.1 uncultured Bacteroidaceae bacterium
ATTTTTCTTTCTGCAACCTATGCGGTTGTCTAAAATTCCGGGAGTATTATAATTGGAGGCGAAAGACATTGCATTACTTTACCGATATAGGTGGCAAGTTGAATTGTTTTTCAAATGGATCAAACAACACCTTCGAGTCAAAACCTTTTGGGGCGAGACGGACAATGCTGTACGTTTGCAAATCCATATCGCAATTATCACATATTGCCTTGTTGGAATCATTGAAGAGGACCTACATTTGGAGCGTCCCATCGTGGAAGTCATGCGCATCCTCAGCAGTGCTTTACTTTGCAAGGAGGATATGCTCGACTTGTTCATCCCTTCAGATACGAAGGAAACTACGGCCAATGCAATCCAACTCTGTTTTGATTTTTGAGCCGATAATAGTACAAAATCAGGCTATTTTGAGATATTAACAGTTGTTAAGAGGCACTAGTGATACTTGGATGTAATTTGTTCGCACAAAAAAACGCATAAGGTAATATTGGGGGGAAATTTACCCCGCACGAGGTAATATTGTGGGCCGGATGCTTGCATGAGGCAACATTGTGGACCTATTGCCCGCGCGAAAAGTCCTGGGCGCAGAGTGCGGGCCCGCTGTAAGGGGTGGTGGCGGCCGTACATGGGCCGATGTGAGCTTTCGGTAACAAGGCTGCAACCAGCCCGAAGGAAAGGCGTAACCTATCTGTGAGGTATGGGAAGGGCCGCTTTTTTGTTTACCGTTTGTTTACCTTTCTTTTACTTTTCTTTTACCGTTTGTTTACCTAACCTAAATAAAAGGTAAATAAAAGGTAAAAGAAACCTAAGTAAAAGGTAAACAAAAAAGCGACCTTACCCATACCTCACCCATGCCTCACCTACACCTCACCCATACCCCGCCTACACTTCGCCTAGGCTCTGCGGCCCTTTGCCAGGAGGAGATATATTGCTGGAAAGCATTGCTTTGTTGTATGCAAGAAATATTGGGCAGAAGTGTTGTCCAGAAGTCCAGAACAAGTCATCGGCTATTTTGGTGGGCGGTGGCAGAGATTAGCAATGTGGGCCTGCTGCTTGGCATAGGCTACAGATTGGTCGCGGAACGAAAAAATGAACGTGTAATATGGTGATTGGTAGTTTTTTGGCTTACACATGACTACAACAACGGGGCAAAACATGTTGTTTATTGTAGAAAAAAGCGTACCTTTGCAAAATGTTTTGCCGCAAGGCGAAGCTCTATTGTTTGTGGAGGAGTGCTACTGTTTGCAGAGGAGCGCTATTGTTTGTAGAGGAGCGCTACTGTTTGCAGAGGAGCGCTACTGTTTGTGGAGGAGCGCTATTGTTTGTGGAGGGGCACTATTGTTTGTAAAGGAGCGCTATTGTTTGTAGAGGAACGCTATTGTTTGTGGAGGAGTGTTATTGATTTGTAGAGGGAACACTATTGATTGTAAAGGTGCATTGTTGATTTGTAAAGGAGTGCTATTGATTGATTGTAAACTATAAAATAATAATACGTTATGAAAAGCATCGCAATACTTTGTGGCGGCGGTCCCGCCCCCGGAATGAACACCGTGATAGCCTCTGTGGCCAAGACTTTCTTGCGCGACGGGTACCGCGTGATTGGGTTGCATGGCGGCTACAGCGCCCTTTTTACCACCGAGCCCCGCATGCAGGACTTGGACTTTGTGGTGGCGGACGAAATCTTCAATAAAGGCGGCAGCTTGCTGAAAATGAGCCGTTTTAAACCCACCGACGAGGACTTTGAGAAGCACTTCAACCTAAGCCTTTTTACCGAAAACAACATCAAGTTGCTGGTTACCGTGGGCGGCGACGACACCGCCTCAACCGCCAACCGCATTGCCAAATTCCTAGAAAGCAAGCATTACCCCATTGCCAACATCCATGTGCCCAAGACCATCGACAACGACCTTCCGTTGCCCAACAGCTCGCCTACCTTCGGCTACAACAGCGCCAAGGCACAGGGTGCAATTATCTGTAGCGCTGTTATGGAGGATGCCCGCACCTCGGAGAATTGGTTTGTGGTTTCTGCCATGGGCCGCAGCGCGGGGCATTTGGCTTTGGGCATTGCTGGGGCGTGCCACTACCCGATGGTGGTGATTCCCGAGTTTTTCAACAAAACCGAGATTACCGTCGATAAAATCATCAACATGGTGATTTCCTGCATTGTAAAGCGCAAGATTATGGGCATCAACTATGGTGCTGCCATGATTTCGGAAGGCGTCTTCCACAGCCTCTCGGAGGAGGAAATCAAGAACAGTGGCGTGCATTTTAGCTACGACGAGCATGGCCACCCCGAACTGGGCAAAGTGTCCAAGGCCCATATCCTGAACGATATACTGGACAAGAAAATGAGTCGGCTGAACCTGAAGGTAAAGTCGCGTCCGGTAGAGGTGGGCTACGAAATCCGTTGCCATACGCCCATAGCCTTTGACCTTACTTACTGTTCGCAGATGGGCATGGGGGTGCATACGCTCTTCCATCAAGGTTGCACGGGTTGCATGGTGTATGTGGACCATCAAGGCAATGTTTCGCCTCTGTATCTAAAGGATTTGCAGGATCCCGTTACTGGCAAGATTCCGCCCCGACTGGTGAATGTCGACTCCAACAAGGTGCTCTCGTACGTGAACGACATAATGGACTACATCACCCCTGCCGACTACGAGGGTGCGCGCAAGTATCTGCCCAATCCCGAGGAGTACGACTTCAAGCGCATTCTGAACTGGCAGTAGCCCCCTCTAGCGGTGCGCCGCGCATGCTCTCTGCCGCCTTGCCGGAAGAATCCGCCGCCTTGCCGGAAGAAGAGGAGCATGGCTAGCGGCTTTGGTGCACCAAGCTATGCACCAAGCTATACACCAGGCGGGCGGGGAAAAGGAGCTGCACCTAGATGCGACAAATTAAGCGCGTCGGGGTGCAGATTCCGAAAATGGGAATATGCCTATGCCGTACCTAGGTGCGGCGGATAAGTGATTGTTAAAGAAGAAGATGATGATGAAAAGAGTTTTTGTTGCCACCCTTGCCTTGATGATGTGGGTGGGCTTGCGGGCCCAGCAACCGGGCGATGTGGTTGTGCTAGTGGACAACGATGTGCATTGTGCCGTAGAGGGTTACCCCTATATAGCGGGCTTGCGCGACAGCCTGCAGCAGATGGGCTGTGCTGTGGCAGTGGTTTCGTCGGGCGACTTTTCCTTTGGTGGCCCCATAGGGTCGGCATCGAAGGGCGGCTATATCATGCGGATGATGAACGCCGTGGGCTACGATGCAGTGGCCTTGGGCAACCACGAGTTCGATTACGGGATGCCTAGGTTGCGCGAGTTGCAGCAACAGCTTAGCGCCCCCATGCTCAGTTGCAACCTAAGGCTCAACGCCAACCCAGAGGCGTTCGAGTTTGCCCCATTCGTTGTTCGCCAATACAATGGATTGAATGTTGGCTTTGTGGGCGTTACCACTCCTACCACCCTCTACACCTCGCAGCCCACAGCCTTTCGGGGCGAGGACGGGCAGAGCCTTTACAACTTCAGCGGGACCTTCCTAGCAGGTTGCGTGCAGCGGTCGGTGGACATGGCACGGGCAGCTGGGGCGGATGTGGTGGTGTTGCTTTCGCACCTAGGCGATAGCGACGGCGTGCCCACCTCGGTGGAGGTGGTAGGCAGGCTGAAAGGGGTGGATGTGGTTCTGGATGCTCACGACCACCATGTCATCCCCTGCCGACGCATTGCCGACAGCGAGGGCAAACTGGTTCCGCTTGCCTCCACAGGCACTCGGCTCCAGTATATTGGCATGGCAGTGCTCTCCGGCGAGGTTCGTACCCGCCTGGTGTCGGTGGATAGCTTGCGCAGGGTTGGTTGCTTTAGCGCGGCTGTGGCCGACACGCTTAAGGTTGTTAAGGCTGGCTTTGAGGCATTGGGTCAGCACCGGGTGGGTAGCACGTGTTGCGACTTGGTGGCCGAGGAGGGCGACATGCGCGTGGTGCGCCTTGGCGAGACCAACTTAGGCGATTTGGTGGCCGATGCCTTCCGTGCGGGGATGAACACCGACATCGGCTGGGCAAATGGTGGCGGCGTGAGGGCCAATGTGCCTGCGGGCGAGATTGCGCGCGGCCAGCTCCTTGCCGTGTGCCCTTACGCCAACCGCATTGTGGCCATCCGCGTTACGGGGCAGGACCTGCTTAATGCCCTGGAGACTGCCGTGCGCGAGTACCCCAAGGCCGAAGGCTGTTTTGCTCAGGTAAGCGGGCTAAGCTTCGACATCGACACGACCGTGCCTTCGGGCGTGAAACTGGACGGCGACGGCCGTTTCCTACGGGTGGAGGGCGCTTACCGCGTGGGCAATGTGCGCATAGGCCAAAAGCCATTGGAGTTGGAAGATACCTATACTATTGCCGGCAGCGCCTATGTGCTTGTGGAGGGTGGCGATGCCGTAAGCTTCCCTTCCAAAGATGTGCTTGGCCAGGCGCAGCAGACCGATGTGGAGATGCTGGAAGAATATATAGTGAACAAGTTGGGCGGCACAGTTGCCGCGCCCTACGACAAGCCGCAAGGGCGAATCAACTTCAAGTAATGCCACTGGGCGCACCCACTGCTTGAGCGGGGAGGAGAAGGCCGTGGGCGCGCGGGGGTATGGTAGCGCGCGGAAAAAACATTGTTGGCATTTGCCAAAATTCTGTATCTTTGCAAGACGGAAATATGCTGGAAGAAATGAGTTGTACTATCCGATATAAGCTGATGTTCAGGATGTTGGTTGTTTTGGTGGCGCTGGTGCTTGCGTGCCCTGCGGCTCAGGCGCAGACCAAGAAACAGCTCGAGCGCGACAAGGCAAGGATTGAGCGCGAGATAGCGCGCCTCTCCGATGAGTTGAACAAGGCCAAGAAGACCACCAAAGCCTCCGCAAGCCAGATTAACCTAATCAAAAAGCGCATCAAGGAGCGCAACAACCTCATCAACAACATCAACAAACAGATGGGGGTGCTGGATTGCCAGATAACCAAGACCGAGGACTCGTTGCGGGTGGTGCGCGACCGGATAGACAGCATGAAAATGGAGTATGCCCAGGTGGTGCGCACCCTCTACGGCTTAAGGCAGAACCTGAACTCCACCACCTTGGTGCTGGACAACGAAACCTACAACTACAGCTACCTAAAGTTGAAGTACTTTAACGAATACTCCCGCTACCGCAAGCATCAGGCCACGGCTATCCGCCGCAAGGAGGTGCAGTTCCAGGACATGAGCCTGGACCTACAGCGCCAGCGGAAGGAGAAATCGTCGTTGCTTAGCCAAGAGCGGAAACAGAAGGAGGCCCTTGCCCGCGAGCAGAGTCAGCAACAAAAGAAGCTCAAGCAGAGCCAACAGGACGAGAAGAGCCTCAAACAGCAGATAGCTAAAAAGGAAAAGCAGAAACAGCAGTTGCAGAGCCAGATACAGCAGTTGATTAGCGCCGAGGTGGCTCGGACAGGCGGCTCGGGCGAAGGCGGTAACAACAAGAGTGGCGGAAAAGTGCGCGGCGACGCGGCTTCTGCCGACTTTGTGCAGAGCAAGGGACGCTTGCCGTGGCCTGTCTACTACCGTTCGGTGGCAAGGGAATACGGCGTCTACACCCATTCCTCGGGCGGGCAGAACCGCAACTATGGCATCGACCTGAACTGCGCTGCGGGCGCCACAGTGAGCGCAGTGTACGGTGGCGAGGTGGCCCGCGTCTTTACTACCCCGGGCGGCAGCAAGGGCGTTATCATACGACATGGCGCCTACATGACGGTTTATGCGGGCCTAGGCAGTGTGTCGGTTGGGCAGGGCGCCAAGGTCGCTGCCCGCCAGGCTATCGGCACGGTCCATAGCAGTGGGGAGGAAACATCGGAGTTCAGTTTTCAGGTGTGGTGCGGCAAGGATGCGCTGAACCCAAGGCACTGGTTGAAATAGCCAAGACGAAAAAAGGTAGTATGAATAGTGGTACAATGAAGAGATTTTCCGTGTTGCTCGCGGCTTTGCTGCTAATGGGGGCAGTTTGCCATGGTCAGGTGCAGGGAATGAAACAGATGAAAAAAATGCGAAGCTCGCTCGCCTCGGCAAGGGAAGCCTCCCACAGGCGCTTGGGAACCCTGTGGGTGGACTCGATGATTAAGGACATGACTTTGAGTCAAAAGGTGGCGCAGCTGATGGTGATTCGGGTGCCGCTGGACCTTGAGGGGAAAGCCCAACGCGAGTTTGAACAGGTTATCCGTGAGACGGAAGTGGGCGGGGTGTGCTTTTTTGTTGGCACTGCCCAAAAGACATTGCCGTTAATCAAACGCCTGCAGTATGTGAGTCGGGTGCCGCTTTTGGTGTGCATCGATGCCGAATGGGGGCTAGGAATGCGGTTGAAGGACTGTTACGCCTTCCCCAAGAATGCCGAGTTCGGCCAGTTGCCCCACGAGATGGATACCCTGTTGTATGACATGGGAAGGGAGATTGGACTGCAGTGCAGGAATATGGGCATTCAGGTCAATTTTGCCCCAGTGGTAGATGTCAACAGCAACCCGGACAATCCGGTGATAGGGCCGCGCTCCTTTAGCGCCGACCCCAAGCGTGTTGCCGAACTGGGCATACAATACATGAAAGGGCTGCAGAGCACAGGGGTGATGGCTGTGGCCAAGCACTTTCCTGGGCATGGCGACACCAAGACCGACAGCCATTTCGACTTGCCTGTAATCAGCCACAGTCGCCAGTATATGGATTCGGTGGACCTCTACCCTTTCCAGCAACTGATTGATGCCGGGGTGCAGGGGGTGATGACCGCCCACTTGCAAGTCGAGGCCTACGAAAACGAGCCCAACCGCCCCTCGTCGCTCTCGAGCCACCTAGTGAGCGAACTGCTACGCAAGCGGATGAAGTTCGAAGGAATGGTTATCACGGACGGGTTGGACATGAAAGGCGTGACCAAATATTACCAGAATGGCGAAGGTGAGTTGGCTGCCCTGCTGGCGGGGAGCGATATCTTGCTGTTGCCGCCCGATGTGCCTCAGGCTATTAGGCGCATTTGCGAAGCGGCAGAGGCCGACCCCGATTTGAAACAACTGATAGAGATGCGATGCCGCCGCGTGCTACGCGAGAAATTCGAGCATGGCTGCGCGGATTTGCATCCCAATAGTTGGCATGTGCCTAGCGCAGCGGACAGCCTGCGTTGCGAGGCCATCGTGCAGGCCCTTCGGCTAGTGGTAGAGGGAACAATCGACAGCATTGTCAACGACGGCATTGCCAAAGGCGCTTACCCAGGATGCCAAGTGCTGGCCTTGAAGGATGGCCGGCTACTCTACAGGAAAGCCTACGGCCACTATACCTACGACCCCGCCTCGCCCGAGGTGACCATGAACACGGTTTACGACTTGGCCTCGGTTACCAAGATGGTGTCGACAACCCTAGCAGTGATGAAGCTGGTGGAAACGGGCAAAGTGCGCTTGGACGACCCGCTGAGCCGTTATCTGCCGTATCTCAAGCACACCGACAAGGCTCGGATAACCATCCGTCAGGCAATGAGCCACATGGCTAGGCTAAAGGCATTCGATGCCTTTTGGAAGAGTGCCAAGGACGCCGAGGACCCGTGCGAAGACGTTATGCAACAGGTGGTTGCATCGCCTTTGAATGGTAGCGATGAGTACGTATACAGCGATTTGGGATTTATGCTGCTGGGCGACTTGGTGCAGAATGTGTCGGGGCAGCGGCTGGACATTTTTGTTGGCAGGCATTTCTATTCGCCAATGGGGCTTTGCCGCACCTTTTACAACCCTACCGAACACGGTATCGACAGCCTAGAAATTGCTCCAACGGAATACGACACTCACTACCGTAACCGTTTGGTGCAGGGTGTGGTGCATGACGAAAACGCTTATGCCATGGGAGGTGTGTCGGGCCATGCGGGCCTCTTTAGCACGGCCGACGAGCTGGCTAGGATACTGCAGATGCTGCTTAACGGGGGCACCTATGAGGGGCACCGCTATCTGAAGACCGAAACGATAGAGCTATTTAATACCAGGCATTACCAGGGCCGGGGTTGTCGCCGTGGATTGGGCTTCGACAAAACCCTGCTCGGCGGCGCGGGCGGTAGCGCTTGTGCCGAAACCTCGCAGAGGAGCTATGGCCACACCGGTTTCACGGGCACAATGGTGTGGGTGGACCCGGAGAACAATATGGTGTATGTATTCCTTTCCAACCGAATCTACCCATCGCCCATCCCCAACAAACTAGCCAGTATGAATATCCGTACCAAAGTCCAAAGCGAGCTATACAAAGGCGTTGCGCCGGGGGAAGCGAAGGAGGACGCTGGCGTGGCGGATTTTGGCAACTGAGAGGCGCAGCAATAGGGAAAATAGATGATGTATGGGCAATTGTAGCTTTTTGTGGATAAACCTGTATTTGCTGGTATACAAGACTATTTTGCACCGCAGGTATATCCGCTACTTGCAACAGGCGGGAGGGGACGTGGATAAATTGAGGGAGACCCTGCTACACAAGACCTATTACGAAGAATACGACCGTTACGACTTTGCCCACAAGAGCGATGCCGAGCGCCGGGCCTACATTACCGATGCCTACCGCAACAGGGTTTGCCGACACATCAATGCCCCCCGAGAGCAGGCCGTGATAATGGACAAATACCGCACAGCCGTTCTGCTGAAGGATTTTTATAGAAGGCGCTTCATGCTGGTGAAAGGGGAGGGAGACCGCGATGGTTTCACCGCCTTTGGGCAGGAGGTAGGTGTGCTGGTGGCAAAGCCGGTGCACGATTGCGGCGGCAGGGGCGTGCGCCTCTTTGAACAGAAGGATGTGGCAGGCTGGGGCCGGTCGTTTGATGAATTGATGCAGGAGCAGCGCCCCTTTATAGTGGAGGAGCGCATTTGCCAGCACCCGTTTATGGGGCGCTACAACTTGTCGTCGGTCAATACAGTCCGCATCAATACATTCCAGCACAAGGGCACGGTGCGCCGCTTTACTGCCGTTCTCAAAACGGGCCGCCGGGGTTCTTTGGTCGACAATGGGGCGCAAGGCGGGGTGATGGCGCTTGTCGATTCCGAGACTGGAGCAATTGTAACTGATGCCATTGATGACCTCGGGCATACTTTTGCGGTGCATCCGGATAGCGGCGCGCCCTTTCGAGGGGAGCAGATACCGCGTTGGGACGAACTTAAGCGAATCACAGCCGAGATGGCGCTCAGATTGCCTAGGTTGACCTTTGTGGGCTGGGACATGGCGCTGACGACCGACGGCTGGGTAGTGGTGGAAGGCAATAAGGGCGAGTTCTTTGCCGAGCAGATAGCATTGGGGAGGGGATTGAAAAAGGAATTCGACCAGATGTGCGGTAGAGAATTACGCCATGGAGGCTATTGAAATACTAGTTTTATGACCAATCGGTTTTGTTTATGAAAGCACTCTATTATACAATCTGTTACATACTCTATCCATTTTCTTTCCTGTTTGTTAGGAGCCGGAGGAAATACGCTTTTGGCAGTTTTGCCGGGGCTTTCAACGACAATGCAAAATACCTTTTTATCTACGCCAGCCGGCAGTGCCCCGATATCAACGTTGCATGGATAAGTGCTTCGCGGAAAATGGTGCGGCTTGTGCGGAGCCGTGGGCTGAAGGCCTATCACGTGTTTTCGCCCCGTGGGATGTGGCATGCTTTGACGTCCAAATACTGGTTCTTCAACTCCTACACTGCCGATATTTTCTACAGTTTTTCGGGAGGTGCAGTGTGCATCAACCTGTGGCATGGAATTGGTCTAAAACGAATCGAGTACAACATTCGCTCGGGTCCGTTGGGCCGCCGATACCAAAAGACCGACTTGCGTGAGGTGTACTACCACCCGCAGGCATTCCGTGCCCCAGACTACCTTGTTAGCTCCACGCCCTATCAGACTCACCTGTTTTCGACCTCCTTCCGCATCCCGCCCGAGCATTGCCTGGAGCTAGGTTATCCGCGCAATGGCATCCTCACCTGCAGCGAGCAGCAACGCAGCGACTTTGTCCGCCGGTACGAACCCGGCGAGACTATGGCTTTGATAAATAGGCTGAAGCAGTACAACCGAGTGCTGGTTTACATGCCTACTTGGCGCGACTCGCAACGGCATCTTTTCGCCCAAAGCATGAACCTAGCCGAGTTGAACCGAGTGCTGAAACAGCACAACGAAGTGCTGATACTAAAACCCCACGCCAATGTGGTGATAGGGGAGGAGATGCAGGCGTATTCGAACATTATCCTCTTTCCGGGCAATTTGGATGCATACGCTGTACTTCCGTATACGGATGTTCTGATTACGGACTATTCCTCAATACTTTATGATTATATTCTGATGGAGGGGAAAGACGTGATACTTTATCTATACGACTATAAGGAATACCTCGATGAGCGCGACCTATTCTACCCCTTTGACGAAAATGTGGTGGGAAAGAGGGTATATAACTTCGAGCAATTGCTGCAGGTGGTGGATAAGCACGACTACGGCATTGATGCCGCAGGGCGTAGCCGCATCATCGAGCGTTTTTGGGGCCAGACCGTCCAGTACAACTCCTGTCAGAAGATTTTGGATTTTGTCGGGAGACTTTAATTGGGTCTATTGGGCAGTTGAGGCAAAAGCCTGCAAGGAGTTGTACGGAACAATGTCTGACTAGTGCTAATTTTGGATAGTACTATACTGTAGCATTTTTTTTTGGGGGGGGGTTACTACCGCAATTATAATATGTTAATTACTAGTTGGTTATAATTATATTTTTTGATACTATTTTTCTTTCAAATAATAATTATTGCTAATAATTTTTACGGAAACACGTTGGATTCAGTTGATTTTTTTTAATACGCGGCAATTTAGTATTCATGCGGTTTGCCGGCTGCGCAAAAGTTCGGACAAATGGGAAAAACATCATTGTCGTGGAGTTGTGGAAGACGTTGCTGAAACTAGCATTTTCGGCTAGGATGTTACTTCCTAATATAGTACTCCCCATTTTTAGACAGGGTTAATATTCAGTTATACTCATTGTT
>CAZAAK010000074.1:0-10706 GCA_964483145.1 uncultured Bacteroidaceae bacterium
GCTTCGGGCTGGGTATTTATGCTCTTTTGAGTTTTACCGGACAGCAATAAAAAAATATCTGATTTGATAATTTTTTATACAGCTGGTCCTGTATTTCGTTGCAGGTAAGCGTGCATCAACACTTTGCTGTGGACGTAGATTTACTCATCCGTCCCGTGTCTCTAGTTCCGTTTTTCTGCAAAGACGCAACTCCTTCTGAGTTACAATGCCTCCCCCTTACCCTCCCCAAAATTGTAAATTATAAATTATTCACGGTTCCCCGATAGCCTCAAATATCGCCCGCACTTGCGCCAGGGTCAGCACCTTTTGTGTGGCGTAGTAGCCCAGCTCACGCAGTCGCTCGCTCAGCCCAGGGTAGTGTTCTATCTCGTTGTGCAGCCAGTTCAGGGCAGCGCGTTCCGACATACTCCCTTGCGTGTAGGCCAATGCCAGCTCGCTCTTGCCGTAGGGCCGCACCGGATATTTTTTGCAGCAATCTTCTTCTTCCTCGCAGCCGCCAGCCCACGCCATATATCGGCCGGCCGCTCCTCGCCCCAAGGTATCCCCAGTGGCGCCCCTCTTGGTGGTGTATCTATTCTCTATCATATCATTATCAATTGTTTAATTCCTAATTCCTAACTTTCCTCCGTAAATCCCCCGTAGCTCTCCCCCGCGCGCGCTTGGGCTTCGGCGCTCTGGTACTGCCCTATCATGGGGTTGTTCACGCACAGCCTCCCACTGGAGCATTGCATCTCCTTCCCCGCCCCGCGAACGTGCAGCCATGCCACCCCTCCTATCACATCCTCCCCTGTGGCCAAGTAGCCGCCTAGGTTGGCAAAGCATATGCTCCCTCCTATGCGCTCCCCCAGCGCAGCCTGGTCGCATACGTCCAGCCACAGCCGCACTATGCTACTTTGGCTATAAGGCATCTGCAAGGTCTTGACTATCTTTCCGTTGCGACGGTTCTTGGTGACAGGTTTTGTCTCTTGGAGATGACTCTCCATCTCTCCTTCCATTGCCGCATTGAGGAAATCTTCCAATACACGGTGGAATGCTCCTTCCTTACCGAACAGCGGAGTGCCGTTCTTGAACTGTTCTCTGGCTTCTGCCAGCATCTGATTGTACTCTTCTTGTGTCATTGTACTTCTTTCTTTTCTGCATGTATTAACGCAGTTGTTAAACTTCTATTTTCTTAGTACTTGACACAGTTGAGATGATATCCTCAATATACATGTTTTGTCCGCTTTCCCAAAAGAGTATTGCACTACCTTCTTTGAATTTTATAAGACAATGGAGTTCATTTGTTCACCTTCTAACATCGCCTTGGGGATTACGAGCTAGGAATTTTACGGACTTGGACTTAGGAACACTGCGGAATCTGCCTCGGCGGGGAGGGAATTTTTTGTTTGGATGAGTATAATTTTGTATTTTTGCAAATTCACTGCATGTAAGCAAAGTAAATTATTATAATAATAACTATATGATTAGCAACAATTTCACGAAGCGACACAATGGTGTCAGCAAGGCCGCCGAAGAGGCCAAAATGCTCAAGGAAATCGGCGTTAGTTCCGTTGACGAACTGATTGACAAAGCCGTTCCTGCTGCCATCCGCCTGAAGGAGCCGATGCCCATTGCCGACGGCACAAGCGAGTACGAATTCCTCAACCGCTGCCGCGAACTGGCCCACAAGAACAAACTGTTCAAGACTTACATTGGCATGGGATACTACAATAGCATCACTCCTAGTGTCATCCAGCGCAACGTCTTTGAGAATGCCGGGTGGTACACCGCCTACACTCCTTACCAAACCGAGATTAGCCAGGGCCGCCTTGAGGCGCTGATGACCTACCAGACCATGGTGACGGAAATGACGGGCATGCCCCTGAGCAATGCCAGCCTACTGGACGAAGCCACCGCTGGAGGCGAGTGCATGCTGATGTTCTTTGCCCAACGCAGTCGGCAGGCCCAAAAGGAAGGTGTGTGCAAGATTTTTGCGGACAACGGCTTGCTGCCGCAGACCTTGGATGTGATGCACACCAATGCCGCCCCGCGCAACATAGAAATTGTGAGTGGCAATGTGGAGGACTTTGACTTCGACGCCAAGCAGTACTTTGCCGTGATGCTACAGAACCCCAACCAGTTTGGCGAGGTGCGCGACTACAGCGACTTTGTTGCCAAATGTCACGAGAAAGGTATCTTCGTGGGCATGGCTACCGACTTGATGGCCCTGGCCATGGTCAAGACTCCTGGTGAGATGGGCGTGGACTGCTGCTTTGGCAACAACCAGCGCTTTGGTCTGCCGATGGGCTTTGGCGGCCCGCATGCAGGCTTCTTTGCCTTTACCGAGGCCTTCAAACGCGCTTTTCCCGGCCGCATCATCGGTTGGAGCATCGACGCCCAAAACAACCCCGCCCTGCGTATGGCCCTGGGCATGCGCGAGCAGCATATCAAACGCGACAAGGCTACCTCCAACATCTGCACCGCCTCCGCCTTGCAAGCCATTATGAGCGGCTTCTACGCTGCCTATCACGGTCCCGAAGGCATCAACGAGATTGCCCTCAACATCCACAAAATGGCTTCGAAGTTGGCCAAGGAAGCCGCAAAATATGGCTACCGCCAGCACAACCGCGCCTTCTTTGACACCCTAGCCCTGCAGTGCCCTGTAAAGACCGAGGCAGTGCGTAAAGTGGCCTTGGCTCACCAAATCAATTTCCGCTACATTTGTGAGGATTGCATCGGCATTAGTCTAGACGAGACCACCAGCAAGGCCGACCTGCAGGCGATTGTGAACGTACTGGCCGAAGCTGCCGGCAAGAAAGCCGAGGAGCTAGTGTGCGACTGCCACTGCTGCTGCACCTCCGACGATACCCTGCCCGAAGAGCTCCAACGCAAGAGCGCATATTTGAAACAGAAAGTCTTTAACTCCTACCATAGCGAAACCGAGATGATGCGCTACATGAAAAAGCTGGAGGTGAAGGACTTGAGCTTGAATCGCGCCATGATTCCACTGGGCAGTTGCACTATGAAGCTGAACGCCGCCGCTGAGATGCTGCCGCTAAGCTGGGCCGAATTCGGTGCCATCCACCCCTTTGCACCCGAAGACCAGACCATGGGCTACACCGAGATGATCAACGAGCTGGAAGACCTGCTTGCCATCGTGACGGGCTTTGCCGGTGCATCGCTCCAGCCCAACTCGGGTTCGGCAGGTGAGTATAGCGGCCTGACCGTTATCCGTAACTACCATTTGGACCGCGGCGACGCGCACCGCAACATCTGTCTGATTCCCGCTAGCGCCCACGGCACCAATCCCGCCAGCGCTGCCAAAGCCGGCATGACTGTGGTGGTGGTTGGATGCACCGAGAACGGCGATGTGGACGTCAACGACCTGCGTGCCAAGGCCGAGCAGTACCGCGACAACCTCGCTTGCCTGATGATTACCTACCCCTCCACCCACGGTGCTTTTGAAGAAGGTATCCTGGAAATCATCAACATCATTCACCAAAACGGAGGTCTAGTCTACATGGATGGCGCCAACATGAACGGACAGGTGGGCTTGACCAGCCCTGGCCACATGGGTGCTGACGTGTGCCATCTGAACCTGCACAAGACCTTTGCCGGCCCTCACGGTGGCGGTGGTTCCGGCGTGGGGCCTATCTGCGTTAGCGCCAAACTGCTCGACTTCCTGCCCTCGCACAGCCAGGTAAAGGTTGGCGGCGCCAAGGGCAACGCCATGGCTGCAGCCCCCTACGGTAATGCCATGCTGCTGCCCATCAGCTACGGTTACCTGACCATGCTCGGCGGCAACGGCCTAACCGAGGCTACACGCCATGCTATCCTCAACGCCAACTACATGCGTGCCCGCTTGCAGAAGTACTACAAGATTATGTACACCAACAAAAACGGTATGTGTGGTCATGAGTTCATAGTGGATTTCAGCGAGTTCAGCCTAAAGGTAAAGGTAGGTGACATCGCACGCCGCCTGGACGACTACGGCTTCCATGCCCCCACCGTGGCGTTCCCCGTGCACAACACCCTGATGGTGGAACCCACCGAGAGCGAGCCTTTGAGTGAGTTGGACCGCTTCTGCGATGCCTTGATAGCCATCCGCCAAGAGATTGACGACGTGATGAGCGGCAAATACACCGAGGACAATAACCCCATTGCCAACGCACCCCACACAATGCAGGTGGTCTGCGCCGAAGAGTGGAACTACCCCTACAGCCGCAAGGTGGCCGCTTTCCCCATGGATCATGAGGACAAGTATTGGCCTACCATCAGCAAAATCAACGATGCTGTCGGCGACCGCAACCTGATTGCCAACTGGCAGGAGTAAAGCGGGAACTTGATTCCGCCATTGGGTTTGCTACTCTTAGGATTTGCCATTTAATGGCCCTTCGTAGGGAGCAAATCGGAAAAAGAGACCGACCTCTGCAAACAGGGGTCGGTCTTTCTTTTTTTCGGAAATATTTCGTACCTTTGCAAAATCGTAGCCTAGGCAGAGCGGCCGGAGGTTTACTCTCTTGCATGCTCAAAATGTGGCAACAAACCTCTTTTTGGGCAGGAGCACTTATGTTGCGCACATTTGCCACAAGCCTGATGCGACGACAGAGAGATATGAGCAGGACAACGATTCGTTTTTTCAACAATTGCCAGGTTCGCACCCTTTGTGACAGTGCTAACGCCAAGTGGTGGCTTGCTATATACGGGAAGAGTTACGGCCGGATGTGCTTGGGGTGCGCTACGTTTTTTTGCCTTGCATACATCAATAACCGGATATAAAGCCTATGTTCCTGCATATCGACTGCAACGCCTATTTTGCCTCCTGCGAGGTAGCCACTAGGCCTGGCTTAGCGGGGAAGCCCGTTGTGGTGGCTAACGGGGGCGAGAACGGAGGCGGGGTGATATTGGCCCTTACTGCCGAGGCCAAGGCGTTGGGCCTAAGCCGCGGAAACCCACTCTTTAAAGTGCGTAACCTCATTGAAGTAAATCACGTGATTGTTTGCCCAGCGGACCACAAAAAATACCATCGTATTTCGGGGCAGATTATGGAGTTAGTGCAAAGACAGGGAATTGTGTTGGACTTTATTCAGTACTCGATAGACGAGTTCTTTGGCACCCTACCCACCGACGATCCTGCCCAATTGCACCACTACGCCACTGAGGTGAAGGAGATGATAGCCCAAAACACTGGCATACCGGTGGGCTGCGGCATCTCGCAAAGCTACACCCTAGCCAAGGTAGCCACGCACTACGCCAAACATTACAAAGGCTATGGGGGAGTGTGCTTACTGATGCCAGAAAACCGCCAGAAAGCCCTCTCGATGCTGGATATAGCCGAGGTGTGGGGCATAGGCCGTCAAAGCCGCGTCAAACTTTACAACCTGGGCATCCGGACAGCCCAAGAGCTGGTAGAGTGCGACGAAAAGCGGCTAGCGGGCATCTTTTCGGTGGCGGGGCTCAATACCTGGCGCGAACTTAAGGGAATCCCGTGCCTAAACCTTCGCCGGCCCGCCAGGCAACGCAGCATCATGCAAAGCCGCACCTTTGCCTACATGACCGGCGAGCTAGAAAAACTCGAACAAGGCATACGCACCTATGCCGCTGCATGCGCTGCCAAGCTACGAGAGCAGAAGAGCATCTGTAGCACTGTGCAGGTGTTCCTCTCCACCAACAGGCACCGCGAAGATTTGGCGCAGTACCGAAACTCCGCCGCAGTGCACCTCCCCACGCCTACTGCCGACACCCCTACTATTGTCAAAGCCGCCGTGTCGGTGCTACACGGACTCTACCGGGAGGGCTTCCTCTACAAGCAGGCGGGTGTTGTGCTGAGCAACATTACCGAGGAGGAAGGGATGCAGCTAGACCTGTTTTCTGAGAACCAAGACGCACGCCACCGCAAGCTCATGCAAGTTGCCGACGAACTCAACCGCAAATTCGGTGAAGACACAATAGGATTCGGTTAAAGGCAGTTTGGTCGGATTACGGATGGCAAGAGAAAAAATGGCTAATGTGCGGGTGAGGAAAAGCCAACGAAACTGTCAAGGAAGTGGAATCCCGCCAATCCGTAAGGTCCTTGAGTTAGGAGGGTTGTTGAATAGACGGAGGCAGATAGAGGGTTGGCTAATTATTGTTTTTTCGCTTGAAGAGCTTTGTGCGGAAGATAAACACCGAGAAAGCGACAAAGCATACCACCAAAATGCCCAGAGTGAGTAGGCAATGCCCAAGACTTTGCGGACCTACCCCCATCAGCAAGAGCACTGGGAATCCGAAGGCAATGGCAGGAATAGTCTGCAGCACAAGGTTATTGGCAGCGGGAGTTTCGAATTTAGGGTCGATTTCGCGTAGCAGAATCATGCCATTGCTGGCAGTACCGGTGAGCATGCCAAACATGGAGAAAAACCCCTCGTACTGATAGCCGGGGTAGAGATGCCGGCAACAGGCGCGCACATGGATGAAGGTAAGCACAGCCCCTAAGGTACAGACCAGAGCCAAAGGCAACCAGATGCCGCGGAGGTTGGTGAAATCGATGGCCGCGGTACCGGCCACTATCATAAAGTCGAAGCATGTGCCGGCGATGCGGTCGAGGGTATAGTTGTTGATATACTCGCGCTGCATCAGGTGCACTTTGCGGGCACGGTTGATTAGGGCCTTAGCCAAAGTGCCGATAATGGTGCCCCACAAAAAGTTGAAGCCACAGAACATAGGTTTGAGGGTTTTGGTGCCGAAGTCGCCCAAATCCATCTGCTGAAAGCCGTACATAAAAAGAAAAACCACCGAGTAGACCAGTAGTACCCAACTGATTTGCACGGTGAGTTTGTCGATGGATTCGGCATGCGGGATTTCGTTTTCGGACTCGTAGTCGGCTAGGGTGTACTGTTCCTTACAGGCATCGCCTTTGATTGTCAGGCGACCTTTGCGGCGCAGTAGATTCATGTAGACAACGCCGACAAGACTACCCACAATAAAGCCTGCTGTGGCAATGCTCAAGCCGAAGTCGGAGCCGTGGAAATTGATACCCTGATCGGCAGCAAAACCGGTGTAGGCGACACCAAAATTAAGCGCCTGTCCTGGCCCTTGACCATAGCCCATAGGCAACAGCAGGCCGGATGCGTAGAAAAAAGTGCGGTTGTTCCACCAAAGGAACAGCGGGATGGTGATGAGCAGGCCGACGATGCCTTGGATAATGTAGGTGCTAGCGGTAATGGCACCCGTCTCCACAACCTTGACAGGGGTGGTGCGGCTTTTGACCTTTTTGTTTTTCAAGGACATCGCCACAAAGCCAAGGCCGAGAGAATGATAGGTGACAATCTCCATGGCATTTTTGTCGAGCAAGGTGTGGAAAAAGCCGAAGGGCTTGATGCAGAGGATAAGTAATCCTGCCAACAAGGCCGTTGGCAAGAGACTGCGGCGTAGGAGCGGGACATTGCAACGGATGAGGTTGGCCAGCAGCAGAGCCACGGTGATGATAAAGAACTGAATCAGCCAATTCCATGCCGACAAGGAGGCGAAAGATGTCATAACCTAATAAAGCAACTAGAGGTCAATGCTGCCGGCGGACATTAGCTTCGAGCGCCTGGCGCACAAGTTTTTTGATTTCGATGGTTCGGGCCTGCAGTTGGTCTTGCTTTTCAGGCTTGTAGAGCTCGGCATATTGGACCTTGCCCAAAGAGATGTCGGGATGTTTGATGTTGCCACCCACATCCACTGCCAAGCGGACAGGCAATGGGCTGTGGAGCAATTCCAAGTGGTAATTGCAGTTGTTGTCCAAAGTATGCCTGCCGTCAATACAAAGCTGGTAGTTATGTAGGTTTAGCAGGAATGGATATACGCGGACCTCTTTGCGCAAGACCACTGCCTCGACACTGAGGCTGTCGACTCCGATACTGTTGTCCTTCTCGCGCCAGTTTTTGAATTGCAGCAATTTTGCCAACTGTGCCACGGTGGCATTGTCCATAACCACCAAATTTTTGCCGGAGATGGCCGCTGCCCCGATAAGTTGCGACATTTTGGGCCGATAAAAAGCATCGAGATTGCACTCGGCTGCCAAATGAAAGTCGGCCTTGCCTCGGAAAGCGGCAAGCATAGGCACCAAGGTGTCGATAGAGGGAATCATATCCAACAACTCTTCGATTTGGATATCCAACAGATGGAAATCGAGGCCTAAGAAGAGGTTATTGACGCGGGGCGATTTGTAGACACCAGTAAGTTCCATACGGGCTGCCTTGCAGGTGAAACCTACCTGGTCGAGCACTGTGGTGCCGTCGTTGATGGTGACAGAGCCAGCCAAGTCGTTGAGATCGTTACCGAAAGCTACGCAACGGGTAATATGGGTACCAAACTTTACATCAACATCCCTAGGCACGATAAATGGGTTGGCCTCTGCGGGTACGTTGTCCTCCTGACGCTGTTGTGAGAGGGTGTCGGCATCGGAGCCCATGCCGCTAAGAATGTCCATTAGCTGATCGACATCGGCGTACTGCGAGGTAAAGTTGATCTCGCCAACGAGCATCCCGGCGTGGTTTATCCAGTCCTCCAACCCGTTGACCTTGCCTTGTAGATGATAGTCCGAAACTCCCCAAAGGATGTCGGCCCGAGCGATATTGAGTTCCTTGGGCCTGTAGTTGAACTCGAAGTCGGTAAGGCGCACAGGGTCGCTCATGCCTGCCATTGCAAGCACGCCGCGATGGATGCTGATGTCCAGGTCGGGACTCCACTGAGCGATGGGATTGTCCTTTGTGGTATCGTTGCAGACGCTACCCTTGAGCAACAGAGTGTCGGAGTACACTAAGGTGGAGTCCATTTTGGCATCCACTTTGCTGAAACTGATGTCGAAGGCGGCTGCCAAAGCCTGTTTTTTGTCCAAGATGTCGGGCAAGGCCACTTTGATGACGGGATTTTCAACCTTTGCCATTAGGCCATTACTGGGAATTTCAACATCTAACGATCCTCCCGTGATGCGGGCACCAAGCAACTCGTGCACCCGAGCACCAGTTTGGCGGGTGGGCAGGCTAATGGCAACGCTGAGCTCGGGAGAGGTGGCGTGGATGCTGTCGTAGACGACATCCAGACGCGAAAAATCCAGTGTACCGTTGGCGACCATTTTTTTGAGGTTAAGCCCTTGTAGGTCCGAAAGGCGGCTTTTGACCTTCAGATCGGCCTTGGCGGTGCCGTTGACTGAGACAGGCAACGTGTCGGGAAGGAAGGGAGATAAATCAGGCAGGTTGAGGCTTGCTTTTACACCGGCATCCACTAACATGTTACCTAACAAGTCGTCCACAGTGCCACTGACAGCAAAGTTGCTTTTCCCCAGTTTGGCGGAGAGATTGGCAATTCGCACGTTGGACGGCCCTTTGCTAGCACTATCAGAAGAGAGGTTGAGGCTGGCAAAGAGTTGTGCCCGAATGTTCCTAAGGGGAGCAGGCAGTATCTTGGGGGCTACGAAGCGGCCCTTCTCTAGCGTCACGTCGGTTTCCACCAGAGGCAACCTTCCATCAGCGACAACACCTTTGGTAGTGCCTTGGAGAGAAACTCTGGCATCAATATCCATGCCTGCAAGGCCTGTGGTGAGGAATTGAGGTAAAACAGAAAGTAGGTTGGCTACCTGCCATTGGTCGATATTGTAGTGTAAGTCGACATTCATAGGTTTTTTCTCGTTAGCCAGAGTTACATTACCCCAAAGGCCCAGACTGTAATCCACTAGGCTCAAGTGGGTCTCTTCGCCCATGGTGAATGACTTGTTGCCTAGGTCGGCCTGAAAAGGGATGTTCAAGGCAAGCAGACCGCCACGCGACTGTTGCATGGCTTCTGTGGTATAACTATGTCCACCCAAAGCGAAGTCGCCTTTGGAGACGAATAGTTTAAACTTACCGCTCAAGTCGTCTTTAGAACCCTCGCCAGCCAAAGTCAGGGCAAACTCGCGAAGGTTGGCATAGACCTTGGGAGAGCCAATGCTGTCGGGCATGTTCACTAGGAGGTTGCCAATATCCGCCGACAGTTTGGCATCCAACTGAGATGCGACTAGCGATCCCTTCAATTTGAGGTTCAAAGCACCCGCTTGCACTAACATGTTCTGCTGTAAGTTGCAGTATTGGGCATTGAAGTTATTAAAAACTATTTTCCCCAGCTGGATGTTTTCTGGCAGAAAGGATGAACCACCAGTTTGTGAAATGTCCTTCTCGGAAGACTTGAAGACACCCCAATTGTACCAACCATCCGGGGCGGTGTAGAGGGAGACGCGGGTATCGTCGAGGCGTAGCTGCCGCACGACTATTGAACGGTCCTTGAGAAAAGCCTTGAGGTCGATACCTACGGCAAGACTGCCGATATGGGCCAAAGTGTCGTTTGGGGTTGTTTTGGAGACCAACGCATTGTCTTTGGGCAAGGTGTATGGGTTAACCAATACCATGTTTTTGACATCTACCCCAAGGTTGGGGTAGGTTTTGAAAAAGGTAAGGTCGACTTTTTCGAAATGGCTTTCGCAGGTAAGATAGTCGTTTGTCAGCCGATTTACAATAGAAGTGAGGCGTGCCGGTGTAAAAAGCAACCAACAGACCACTGCAACAGTGATTGCCACCAAACCTAGAATCGAACCTAGAGTGATGAGAGTAATCTTCCAGAATTTTTTCATAATTACTTCCGAATGAAAGTCCTAGAATTACCATAGAGGTCCTTCCAAGTATAGTACTCCCCATTTTTAGACAGGGTTAATATTCAGTTATACTCATTGT
>CAZAAK010000075.1:0-9853 GCA_964483145.1 uncultured Bacteroidaceae bacterium
TAACAATGTGTATAACTGAATATTAACCCTGTCTAAAAATGGGGAGTACTATACTCCCTTGTTGGCCAAAGAAAAATAAATGGAACTCCTTGTTCGGGTAAGGCGGCAAAAGTGGGCTCGTTGCTATGCCCTAGAGCAAAGAAACTGTTTTTCGAAGCCCACCAAAAGTTGCACCCGACACGTATGAGGGGAAATGAATATGAAAAAACTATTGATTGTCTGCTTTTTGGCTATGGTTGGCTCCATGTCGGCCAAGGATGTCCTCACTTTGCGGAATAACATGCATTTTCAAGGTACTGTCATTTCGGTAAAGGACAGCATTGCCGAATTTTCGGTAGCAGGTGCGGTCTACGAGATTCCGTTGGTGGATATCTCGGAAATTATTCTTGAGGACACTGGCAGTAGGGCCTACTCGGATTTGATTGCTTTGGGTCTTGAAGATGTCAACCCATGTCAACTTGGGCAAATAGATGCCGAACTGTATCATGGGAAAAAGTTTGGACATTTCTTTTTAGGAATGTTGTTCGGGCCATTTGCCTTGATAGGAACTGCCCTATCCAACCCAACCCCCGACAGGGGTAGCGACACCTATGCGATGTCAGAAAACCAGAACTATTTCTCCGACCCAAGTTACCTTGTCTGCTACAAAAAGAAGGCGAAGTCGACCCTACTTGTTGCCGAGGCATTGGGTTGGGCTACTTGGGTTCTGCTTTTGTTCTGTTTTTGAGACCGTGAGTCGGGCTATGTCGCCCCCCCCACTTATACGTCCAATGGTAGCATTGGGCGTTTTTTTGTGCAATGGCGGGGAGGTACGCTACTGGCTGGTGAAGTGGTTTTTATGGTTTTTATGGCTTTGGTGGAGGCGGATTTTACCTCCGATGGCGTTGTTTTTGCTTGGGGAACCGGATGCCGGGGAACCACGACCGGACGGATTGCTCCAACCCCAGGCCATTCATGTAGTTGTAGGTGGCTAGGCTGAGCCCGCGGCCCACCTCGGCAATGTCGTAGTCGAACTGGTTGTTGTTCTCTTCCGATGGATATTGCGGGTTGGTCAAAGCCTCCCAGTCAACCTCGTTGTTGCAGAACGGATTGGGGCATAAGGTGGTGCGGCGGGCTCCGTATTTCTCGGGCTCAAAGCCCGAGGGACTATGGCAGGTCATGGCGTAACGATGCCAGAAGGCGCTTTGGATGAGCCCTTGGGCGAACATCTGCCGCACGGTGTCGAGCGCCTCGAGGGTCTCGTTTAGCGTTTCGGTGGGGAAGCCGTACATCAGGTAGGCATGCACCATGATGCCGCTTTGGCGGAAGTGGCCGAAGACCTGACGTGCTTGTGCTACGCTGACGCCTTTGCCGATGAGCGTTAGCAGGCGGTCCGAGGCTACCTCCAGTCCGCCGCTCACAGCCACGCAGCCGGCATCGGAAAGCATGTCGCAGAACTCTTGGGTGTAGGCCTTTTCGAAACGCACGTTGCCCCAAAAACTGATTGTGAGGCGTCGGCGTAGGACCTCACCGCACACTTGCTCGAGTAACTTTGGCGGCAACGCCTCGTCCACAAAATGGAAGCCGCTGATACCGGTCTGTTGCATGATATGCTCCATGCGGTCCACTACAGTGGATGCCGATGGGGCATCGTAGCGGCCGATATAGTCCAAACGCGTGTCGCAGAAGGCACAACGGTGCCAATAGCAGCCGTGGGCAACCGTCATTTTGTTCCACAGACCCTCGCTCCATAGGCGCTGCATAGGGTTGGTGATGTCGGCCAAAGAGAGGTATTTCTGTAGTGGCAACCCTTCGAAGTCGGGGGCGGGAAGTGCACCGAAAGGGATGTTTTCGGTGGAGGGAATCAAGGCAGGGCTCTCCTTGGTAACGGTACGCACCAGCCGGTCTGCGCCAGCTTTGCCCTCCAGATGCTCCGCTAGGCGCTGTAGGGGCAGCTCGCCATCGTCAAAGCTGATGCTGTGGCAGTAGCGGAAAATGCGTGCATCGCTCATTTGGCGCCATTCGGTGTTGACAAAACCGCCGCCGAGGTTCACATGGGCGTGGGTGTGCTGTAGGATGTGGCTTCCGCAGCGCAAGGCACTGTAGAGGCATCCCGGAAAAGGAATGGTAATGGCCACGATATCGGGCTGATGTTGCTCCAGATGCTTTTGCAGTAGCGCAATCACTAGCCGGTCGATGACTGTTGGGGGGCGGGAGAGCATCTGCTCTAGTTTATCAAAAGTGGGGGCAAAGCAGGCAATTTGTTCGGCGTAGCGGATGAGACCAAAATTGCTGTCGGTGTGTGTGCGAATGTAGTCGGCAATGTCCTCTATAAACAGGGTGGCAAGGTAGCGTGCGCGGTCGGTAGTGCCGGAGGTGCCAAAGGCCCATTCCATGTCGGCCAGTTGGGCAAATCGCGGGCCTTCGGGCAACAGGCTACGGTTGGCAATGCGGGGCGCGAGCGTATTGTCCTGCCCGCGCAAAAAGTGTAGCACGGTGTCCACTACATTGCTGCACTGTAGCAGATAGTCCCTTTCTTTGGCGTTGTTGATGCCTAGGGCATAGTCGTGCAGCCATGACTTGCTATAGATGCGGTCAATTAGCTCAATGCCTAGGTCGGCCTGAACCACTGCATAGCCTTGTGCCTGCAGGTATCCTTTTAGGGCAGTGGTAGCGGGGTAGGGGGTGCCAAGTTGCGTCAGTGGGGGTGTAAGGAGCAGAAATTTCACGTTGCAAAAGTACGAAAAAAAAACGTTTATCCGATTATTTTGTGTATTTTTGCACATTATTTGGCTCGAGGTATGAAGCGAACGGTTTTCTTGATATTAGCCCTGGCAGTGCTCTCCGGTGCTAGGGCGCAGTCCTATTCCGAGAGGTTTCAGCAGGCGTTGGTTTGCAACGATTTCAAATCCCAGCGTGCCATCCTTGCACAATGGCACCTATCGGCCCCAACCGATGTGGAGCTCTACATTGCCCGTTGGAACTACTACGTCAATGGCTATATGGGCGAGGATCAGAGCGGGGTCTTTTCGGCCCACGACCACGCCATTTTGGACAGCGGTTTTGCCGTTATCGACCAGGCTATCGCGCTCTACCCCGAACGCTTGGAGCTGCGCATGGGCAAGATTTATTTCTTGGGGCAAATCAGGCAGTGGGACGATTTCGAAAAAGAAATCCTGCGCACGCTGGACCATTCCGAGCAAATCTGCCATCGGTGGACCTTCAACGGCCTTGCTGGCCAAGGGGCAGACTTGATTTGCGAAGGCGTGCAGGACTACCAAAGCGACATGTTCAGCACAATTGCCGACCGGCACAACCTTACCGCCCCCGACAGCGCCATGGTGGGGCGTATCCGCCGCGTGGCGCATCGCACAGTTCAGCTATTCCCCAGTAATGTGCCTGCCATGAATATGCTCGCCGTCAGTTATATGCTACTAGGCGAAAACGGCAGTGCCGTCAAGCACCTCCTCCGTGCCGAAGCAGTCGAGCCCAACAACCCCGTCGTTCTGGGTAACCTTGTGCAGGCCTACACCAGTCTTGGCCAAAAGAAAAAGGCCCAGCTCTACCAGGCGCGCCTCAAGGCCCTGCCGCAGCCGTAAGCCCTGGCTGTTTGTCGTTTTGTCTCCTTCAACCAATGCCCACAATGCCCATCCCTCATCCCACATCCGCTCAGAATCGCGTAACCCTTTTGTTGATAGTCATGATAACTCTTTTGTTGATAATCTTGTCTTGCATCTTCTTCCGCGGGCGTAGGGCCACCGACCCTTTGCGGGCGCAGATTGTTGCCGCGGAGCGATACGCCACCATGAATGGCATGAACCGAGAAATCTGCATCTTGGTCGATTATTCCCTCCCGTCGGGGTGCAACCGACTGTGGGTGTGGGCCTTTGCGCGGCAGCAAAAAATCTTCGAATGTCCCGTAGCCCATGGGCGTGGTCATAAAAGAAAGTACAGATGTTTCCGCAAGGACACCGCGCGCTTTAGCAACGAGCCCGAAAGTTGGCTTAGCTCTCTGGGCCATGCCCGCATCGCCGAGCGTTATCACGGGCGATTCGGGACGAGCTATCGCCTCGATGGTTTGGATAGCACCAACAGCAACCTCCGCCGGCGTGCGGTGGTGTTGCATGGCCATGCGTCAGTCCCCGAAAAATCTATCTTTCCCCTCCTCAGTGGCCGTAGCAAAGGTTGCCTCGCAGTCGCCTACCGGAATATGGCTCGGCTCGACAGCCTGCTGCGCAACAGAAAGGATGTGCTACTGGTTTGCTATGTCGAGGGAGAATATTCTGTAGAGGCAGAAAATGGCGTTGGAAGGTAGAAAAAATTGCGAATTTATGATGGTCTACACCGCACATTACAAGTCGCCTTTGGGCGGGATAACGATGGCATCGGACGGCGAGGCTTTGGTTGGGCTATGGTTCAACGGGCAAAAGCATTTTGGCGCAGGATTGGCTAGCGATTGCGAGGCGAGGCCCGGCTTGCCGATTTTTGCACAAACATGCCTTTGGCTGGAGACTTATTTCGGCGGCGGGGTGCCTAGTTTTGTGCCGCCGCTAGTGCTTAAGGGGAGCAATTTCCGCCAGCAGGTGTGGAAGGTTCTATTAGAAATACCTTACGGTAACACAACAACTTATGGCGAAATCGCCCGCAAGATGAGTCTCTCCCGCATGTCGGCGCAGGCAGTGGGTGGGGCGGTAGGGCACAACCCGATATCACTGATAGTGCCGTGCCATCGCGTGGTAGGGGCTGGCGGCTCGCTCACAGGCTACGCCGGTGGATTGGAAAGGAAGGCGTGGATGTTGCGTCTCGAGGGGGCAATGGGGGAGCGGCAGCATGTTTTTCCGATAGCCGAAAACAACTGATAGGGATTAGTAACTGACAACTGACCATGAAAATAAAAATATGCTACTTCAGCCCCGCAGGAGCTACAAAACAGGTCGCGCAACGGTTGGCTATAGCCTTGGGCGACAGACTGGGCGCTGGGCTAGAATATTGCTCCTATACCTTGCCGCGGGAGCGCGACCGGTTGCCGGAGTTTGGTAGCGACGACTTGGTGCTTTGGGCCACGCCCGTCTATGCCGGTCGCGTACCCAACAAAACGCTCGACTTCGTGCGCCAAGCGCTGCGCCAGAGGCAGGCCATGCTGGCGGGGCGGCCCGCAGTAGCGTTGGTAACCTTTGGCAACCGCGCCTACGACAACGCTTTGGCCGAACTTGCGGCAATGATGCAAGAGTGCGGTATGAACCTTTTGGGGGCTGCTGCGGTGGTCACGCGCCACAGTTTCAGCAACAGCCTTGGGGCGGACCGACCCAAGGCCGAGGATTGGGAAGCTTTGAACCGCTTCGCTTCCAAGGTGGCCCAAAAGGTAAAGACAGGTAGTGTCACTGCAGTGCATGTGCCCGGCCAAGCCCATCCCGACCAATACTACACCCCGCTAAAGACCAACAACGCACCAGCGCTATTCCTCAAAGCCAAGCCCTCTTGCAACCAGGCGTTGTGTCTCCATTGCGGCCAATGCGCCCAAGTGTGCCCGATGGGTAGCATCGTCTGCCGTGGTGGCGTGCCTTGCTTCGAGGGAATTTGTATCAAGTGCCAAGCCTGTCGTAGGGGATGCCCCGCAGGGGCCATCGCTTTTACCGACCCAGAGTACTGCTCGCATGTGGCCATGATAGAGCGTGCCTTTGCCCAGCCCAAGCAGTCGGAATTCTTCATCTAGTCCGCTAGGTTGCCTCACCCGCCATTGCCGTTGTCGGCTAGCTGGCTGCCACGGCAGGCTACAGTTAGCGCAAGTAGCTAGTTCACCATCAGCCGCAAAGTGCAGGAGC
Organism: uncultured Bacteroidaceae bacterium; assembly: GCA_964483145.1. GTDB lineage: Bacteria > Bacteroidota > Bacteroidia > Bacteroidales > P3 > Colimorpha. The sequence goes on from CAZAAK010000075.1 coordinate 5,802, forward strand.
CGGCAGAGGTGCGCACCCGCAGTAGATAGCCTCCAGCCGCGAGGTGGGGCAGGTCTAAGTTGGTTTCGCAACTCCGGGGGTGGTAGCTCCTAATGAAGTGCCCTTGAAGGTCGAGCAGCTCCACTGTGTTTATTTGCTTGTCGGCGCCTATGCGCACCCAGTCCTTGGCAGGGTTGGGAGTGACGGTCACTGTGGCGCCCTCTGGGGCGGCAATGCCCTCAGGTACGTCCGGCTCTTGCCTGGCAGTGTAGGCTAGGCTGCACTCGGTGGCTAGGCAATGGCGTAGGGCGCGGACTCGGATTTCGTATTCCCCCTCGTGGGCATAGCGGTGACGGAGGAGACACTGCGTGGGAGCGGCAAAGGCGGTGTCGGAGCCGTCGCCCCAGTCAACGTTAACGCTGTCGGCGTGGGTGGTGGACAGTGTAAAGTAGGCCCCCAGGTAGTCGATAGTGTCGTTGCAAACGATTTCGGCATGCGGTTGGGGGCGTTGCCACTGCTGCAGGGAGTCGAAGACAACGGCGCGGACGGCGGCGCGGATGGCGGCAGCCGTGGCGGGCTCAAGGGTGGCGTCAAAGGCAATATCCTCTGGGTTGCGGCCGAAAAGCATGGTGTAGAAGGAGCAGGCGGCGGCATAGGTTCCAGCGGTGGAGGGGTGGCTGTTGTCGGATTGGTAGAGCTCAATCTCTGGGTGCCCATCGCGCAGATAGTGCCACACGCGGCCCACCGGGCAGAGCGAGGCATCGTTTTGGTCCGCCATCATGCGGTAGCGCAAGGCCAGCAGACTGTCCATGCCTTCGTAGCTACCGATAGGCGGGAAGATGGCTCCATTCACCTCGTCGCCGTATTTGCGCCCCCAAGTCATGTAAAACATCGGTTCGGCACAAGGCGAAGCAGCGTAGATGCTATCCACCAGCTGTTGGGCATACGGGAAGACTTCGTTGCGCACTTGGGCATCGGGGAAGGCGGGGTATTGGCTCTGCTCCTGAAGGATTACTGCGTCCCAGCCGCCACGGCGAATGAGGGTCATCGACTGATTTTGGCAATGCTGACTAAAGGTGCAGCCGCCCGGTGTATTGCTCTGGTAGGCAAGGCGCTCGCCCATGCTACTGGCAATATCGCTCACCATGCCAGGGAGGTCGTTTACCCCTGTGTAGCTGTTGCCCACAAAGAGGACCCACCTCTCGCTTTGCGCGTGCAAGGTGGCAACCGCAAAGAGCATAACCGCCAGAAAAACACAGCATTTCTTCCTCAACACATTTTTTATTCCAACGCCTGCCATAAGGATGATTTTCTTCATTTTCATTGCTATGATGGTTTAAAGTTGAAATTGTTATTCTATTGGGGCGCAACCTATACTTTCCTCGTTTCGGAAATCTGTGGTATACATGCATCCGGCAATCAGTTTGTCAAGCCCTCTGGCGCTACTGCATCTGCTAGTTGAGTTTTGCAACTATCCAATTGGGCCAACAAATAACATCGCCTTTTTTTAGGCAAGTGATCCATAAATAGGCTACTTGATGTATGCAAGAAATCTTGCAGGGACATACACATTGCCAAATTCATATGCATCTTTGAACAGTGGAGCAATCTGTTTTGCGGTATAGCCGGCATTGCCGCATCCGATGGCAGAAAGCACGAACTTCTGTCTTGGATGCGTGGCTGCATACTCTGTAAAACGTTTGATGGCCTCTTCCAGCTCTTGGTACGAATTGCCTGTCGTTGGAATGGCGTAACTCCGACCTTGAATTCCTTCAATTTGCCCCACTATTGCCCCAAAGTTTGTCACGGCCAGTTCTGCCGCTCCTCCATTGTGCGAACCGTGGATATTGCTCCCGAACACAAATATTTCATCAGGTGCCAGGCGACGGATATAATCCGGAGCAACACGTTCTTCTTCCGTAAAATAGTTCGCATTCATCGAACTCAGTATTTGCTCCTTCTCCTCTTCGCATAGCCCTTCAAAAGACTCCCGTCGACGGATAAACGCCATCTTTTTGGCATACGCCCTTTGGCTGCGACGTTCGCGCTCAAACATATCCTTCATTCCTTTTTCGGTCTGTTCGAACTCTACGCAACAGTCAATGCCCAGCGAGCGTGAGGTCCGTTCAACATCAATGTTTGCTCCCATGAATGTAAAGAGCCAGCCTTTCTTCTTAAGGCTCTCTATTAGTTCAACAACTGCCGAATGGCTCCACCGTCTTGAAGCATTCTCATAACCGTCGGTGATAATTGTTACCTTGGCAATGGCATCGGTGTTCGTTGCAATTTCCCGTAGTCCGCTTACGGTAAAGCCAATGGCATCATACAGAGGTGTGCCTGCATTGGGTCTATAGTCCCCTCTAGGGTTAGGTCTCTTATCTCTCCAATGGGTGCATTCTTGAACAAATAGCGCGCTTTGGCAGTGTCGAAGCAGTAAATCGACACGAACTGTTTTGTCTCCTTATCTTCTTTTGCAACGGTGCGGATGCCGTTAAGGGTTTCGTTGCAGCCGGATACGGTCTCTCTTGTAACCCCTCCCATCGAGCCGCTCTCATCAAGGATAATCAGATTGTACAAAGCCAATGCACTCTTTCCTTTTTGCTCCTGCTCTGCATCCTTTGGATGGCTCGTCTGCTCATCACCATTGGGTTTCGTTTCTGTATCCCCCAAAGCAGATTGATTGTTGCTATTCTGAGGTTTACCCGATGCTTCTTCTGTGTTCTTCTTACCGAACAGCTGCTCAATTTTTGTTTTTAATGTCATGTGATTTTTTTTTGTGTTTGATATATAAGTTGTATAAAATCTTCAGTACAATTTGCATTCAACATTAGTTTACATGCAATTCGTCAGATATTTTCTTTACCCTTGGCTATGACCTAAATGTTTCGGGCTGTTATCGTTCTCTTCTTCTGCTGCTCGGTTTATCCCATAATGTTACACTGGCAGTTTTCTAAGATTCGATTTTGCAAAGGTACAAAATATTTTCGCATATGCAAAAAAGAACGCAAAAAAAAGTTCGTCCTGCTCAATCCCCATCCTGGCAAAGAGTGTGGCCACTAGAATGTTATGGCATTTCTTTTTCGGCTCTTTTTTTGCTTCTTAATCAACTCGGATTGCTACCACGTCCAAATGGAACCGTTGCTGTTTGAACTACTTTGTTGGGTGGTTGTATTGCCAAATATATCGGTGCTGCCAGTGGTGGAGGTTCCTGTGGTTTGGCCATAGGAGTTGCGGTGCGTGGTGGTTGTATTGCCAAATATATCGGTTTGACCAGTGGTCGAAGTGCCTGTAGTTCGGCCATAAGCATCACGGTGCGTGGTGGTTGTATTGCCAAATATGTCGGTTTGACCAGTGGTCGAAGTGCCTGTAGTTCGGCCATAAGCATCACGGTGCGTGGTGGTTGTATTGCCAAATATGTCGGTTTGACCAGTAGTCGAAGTGCCAGTAATGCGCCCGTACGAGTCGCGGTGCGTGGTGGTTGTATTGCCAAATATATCAGTTTGACCAGTAGTCGAAGTGCCTGTAGTGTGCCCGTACGAATCGCGATGGGTCGTGACCGTGTTGCCAAAAATGTCTGTGCGAGCCGATGTTGACGTACCTACGTTGATTTGTGAGAATGCAGTGCTGCATATCATTGCAAGAACTGCCATCAGGATAATTTTTTTCATTGCTGTAATGGTTTTGTGTTGCTTTAAATAATATTTAATTATATTTTTGTCGACTAGCTATTCTGTCTTGTAATCAACAATGTCTATAATGGTCGAGTTTTTGTAAAGAACCTCTATTGATGAATTTGCAGCTTTATTATTGACGTTATTAAGCAATTGAAGTGGAATTTGTATGGTCTTTCCTTCTACGCTGATGAAAGCCGCACTCGGTAAGGTATTTACTATTGTCCCGTGCTTTTTAATAATTTCATCTGCATGTTTAAGTTCTTGCTTTATCGCATTAACCAACTTGATTAGGGCTATTCTAATACTGTTGAATGTATTATTTTTGAAAAACCTGTACAAAGCATTACTATAATACTCCCGGAATTTTAGACAACCGCATAGGTTGCAGAAAGAAAAATT
>CAZAAK010000076.1:0-8640 GCA_964483145.1 uncultured Bacteroidaceae bacterium
AACAATGAGTATAACTGAATATTAACCCTGTCTAAAAATGGGGAGTACTATAGTGTGACTCTGCGGGGTGCATGGGTGTTGCAATTGTTTTACAGACTTATCCATATTTTTCCGCTAGATGGGGTTTCTATAATAGAGTCTCTTTGCGTCTTCTGGAATTGCAATGAACCTTTCGGACTTCATTTTTTCCGTTTCGGATGTTTTATGTCTTTGCCAGTTGTTTTTATGGTGTAATTTTGCAACTCGAAAAATAGAAAAAAGTTTGTATGAAACGAACATTGCTTATCACGTCATTGCTTATTTCATTTCTCAGCGCCGGTGCCCAGACCTCAGTCCCGATGTCGTTGACGCTAGAGGATTGCCACAAGTTGGCTCTTGAGTACAACAAACAGCTGAAGATAACGGAGGAAAAAGTTGCTGAAACCGACGCTCTCAAAAAGTTGGCCCTCAGTGAGATGTTTCCAAAATTTTCGGCCGATGGAGCCTATACTTGGAATCAGAAATCCATAAAGCTACTCAGCGACGAGCAGCAGGATTACATCAACAATCTGGGCACCAATAGTGCGCAACATTTGGCGACAGACATCACCCAGTTTGTTAATCAGGTGGTTCAGACCAATCCGGAATTGGCGCAGTCGTTATCGGAGTTCCTCCAAAGTACGCACGTTGCAAGCACCCTCAATGGTATAGGCCAACAGATTACCAGTTCGTTAGATCTCGACCTAAGTAATGTATGGGTTGGGGGTGTCACTGTCAGTCAGCCGGTATTTTTGGGTGGAAAATTGCTAGAGCTTTACCGTAGTGCTCGTACGACCAACGAGATGGCTCTTTTGGGCTATGATAAAGCCAAGGAAAATATTCTTGTGCAGGTGGATGAGGCCTATTGGCGGGTTATATCAGTCCGCAAAAAACAGGAGCTGGCCCAACAGTATGTCAACCTCTTGGATACTATGTACCAGAATGTACAGGCACTGAAGGATGCCGAAATGGCAACAGAAGCCGATGTTACCAAGGTGCGTGTGAAGCTTAACGAGGCACAAATGAGCCTTACCAAGGCCAACAGCGGATTGGCACTGTCCAAGATGCTACTTTATCAGATGTGCGGGCTTGACCTTAAAGGCGACTACCTTGTATTAGAATCGGTAGAGTTGAAAAATTATCAGGCATTGGGTCATATAGATATGAGCAAAGTGCTAAATAACAGTACGGAAATTAAACTGTTGCAGAAAGGCGATGATTTGGCGAAGTCGGCTGTGCACATTGCCGCGTCTGGTCTGATGCCCAATCTTGCTGTAACCGGATCTTATGTGGTTTCCAACCCCAATATGTTCAATGGTTTCAGCAACGAATTCGGAGGGATGTTTACCGTAGGTGCCGTGCTAAATGTGCCCATTTGCCACCCTAGCGCCATTTATGCAGTAAAGGCTGCCAAACATCAGCGCAAGGAGGTTCAGTACCTTATTGAGGAGGCAAGCGATAAGATAGAGTTGCTTGTGAATAAACATAACTATGAACTGGAAGTGGCCAACAACAAACTCACCGCAGCCGAAACCAATCTTGCTCATGCCGAAGAGAATTTGCGGTTGGCGCAGGAGAGTTTCAAATCGGGTTTGATTAGCAGCGGTGACCTTATGGCTGCCCAAACAGCTTGGCTTTCGGCTAGTAGCGATTTGCTAGATGCCAGCATCGAAGTCCAAATGGATTATCTCTATCTGCGTCAGGCTATGGGTGAATCGCTGAACGATTGAACTAAGGAATTTCGGAAAGACACATTTTGTTTTGCAACATTTTATTTTTAATAGTAATAGTAGTAGAAAACAATAATCGCTAAACTAAAAGAACATGAAAAATACGAAAAATCAATCTTTAATTGGAGCCGGCATACTTATTGCTGTTGTTGTGGTACTTGCAATAGTCGGTATTGTTGTGCTTCGTCCCGAACCGGAAGTGTTGATGGGTGAGGTGGAAGCATCGGAGTACCGTGTTTCGGGTAAGGTCCCAGGCCGTGTGGAGAAATTATTTGTAAATGAGGGAGATCAGGTGAAGGCAGGCGACACACTGGCTTACATCAATAGCCCTGAAGTTTCAGCTAAGTTAGAACAGGCTCAGGCTGCCCGTTCTGCTGCTAGTGCTCAGAGTAACAAGGCCAAGAAAGGAGCCCGTCAACAGCAGATTACAGCTGCTTACCAGATGTGGCAGAAAGCCAATGTGGGGGTTGACATTGCCAAGAAGTCGCTTGACCGTGTGCAGGCGCTTTACGACAAGAAGGTTGTTTCGGCTCAGAAACGAGATGAGGTGCAAGCCCAATATGAGGCCGCTGTTGCAACCGCTAATGCAGCTAAGGCTCAGTACGACATGGCCCTTGAAGGTGCTCAAGACGAGGATAAGGAGGCTGCCCTTGCACTTGTGGCTCAGGCCAATGGCGCGATTTCTGAGGTGCAGTCCTACATGGGAGAGCGCTACTTGACTGCTCCATGTGATGGCGAAGTGGTGCAAATTTATCCCAAACGCACCGAGCTTATTGGTACGGGGTCTCCTGTGATGTCCATTGTCGACATGAGTGATGTTTGGTTCACATTCAGTGTACGGGAGGACTTGTTGGATAATATTCAGGTAGGTGACATCCTAGAAGTGACCATCCCCGCTTTGGGTGACAAAACCTATCAGGCTCAAGTAACCTATATGCGTGCTATGGCCAGTTACGCCACTTGGCGTGCCACAAAAAACAATGGCCAGTACGATATGAAGAGTTTTGATCTGAAGCTAGTCCCTGTTAAGCCTATTCCGGACCTTCGCCCTGGCATGACAGTTCTCATCAAGTAATGATTCCATTGGTGGCGAATCCTCAATTGATTGAAGATGAAAACGATATTCAATAACATATTTAATGTGTTGCATAGGGAGATGGGGCGTATTGCAGCCTGCCCGCGGTATCTCATTTTCGCCACGGTAGGCATAGCTTTTGCCTATTTGTTTTTCCTTACCTTGATGAAAGACGGTCAGCCACAGAAACTGCCTATTGCTGTTGTTGATGAGGACGGCACATATCTCTCGCGGCGTTTGTGCCATGAGATCAATGCCACCCAGGGCGTTAGTGTGGTTCGTATCTATGACAGTCACCAAGAGGCCCGTAAGGCTATGCAACGTCAACAGATTTACGCATTTCTTGAGATCCCGGAGGGTACTTACCGCGATGTGCTCTCTTTCAAGGCCCCACATATTGTTCTTTACGCCAACAATGCCTATCTTCTTTCGGGCACGCTTAGTTACAAGCAATTGATGACTATCTGCAACTTGGCTTCGGGAGCCGTTCAACGCGAAGTGCTTCGCAAAAAGGGAATGGGAGAGGAGCAGATTATGGGTTTGATTATGCCTTTGGAAATTGATGCCCATCTAGTTGGCAATCCGCTTGCCAACTACCAGTCGTATCTGCTTACCACCATTCTGCCCGGCATCTTGGGATTGATGGCCATTTTGCTCGTGGTATTTTCCATTGGCATTGAGATGAGGCAAGGCACTGCTGGGCAGTGGCTTGCTTTGGCCGACGGCCATATAGGTGAGGCTTTGGTGGGTAAAGTGATGCCCTATGCCCTTTGGTTCATTATCTTGCAGCTTGTTGGCAATTTGGTGCTCTTCGGCTTCTGTCATTTCCCCCTTGAAGGCAGTTTTCTTACGCTAGCGGTGTGTTCCGCCCTCTATGTGTTGGCCATTATTGCGGCAGGCGTCTTTTTCTACGGACTTTTGCCTGACCCTACCAACGCAATTTGCATAAGCGCCTTTTATGGTATTTTGGCTTTTTCGCTCTCGGGCTTCACCTATCCTGTTAGTGGCATGTCACGCCCTTTGCAGGCGCTTAGTGTCATCTTCCCGTTGCGACAGAACTATCTTGTTTACATCAACGAGGCCTTGTTTGGGCTGCCGCTTTCCTACAGCTATTGGCATCTTTTTATCCTAGCGCTTTTCTTGTTGCTGCCTTTGCTTACCAAACACCGTATCAAAAATCAGATTCTAAGTAATGAAATTCCTGCATAACGTCAAAACGTATTTGGAGGACCTTGTAGAGGTCTGCTCCATGGAGCTGAACCGAATTTTCAGCAACAAAGGAGTAGTGATGGTTTTCTTTGTGGCTGGCATTGGTTATCCGCTTCTGTTTAACTTTATATATGTCAAAGAAAATTTAGAGAATGTCCCTGTGGCTGTTGTGGACAATGCCAAATGTATAGAGAGTCAGCGTTTTGTGCACAAGTTGGAGGCCACTCCTGAAGTTGAGGTGCGCTACGAATGTGGTTCTATGGCTGAGGCCGAACGACTGTTGGCTGAGCGTAAAATTAATGGCATCATACATTTCCCCTCGGACTATGGTGATCGTTTGGCTCGATTGGAAACAGCTCGTATAGGTATATTCTGCGACATGTCATCATTCCTCTATTACAAGAGCGTCTTTATGGGTGCTAACTTTGCTATGCTTGATGAAATGAAGCAGATAGAATTTACCCGATATGGTCTTACCGGCATTACGGGAGAGCAGGCTAACGCCTTGGTTACGCCCGTTGCCTATGACGATGTCAAACTCTTTGTTCCCGGTGGTGGCTTTACTAGTTTTCTAATTCCCGCCTTGCTGATTTTGGTTATACAACAGACGCTTTTCTTTGGTGTGGCTATGTTGGGAGGTGGCGCTCGTGAGGATGGTACCGAGTTGATCGCCATACCCAGGAGGTTGCGTCACGGTCACTACGATCGTGTTGTAGTGGGCCGTAGCATGGCGTACATTACTTTGTATAGTGCCCTAATTGCGATAAACCTCTTCTTGATACCACGTTTGTTCAATTTGCCCCATATTGCCCACATCGATCAGTTGGCACTCTTCTTGTTGCCGTTTTTGTTGGCAGTTTGTTTTCTCAGTATCACCTTCTCTGCGCTTTTCAGACATCGGGAGTCGGCCATCGTAACCCTAGTTTTCTCCAGCATCATACTGTTGTTTCTTACTGGGTTTGCTTGGCCTCAGAGTAGCATGCCTGATATTTGGCGCAGGCTCTCTTACATATTCCCGTCAACCCATGCGGTTCAAGGTTTTGTGCGTATGAACTCTATGGGGGCTACGCTCCGTGAGGTCGGTTTCGAATATCTGATGCTTTGGGCTCTGACGGTGGTATATTTTATTACTGCCTGTTTTTCAGTAGGGTCAAGGATACGTGCCCATGCCCATCGTGCCCGCTTGGCGACAGACTGAAAATATTTTCCAAAAATTGCAATAAAAATGGTCCTGCCTCGTTATAACGATATGGCTCTTGATCACCTGCAACCTTTGGCACGCATTCTTGCCAATCGTCGCAAGATCCGTTTCAGCAGTCCGTTCACTTTCAAGAACGCTATTTTGCTGACGCTGATTTTGGGCGCGGTTTTGGCGTTTACTGTCACTATCGATGACCTCAAATACGTTGCCACCACCAATCAGTATTGGGTACAACTGTTGTTTGCCTTGATGCACAATATGCTCCTCTCTGGATTGGCTTTTGGCTTTTGCTTTGTGGTTTACGGGCGTTGCATTCGCGAAATTGGTCCAACGGAAAATGCAGCCCGCTATATTGTTGTTTCTGTTGTGGGCAGTTTGTTGGGATCTTTCCTGTACAGTATCGTATCTCGTTGGGTTTGCAGAGCTGTGTTCAATGACTTGGGCATTGTAGATATCATTGATATCAGCTCTATTAACGATTACCTTTTGGCGGCAGGAGCACTCCTTATAGCATCGCTTATTTTTACCCTCACCCGTCACCAAATGGTAGTGCTGGCCAACGAACAGTTGCAGTCCGAGCGGCTTATTACCCATTGCGAGGCGTTGGAGCAGCAGACCAACCCCCATTTCCTGTTCAACTCACTCAATACGCTTGGTGGTTTAATTGGCGTTGACGATGATGCTGCCCAACATTATCTCCAACAGCTTGCCTCTATCTATCGATATGTCATGCAACAGCACCAGCATCATGCAGTGACTTTTGCCGATGAGTTGGCTTTTGTGGATACTTACTGCGACATGATGCAGATACGCTATGGAAAAAATCTTATTATCTCTCGTAGCATAGACCCTACGGTGCTTCAGTTTCAAGTGCCGCCTATCAGTGTGCAACTACTGGTGGAAAATGCTATCAAACACAATGTTATTAGCGATCGCCATCCTCTTACAATTACCATTGAGACAGATGGGGACATTCTTCGTGTCAGCAATCCGCTTCAACCTAAGCAGGACGAACAGGAAGGCCCTGCAAGCACTCATGTAGGTCTCGACAACCTCAATCAGCGATACAAACTACTCTTCCAACAAGAAATTCAAATCAAGCAATCTCCCACCACATTCATTGTTGAATTACCACTAATACGGAGACAAGATTAAAGTTATCAAAAGAGTTTTTTTGAGATTACAGCGTTTGGAAGATTTATCAAAAGAACGACTCAACTTATAACCCCTCAATTTTATGGCTTTCCTTATCATAGAAGACGAGTCCGTGGCTGCCAAACAACTCCAACGGTTGTTACTCGAAGCCGAACCTACAGCAAATATTCTTCCCGTAATCCAAAGTATTGAGGAAAGTGTGGAATTCTTTCAACAGAACCCTGCGCCTGACTTGGTTTTTATGGATATCCACCTTGCCGATGGATCCGCTTTCCGTATTTTTGACCAGGTCAAAATCGAAAGTCCCATCATCTTTACTACCGCTTACGACCAATATGCCCTTCAGGCCTTTCAGGTCAATAGTATCGATTATTTGCTCAAACCCATCAATTCCACTGATCTTAGACGGGCTTTGGACAAATACAGGCGGCTTTCCTCCCCTCAATCGGCACAATCGGATGCCAATATCTCACGCTTTTTTGAGATGATGAAGCAGCAGAGCCGCCAGTATAAATCCTATTTTTTGATTCCTATAGCCGATAAGCTAGTCCCGTTGGCGGTAGCAGACATTGCTTATATTTATCTCGATAACAAGGTTGCCTATATCGTTACTTTTGACGGAGCTACGCATGCCATAGACAAACCCCTTGATGCTCTCGTCGAGCAACTCAATCCTAGTTTGTTCTATCGCGCCAACCGTCAGATTGTTGTAGCACACAAGGCCATCACCGATATTTCTTTTTGGCTCTTAGGTAAACTTAAGCTCAACCTTTGCGTTCCCACCCCCGAGAGTATTGTTATCCCCAAGGCCAAAGTTTCCGACTTCAAGGCGTGGTATTCCAAATAGGGAGCAGTCGGCGTCAATAGTCCATAATCAGTTGTATAAGTTTATCTACGTCCTTTTCTTCCGTGGCCCAGCTAGTGACAAAGCGCACTGTGGTTTCTTCCTTGCCACGGGGGCCCCAATTCTCAAATGAGACATCCTTCCGTAGCCTGTCCATCAACGCATTGGGTAAGACGAAGAATTGTTGATTGGTGGGAGATTGGAATGCTACCTTGATGCCACGTGCCGCAAAGGCATCGCGGATGCGAAGTGCTTGCTTTACTGCGCTAGAGGCAATTTTTTGGTAGAGGCCATCGGTAAAGAGGGTCTCGAATTGCACGCCCTGTAGTCGACCTTTGGCAAGAAGGGCTCCATGCTGTTTTACAAGTTCAAAAAAGAAAGGCAGCCGGTCAGGGTTGGCGGCTACCACGGCTTCGCCAAAAAGGGAGCCAACCTTAGTGCCACCGATATAGAACACATCGCACAGTCGAGCAATATCCGACAACGTAAAGTCTGCCCCCTCGGCAGCCAAGCCGTAGCCTAATCGGGCACCATCCAGATAGAGGGGTATGCCATGTTTATGGCAAGTATTGCTGAGAGCTTCTAGTTCGGCAAGACTATAGACAGAGCCTAGTTCTGTGGGTTGTGTGATGTAAAGCATGCCTGGGGCTACCATGTGGCGGTAGGTGCCGTCGTTGTAAAAGGTGGTGATATACTGGTCTACTTCGCTAGCCTCCACCTTGCCTCCGCTCGAAGGAACGACAAGTACTTTGTGACCGCTATGCTCCACGGCGCCGCTTTCATGTATGTTGATATGGCCGCTTTCGGCGGCTAGCACTCCTTCGTGGCGGCGCAGCAGGGCATCAATGACCACGGCGTTGGTTTGGGTGCCGCCCACTAGCAGTTGAACTAAGGCATCGGGAGCATGGCAAGCCTCACGAATCAGTTGGCGGGCATGGGCTGTGTAGGGGTCTTCGCCGTAGCCCGCGGTGTGCTGCAGATTGGTTTCCATCAAGCGATGCATCACCGCAGGGTGTGCTCCTTCCATATAATCGTTGTCGAAATAAATCATCGTATTTTTGTTCTTTGATTGGATTTGCAAAGATACGTTTTTTTTATCAAATACCCGTGTTTGCTAAAAAAGGACGGCTCGAATTAAGTAACAAATAGATTGGGTGCTGAAATTGAAGCAACAAAACAGCAAAAAACAAAAGAAAATATAGTACTCCCTAAATTTAAATAGGTTGTACAATTTGTTTTATTGCTGTCCGATAAAATTCAAAAGGGCATACGAAACATGTCTTTTGAACTCTATCGGACAGCAATAATTCGGACTATAATCCTGCCGTTTATCGGATCAGTGTCACCGTACCATTTTGGGTAACGATGTCCTCAGTATCGGGTCTGCGGTAGCGAATGACATAGGCAT
>CAZAAK010000077.1:0-8392 GCA_964483145.1 uncultured Bacteroidaceae bacterium
AGTGTCAGCCCTAATTTTGGTCAGCCGAAAAGTTTTACCGGACAGCAATATTTTTGTATCTGTACTGGGGCGGCGCAGACCGCCCCATATTTGTGCCGGCATCGTTAGCCTCTCCTCAGCGTAGCGGCTGCGGAAGGGACGCTAAAGCATCTGCTGCGCCATCTGCATGGCGGCTTCGAGGCCGGCAAGGTCCTTGCCTCCGGCAGTGGCATAGCCCGGTTGGCCGCCACCACCGCCCTGCATCGCCTTGCCAGCAGCGCGAACGATGGCACAGGCATTCTTGCCCGCCTCCACACGCTCCTGGCCCAGTGCCACCAGCAGCGACGGCTTGCCGCCAAAGTCGCTGCCCAGCACCACAGCCATATTGGGTTGCTGCGCACGCAACGCAAGCATCACCTCGCGCAGCTGGTTCAATTCAAAATCCACCCGCTCCACAAGCACGGCCCCTTGCGAAAGCCTACCCGCGATGTGCTTGCCATACTCCTGCATCTTTTCTCTGTGCAGCTGCTCCAGTTGGGCGCGCAGGGCGGCATTCTCGTCCAACGCCTTGCCCACAGCAGCCACAAGGTCCTTGCTATTGAAGAGCGCACGCAAGCTCTCCAGGGTGTCCTGCATGCCGTCGGCGTACCGCTCGGCAGCGGCTCCGGTAACGGCCTCGATGCGGCGCATGCCAGCAGCCACGGCGCTTTCGCTCACAATGCGGAAGGAGCCAATGCGGCCGGTGTTGGAGATGTGCGTGCCTCCGCAAAACTCCACGCTCTGGCCAAAGCGCACCACGCGCACAAACTCGCCGTACTTCTCGCCAAAGAGGGCCATAGCACCCAACTTGCGGGCCTCGGCTATGGGCACCTGGCGATGCTCCTCCAAGGCAATGGCGGCGCGGATATCCTCATTAACCAGGCGCTCCACCTCACGCACCTGCTCGTGCGTGAGCTTGGCAAAATGCGAGAAGTCGAAGCGTAGGCGCTGGTCGTCCACGCTGGAGCCCTTCTGCTCCACATGGGTGCCAAGGACCTTGCGCAAAGCCTTGTGCAGCAGATGTGTGGCACTGTGGTTGCACTCGATGGCAGTGCGGCGGACGGCGTCCACCCGGGCAATGTACGAAGCCTGCAGATGCTCGGGCAAATGCTCCACTATATGCACCGTGAGGTTGTTCTCCTTGCGGGTATCCACCACAGCCACCTCCTCGCCCGAAGCGTGGACGAGCGTGCCCTTGTCGCCTACCTGCCCGCCCGACTCGCCATAGAAAGGTGTGCAGTCCAGCACCAGCTGGTAGAACTCCTTGTCCTTTGCCTTTACACGGCGGTAGCGGGCAATGCGCACCTCCGCCTCCAGTTGGTCGTAGCCCACGAACTGCTGACTTGTGCCGGGCAGTAGCTCCACCCAATCGTCGCTTTCCACGGCAGCAGCCGCGCGCGAACGGTTCTTCTGCTCTGCCAAGCCCTGCCGGAAACCCTCCATATCCACGCTCCAGCCCTTTTCGGCTGCCATCAGCTCGGTAAGGTCGACCGGGAAGCCGTAGGTGTCGAACAGTTCAAAGGCGAATGCGCCATCGATGGTCTTGCCCCCTTGGCTTGCGTGGGAGGCCACGTAGTCCTCAAAACGGTTGATGCCGTTGGCCAAAGTCTTCAGGAACGACTGCTCCTCCTCCAAAACGATGCGACCCACTAGCTCGCGCTGGCGCGCTAGCTCGGCGTACTGCCCGCCCATTTGGTCCACTAGGGTGTCCACCAGTTGGTTCATAAAAGGCTGGCGGAAGCCCAGGAAGGTGTAGCCGTAGCGGACGGCGCGGCGCAGGATGCGGCGGATTACGTAGCCTGCCTTGGCGTTGCTGGGCAGCTGGCCGTCGGCAATGCTAAAGGCCACGGCACGCAGGTGGTCCGCAATTACGCGCATGGCTATGTCGGCCCGCTCACTTTGGCCGTAGGCTGTGCCGGCCATGTCGGCAATCTTTTGGATGAGGGGCTGAAAGACATCGGTGTCGTAGTTGGACCGCTTGCCTTGCATCACCATGCAAAGGCGCTCGAAGCCCATGCCGGTGTCGATATGCCTGGCCTTCAGTGGTTCCAAAGTGCCGTTGGCAAGGCGGTTGAACTGCATGAACACCAGGTTCCAGATTTCGATAACCTGAGGGTTGTCCTTATTCACCAAACTGGCGCCGGGCACCCGAGCCTTCTCCGCCTGGTCGCGGATGTCGACGTGTATCTCGCTGCATGGGCCGCAGGGGCCTTGGTCGCCCATCTCCCAAAAATTGTCTTTCTTGGAGCCTTTCAATATGCGGCTCTCGTCGATGTGCTCCTTCCAAAAGTCGTAGGCCTCCGCATCCATTGCCAAGCCGTCCTTTTCGTCGCCGCCAAAAACAGTCACGTATAGGCTGTCGCGGTCGATGTGCATCACCTCGGTCAAAAACTCCCAAGCGTAGGCTATGGCCTCCTTCTTGAAGTAGTCGCCAAAGGACCAGTTGCCCAGCATCTCGAACATGGTGTGGTGGTAGGTGTCGTGCCCCACCTCCTCTAGGTCGTTGTGCTTGCCGCTTACGCGCAGGCATTTCTGCGCGTCGCAAGCTCGGGGGTAGGGTACTGCGGCATTGCCCAGGAAGATGTCCTTGAACTGATTCATGCCAGCATTGGTAAACATTAGGGTGGGGTCGTTCTTTACCACCATGGGGGCGCTTGGCACCACATGGTGACCCTTGCCCTCGAAGAATTTCAGGAATTGGCTACGTATTTCGTTGGATGTCATAATTTGTATGTGATATTGTAATTGGCCACGCGTTTTGTTTGTTGCCACGCCTTGTGCATGGTTCTATAACTGGTCGCGCACTTTGCCGGATGTTATTGTTTGCATGCGGTTTGTATTGGGCGCGCACTCTGCCGGATGCCACGGCCTAGGTGCGGCCCTGCCTGGGTGTGTGGTTCTGCCATTTGCTGCATGTTTTGCCAGATGTCGTTGCCTGCGCGCGGAGTTGCAACTAGCTGCATTTGCGTTTGCCCCAAACCCGTGTCTAACCCTAACCCGTGTCTGACCCTAACCTGCATCTGACCCTGGTCCGCTTCTGACCCTAACCTGCGTTTGCCCCAAGCCAACACGTGGCCCCGAAGCAACCTGCAAATGCCCTTGTATGCCTCCATTTGCACGGTATTAGAACTCCTCGCGCTCCACCAGCAGGATGGCGCTCTGCGGGACGACAAAATATTTCTCGCCCTCGTACTTGATTTCCACAGCGTTCTTCTGCAGGAAGAGGGCCCAATCGCCAGGCTGCACCTGCAAGGGCAGATAC
Source organism: uncultured Bacteroidaceae bacterium (assembly GCA_964483145.1). Classification (GTDB taxonomy): domain Bacteria; phylum Bacteroidota; class Bacteroidia; order Bacteroidales; family P3; genus Colimorpha. The sequence continues at coordinate 3,281 of CAZAAK010000077.1, forward strand.
CGGGGGGTATTGCCCTGGCGGTTCCACGACTCGTCGTCCTCCATATTGGGCAAGGGGTAGCCGGGCCCGCATTTGAGGATGTAGCCGGACTGGATATTCTCCTTGTCGCGGTACCCCGCAGGCAGGTAAAGCCCGCCCCCCGTGCGTTCGGCAGCGTCCCCAGGCTTTACTAAAACCCTGTCACCCACCACTATAAGCTTGTCTATATTGTTCGTCATAGCTCTTGGTTGAATTTGCAAAAATACACTTTTTTTTCGGCATAAACAAAATGTTCCCATCCTCCGCCCTCCTTATCCCGTCCTCCTTTCCATCCTCTCATCTGCCATCCTTATCCCGTCATTTCTTTCCCTCCCTCCATCCGCCCTCCTTGTCCCGCCATCCTTTCCATCCTTTCCGCCCCCCCCTTGTCCCGCCATCCTTTCCATCCCTCCCTCCTTGTCCCGCCATTTCTACCCCCTGTAAATCCTTTCACTCTCTACTTTCTCCACTCCGCCCCAACTGCAACTATTCTGCTATTCTCCCCCAACTCAACTGCAACTATTCTTCTATTTTTTCCCCCTCCCAGCTACTACTAACCCCAAAATAGCAAGCCACTATGCAAGATGCCACATTGCGGTGGCAACCGAGCGCCCGAGATGCCGCATTCGAGCCACCATGCAGCAATCGGAGGGCTACCGACAAGCGCCTGCGAGGTATAGGCAAAGCGTGTGTGAGATATGGATGAGGTATGTGTAAGGTCGGGGTAAGGTATGGGTAAGGTCGTGGTAACCTCGCTCTTTTGTTTACCTTTTGTTTAGGTTTCTTTTACATTTCTTTTACCTTTTGTTTAGGTTAGGTAAACAAAGGCTAAATAAAAAGTAAAAGAAAGGTAAACAAAATGTAAACAAAAGAGCGACCTTACCCATACTCTACCCATACCTTACCCATACCCCGCCCATGCCCCACCTACTCCCTGCGGGGACTGCAGCAAGGGGTTGGCGCTGGGTTGCGGGGCCAGATGTGGGGCGGTGGAAGGAGGTTTGGGCAAGCGATGGGGCAGAAAGAGGTTGAATGACGGTGCGGGTGTGGCGCATTTGAGGAGTGCTTGATGAGAGTTTAAGGAGTGCTTGAGGAGTATTTGAGGAGTGTTTGAGGTTAAATAATTATATTGGGTGCGGATATTTGAGGGAAAGTTCGTAAATTTGCAACCCGGGCATTTTGTGTGCTACCGATATTTAATAACTGAAAACGACACTCTTATGCGTAAGTTCAAGTATATTCTAGCGCTAATTTTGCTTTTTGGGGCCTTGGGGCAGAGCGCCAATGCCCAGCAGGTCGAGCCCACTTGGGAGTCCATCAACCAACGCGGCTACCCGCAGTGGTTCCGCGATGCCAAGCTAGGCATCTTTGTTCATTGGGGGCTCTACTCCGTGCCCGCCTATTCCGCCCCCGATGCCTACGGCGAGTGGTTTTACCGGGGTCTGATGCTGGGCGACAGCACCCGCGTGAAAGAGATGCGCGACTTCAACCGCCATTGGGGCTACCTCTTGGGCGACCAATGGAGCGGGCGGCTGGGCAACGACGAGGGGGTGAAACAGCGCGTCAAGGTCACCGACCTCTACGCCCTCTACGCCCAATCGTGGCATGCCGAGCACTGGAAGCCGCAACAGTGGGCCAACCTCTTTGCCGAGTCGGGAGCCAAATACGTGGTGCTGGTCACCAAGCACCACGACGGTTACTGCCTCTGGAACAGCCGCTACCAGCCTTCGTGGAACAGTGTGGTTACGGGCCCTCACATGAACATTGTGGACACCCTCACCCGTTGCGTGCGCAACGCCGGCATGAAGATGGGCTTCTACTACTCCCTTACCGAGTGGACCAACCGACTGCACATATGGATGCAGGACCCCGACGATGCCATTGGCGACTATGTGGACGACTACATGGTGCCCCAGTTCAAGGAGCTGGTAAAGAAGTATAAACCCAGCCTAATTTTTGCCGACGGCGAGTGGCAGAACACTGCCGAGCAGTTCCGCGCGCCGGAGCTGATAGCGTGGTACTACAACACCGTGGGCGAGGAGGCCATTGTCAACGACCGCTGGGGTTCCGGCACCGAGCACGGCTTCCGCACCCCCGAATACAAAGGGGCCATCAAGGACACCGTGCGCCCCTGGGCCGAATGCCGAGGGATAGGCAAGTCCTTTGCCTTCAACCGCAACGAGCCGCTGAGCAACTACCTCACTAGCGACTCGCTGATACGCCACTTTGTCAAGCTAGTGGCAGCCGGCGGCGGCATGACCCTGAACGTTGGGCCCGATGCCGACGGCACCATCCCCATGCTGCAACAGGAGCGCCTGCACGATTTGGGCGAGTGGTTGCGCATCAACGGCGAGGCCATCTATGGCTCACGGCCCTTTGGCAAGATGTGCGAGCGCGACAGCACCATCTACTATACCCTCAACCACGGCAACCTCTACGCCATTGCCACGCACCTGGACCGCAACACCTTGGTGCTGACCAATATCCCGCGTCCGGGGCTTTTCTCGCAGGTAAAGCTCCTAGGTTGCGACAAGCCCATCGTGCACTACTATTTTGCCGGTAGCCTCTACATCCGCCTCAACAACCTCACCTTTGAGGACATCAACAAAACCAAGGGTGCTTGGGTCTTCCGCATCACCCGCTTCGGGCAGCAACAATAGCCCGCAGAGGGCCAGGGGCGAAGGAGCCCGAGCCACCCATAGCCGCTGGAGGCGAAGGCTTCATCATCTTTCCTCAAATGTGTTCCCTATGCAGCTAAAACTGAAGGTAACCTCTATAATTAAATTTCTAATATTCAGCAATATAATACGTAAGGATCCGTTACTATGGCATAGAAACTGGTTAGGCGGCTAAAGTAGGCTCGTTGCATAACCAGCGTGAAGAGATAATGAATTTTGGGAGTCTACCTTATTATAATTCAAGATATTGTATCATGGAGAGCATATACATTAAGAATTTTGGTCCATTGAAAGAAGTCAACATCCCTAATGTTAAAAAAGTAACTGTTTTTATAGGCGATAGCGGTAGCGGGAAGAGCACAATAATGAAGGTGATTTCTCTCTTCCGGTGGCTATACAAGATGATGAACATACGTTCTTTCCTCAAGTATTCCCAAGTACCGAAGTGTCCGTTCCGGTTCAAATTCGTGAGCCTTTTGAAAAATAACGGACTGGCAGACTATCTCAGACCTGACAGCGAGTTGGTTTACAAGAATGGTTCGCTTGAGCTTAGTTGGGAACCAGAGAAGAAAAAACTTAAAGGGACTACAACGTTCATTCCCAAAGATGAATTAAGTTTGGAAAAGATATCTTTTATATCCGATAAAAGAAATCTAATCTCAGACATAGTAGATAACAACATGTCCTTGAAGAAGGGGATGTATTATCTTTCAGAGACCTACTCTGATTTTGAGATGGCTACAAGTGAGGTTAAAGAACTTTCCATCGCCGACCTGGGAATCAAGTTTGTCATCAAAAGAACCAGTCAAGGAAACAAGTATCTCATTGTGCCGTCGGACGGCAGTGAGTCATATGGCTTGAAACTGAATACATCATCTTCCGGAACACAGAACCTTGTTCCTATGAATGTCATAGTAGAATATTATTCAAAGCATTATGACTTGGTATCTTCGATAAATAAAGCCATCTTGTCGTATGTGTCAAAATCTGACAGCCTGAGCGATTTTAAGGCGGTTAAGAATATAGGAGAATTTGCAAATAAAAACGTTCACCTTATAATAGAAGAACCTGAACTTAGTCTTTTCCCATCCAGTCAGCTAAAGCTAGTGGATTTCCTTGTCAGGAACATTTCTGACCAGAACGAACGAGATTATAAAATATCCCTGATGTTTGCGACACATAGTCCATATATAATCAACTATCTGAATGTCATTCTTTTAAGGAAACGGAAAACAGAATGTGGGCCAACTGTGTCAATTAACGATGACGAGATAGCTGCTTACAGGGTTTATGACGGCACTATACAGAATCTCGTCTGTAAAACGAATGAGGGAGATGTCTATATAAACACGGCTGATTTGAGCGAAGATATGGAGTACATCTATCAAGAGTGTACATCATTAACTGCTGATGCGCGATGAAGGATTTGTTGAAAATGGAATTATCGGTTACGATTGAAGAAGACGCACAGGCGGGTGACAGGGACTGGGGACTAACAGATGGCAAATCATGCGAAGATTGTGCAATTCACACCAATTATTTCTACGAGTCGTGCAAAGACAGGCTTGTGATGAAACTGCACAGCGAAGATGATGTCCATGTGATTCATTTGGAGAATGTGTTTCAGAATGCGATGAATTTACGTGCAGGTGGTTGCTGCGACTATCTGCTGTATGGTGCTGATAAAATAGTCTTGTGTGAATTGACGTGCACGCGTCCAGAATATCTCGATGCTGGGAATAATGGCGGAAAACGTGTCAAGGCATACTCGCAGTTGTCGGAGTCTGTTAAGAAACTCAACAGTGTTGATGGCATTGCGAAAAAGTTGTCGGGGTTCCAAACTAGAGAGGCCGTATTTGCAGTGAGGAAGAAAGAATTTGCTTTTGAGGAACAGGCGAACACAGTTCAGAGTCCCATGGCTTCGTTCATTAAAATAACTGCAGTAAATGAAAGTAGAGGAGGCAGAACAGATATGGAAAATGGCTTTGAGTTCTTGACGATAGAGTATCCTCAAATCTACAAATGGTAAGGTGTTAACGACCTCACCGTTTTCGCGCCACTCAAATCTTCACAAATATCGGAGGCGGCGAAGTTGACCATATCATCCACATAACCACGAAAAGGATTCTGAAGCTAGAGATGTGAATGGTTATTGAGCCACACAAAATACTGAAAGGTAACCTATAAAATTAAATTTCTAATATTCAGCAATATAATACGTAAAGATACGTTACTATGGCATAGAAACTGGTTAGGCGGCTGAAGTAGGCTCGTTGCATAACCAGCGTGAAGAAATAAGAGTTTGGGGAGCCTACCTATATTCATATATCCGTAACTATGAGATTCGACGGTATTTCAATTACTAATATGCGACTTGTTGGGAGTACAACAAGGACAATCGATATTTGCAAAGAAA
>CAZAAK010000078.1:0-8292 GCA_964483145.1 uncultured Bacteroidaceae bacterium
ATTTTTCTTTCTGCAACCTATGCGGTTGTCTAAAATTCCGGGAGTATTATAAAGTTTACAAATTATTTTTGAGTGGGCAAGCTTTTTCGAAACTTTTCTTTCGAAACTTTTTATTAACGTGGGGAGGGTAATACGGTGATAACGACAATGCTGAGCATGGCACAATCGGTGCATTATTTTTGCCCTTAACCAGCCGCAGCGGAGAGTTTCGTATGCGCTGTGCCGGAACAAAGTGTAGCATTTTGCGGCCTTTTAGGAGCGGCCATGCCTCACCCTCCGACACTAGACCACCTGCTACCACTGCGTTATGGCGTTGGCTGGGGCAATATGAGCGGCAGTGGGTCATTGGTGGAGCGGATGAAACTCTGACAAACCTGCAGGAATAAAAAAAAAGTGGCCGCCAAATGCAGCCACTCAATGGGAATAGGGGGGGGGATGGACGGCCCAAAAAGTGCGGCCCGTGTGTCAGTCGTCCACGTGCGTAACGTTGCCTTTGAGGTCGAACTGAATCTCCAACCCGTTGGTGAGGGTGACTTCGTACCCGCCGCGCATCTTTTCGCAGTCGATAATCAATTGCTTGGGATAGCGGTTGACAATGTAGCGGGTGATATAGACGGGCACCAGCGTCACGGGCAACCCTTCGGTGCATTCCATCTCCTTCCACACGCCTTTCGAGTCGAACTCGATAAGAGTGCCGTCGGTGAGCAGGGCCTCGTATTCACGGCCCTTGACGTAGGCAAAATCGATGGCGCAGGAGGGCCAGTGCTTTTGGATCAGCTCCTTGGCGGCTTTGGGCAGATTTTCGGGGTCGATGGTCTTCTTCCTGCTTTGGGCGTTGGCTCCACCGGCAAGCAGCAGAACGGCAAATAATGCGAGAATGAATTTTTTCATGGCCAAATTATTTTTTATGGTTATATGTACCTTACTTAAGCTCTTCGGGCGCAATGGTTACCACAGCCTCCTTGTCGCTACTAGTGCCGGTGTAGAAGTAGCGCAACCCGCGCTTTGTGGCCTTGAGGGTGTGCATCATCTTCACGAAAGAGGGGTCGGTGCTGGAGGTGAGCATCTCCACCAAGGCTTCGTGGTTCTCCTCGATGCTCTGCTGCATCTCATTCAAATCCAGCTGATTCTCATCGCAATCGATATAGTAGGTGTAGTACATCGAGTCCAAGTCGATGTTGGTGCACACCATGCCATCGCCATAGCCGTAGGTGATGGGTAGTTGCATGCGTGCCGAGGCAACGGCCGACTGCAAGTAGCTTTCCGGGTCGCTCGTTGAGGTGGGCATATTGTCTTTCAACTCCTGCCAGGTGAATTGCAGGGTAAAGGTCTCGCCGTTTTCGATGCCAAAGACCACATCTAGGTCCGCTTGGGCGTTCACAATCACCTCCAGTAGCCGGCAAAACGCCTCATCGGAGTTGCTGCGATAGTTCTCTAGCATAAATTGGTGGAAGGCTTCTCGGTTGTTTTTGAAGTTGTTGAGGTTATCCAAGCCCACGATGGTATAAAAAAAGGTAACTCGGTTGCTCCGGTACTGCGCCTTGTCCATCTGCCCGATAGAGCCTAGCGGTATGGGGCATTCGGCGTTGATTTGCGCAATCATCTTGCGCAACTTGCTCCTTTCGCTATTGCAGCCGGTTAGGCTCAGTAGCACCAAGCCAAAGAGGGCGATTGTGTATAGGGATTTCTTCATCTGTCGAATTTTAGTTGCATGGCTTTGCTTTGTCCCGCAGGCCTGCCGTTAAGGAACACCTGCTTGATGCGGGTGTGGAAGGTTTGCCCCTCCAGTGGGCTCCAACCGCATTTGTATAGCAGGCTTTCGTGGGTGACTTGCTCCGAGCTAGGCTCCACAATGGTTACATCGGCCATGTAGCCGGGGCGCAGGAATCCGCGTTCGCAAATGCCAAAGATGGTGGCAGGGTTGTGGCACATCTTAGCCACTATCAGCGGCAACCATTCCTCTAGCAAGGCATTGTAGTCGCTCTGTTGGGTGGCGGCGGGGTGGAAAAAGCACTCCAGTATCATCTGCAAGGAGTGCTGTATGCTAGGGATGCCTCCGGGGGCCTCAAAATAGCGTTTTTGCTTGCTCTGCCATGTGTGTGGGGCATGGTCGGTGGCAATGGTATCGATAACGCCATCGGCCAATCCTCCCCACAGCCCAATGCGGTCGTCGCTGCTCTTAATGGCAGGGTTGCATTTGATAAGGTTGCCCAACTGGGCATAGTCGCGCTCGTCGAACCACAGGTGGTTGGGGGTAACTTCGGCAGTGATATTCTTTTCGGCGGGAACACGGTTGCTGAAGAGCGAGAGCTCGGTAGCGGTGCTCACATGGGCCACATGAAGTCGGGTGCCGTATTTGCGGGCCCGCTCCACAGCCTTGTAGGTCGACACAAAGCAGGCCTCGGTGTTGCGGATTTTGGGGTGCAAGTCTGCACTCTCTTTCTCGGTGCCAGCAAACTCCAACTTGTAGTTGCGTAGGTTGGCTTGGATGATATCCTCATTTTCGCAGTGGGCCACCACAAGCTTCTTGCTTTCCCCAAAAAGCAGGTCCAGCGCCTGGGCATTGTTAACCAACATGTTGCCGGTGCTACTGCCCAAAAAGAGCTTGATGGCAGCGTAGCGGTCGGCGGGAATTTGCAAAAGGTCGTTGATGTTGTCGTTGGTGGCGCCGAGCATAAATCCATAGTTGACCACGCTCTTGCGTTCGGCTATCTGCTCTTTGGCCTGCAATGCCTGTAGCGAAGTGGTTTGGGGGTCGGTGTTGGGCATGTCGATAACCGAGGTGACGCCTCCCTTCAAGGCAGCGCGGCTCTCGGAGGCAAAGTCCGCCTTCTCGGGGAACCCAGGGTCGCGAAAATGCACATGGGTGTCGATAATGCCAGGCATCACATAGCAGCCCGTGGCGTCGACGCGTTCGGGATTCTCCAATGCTGTGCTCTCTTGCGCAATCCTGCCTTGGTGGATGTAGAGGTCGCGCCGATCGAGTTTGCCTTCGTTGACAATGGTGCCGCCGGTGATGATGTAGTCCATAGGGGTTATAGAGATATTGGTGAACGCAGTCCGGGAATCTATTTTTGGTTAGAATTTCTTCTTGCTGCCCCAGTTGCGTGCTGCAATGTAGGCATCGGCGGAGTTGTTGTAGATGGGCTTTACCACAAATTGGCCGGTGTGGTCGATGCAACCCCAGCGCCCTTCCTGTTTGGCGGGGGCCACACGGTTGTTCCAGCTGTTGATGAACGGTTTGGCATCTTCCAGTCGGGGCAGGATGACCCATTCGCCCTCAAAGTTCACGTACCCCCAATGACCGGTGCCTTCCTCCTGTATAGGCCAGAGCCAATGGCCCAACTCGGCCTCCTCAATGCCTTTCTCGTTGTCGTCCCATTCCTTGCCGGCCTTAGCGGCTTCGCTCGAGAGGATAAAGACGGGTTTGCTGAGCAGGCGACCGTCCTCGTGGATGCTGGCCCACAGCCCGTTGCTGCATTTTGCCGTGGCAAAAAGCCCCGTGTCGTTGGCAAAGTGCGAAACCTCTAAGTAGACGGGCTGAATGGCCCAGGTGCCGTCGGGCTTCACCCATCCCCAAAGGTTGGTGTCGGTGCGCATCTCGGGGATGCGCCATGCGTCCATGTCGCGTCCATGCTCAATTTGCGAGAGGGCGTAAACGCAGTCGCTTTCTTTGGTAAAAATAAAGTCGCTGATTACGTTGCCATTGCGGTCGATATTGCCCCAACGACCTCCTTTCATGGCCTGGGTGTAGATGTAGTTGTGTTCGCCTGGGAATTGCCTTATCATGGAGTACTGGGGCTGAACGACCCACCGACCCAAGTAGTTGACAATGCCCCATTGGTTTTCGTTCTTGGGGTTGGGCACCGAAATGCGCCAAGTGTCGTAGTGGCGGCCCACAATCCATTGGCGACCTGCCTCTTGGGCATCGCTCATGCTCTCAAAGATGTTGTTGATAATCAGGATACCTTTGGCATCGATGCAACCCCAGCGGCCGTCCATTTTCACCGGAGCAAAACTCATCGGGTCGGTGCCGTAGTATTGGCCGGCATCCTCATACTCGGGGTTGTATTTCCATTGACCGTAGTAGTTGACAAAGCCCCACTTGTGGGTGGCGGGGTTCTCGGCAGGGTATATCCATTTGCCGGGCTCTTCGGCACTGTACCAATGCTCGCCGGCCTGCTGCGCCTCCTCTTGGGTAAGGAAGATGTTGCGCACTATCATGTTGCCGTCCTCGTCGATGCAACCCCAACGGCCGTCGTATTTTACCACGGCAAACTTTCTCTGCTGGTGTTGGAAAGCAAAGGCCACCTGATACTTCGGGGCTATCTGCCAAATGCCGTTACTGTTTTTGTAGCCATACAGCATGTTGATGTCATCGAAGGCTAGCGTTTGTGCTAACGCACTGCTTGTCAGCACACAAAGGGTTGTGAGAAAAAAGATGTATTTCTTCATGACACTACTATTTCGAATTTGCAAAGATACGACTTTTTTTTAATATCTTACTTTTTAATTAGGGGTCAGATGCAAAAAGTTTCGCTTCAAGGCGCTTTGTACCCTCCCGCCCCCCCCTTTACATCGGCATTGCCCACTTCGCCCAAAGGGGCATCGTGGTAGCCCTTTGGCTTTGATCTGCGCACTGTACTTTGCAAGGTCGGCAGGTCCGCGAAGGATTTCTTCTGCACCGGATTTTGCCGGTATGGCCATCTTGGCAGATTTGTGGCATCGATTGTAAACCATGTAGTTATGTTTTTATCAATGTTAAAAGTAGGGCCGTTTTCTTGCATTTCCCAGAAAAAATAGTACCTTTGCAGTTTCAAATACACTACATACACTTAAGTTATGGTTATCAAAGTCTGCGTGGGCAGTTCCTGCCATTTGAAAGGCTCTTACGATGTAGTCGAGGCCTTCAAGTCTCTCGTGAAAAAATACAATGTGGAAGACAAAATCGAGCTTCAGGCTAGTTTTTGCCTAGGCAACTGCCTTCGGGGCGTTTCGGCTTCGGTGGAGGAAATAGGCGATGTTCAGGTAGTAGAGAGCGAGCATGTCAAGCGCACCGAGGCGGGCTTTTTGCTGAGTTGCGTCAATGGCGAAAATGCCGAAGAGGTTTTTGCTCAGGCCATCCTACCGCTTTTGAAATAGTTTCCGCAACAGAAAACGGAGGTGCCCGATGTCATACCTGGAATTAAAAAAGGTACAGTGCAAGGACTGCTACCTGTGCCTGCGTGAGTGCCCCGTGAAGGCCATCAGCTTTGCCGACCACCGCTCACAGATTATCGAAGACCGTTGCATCCTTTGTGGGCGTTGCATGCACGTATGCCCTCAGGATGCCAAGCTTGTGCATAGCGACCTGCCCAAAGTGCAGTCGATGCTGGCTTCAGGCAAAAAACTCATTGCTAGTGTGGCCCCATCGTTTGTTTCCAACCTTGGGCTGAGCGCTTTTGAACCTCTTAGGCAGGCCTTGAAGGAGGCTGGGTTCTACGATGCCGAGGAAACGGCTCGGGGCGCTGAGTGGGTCACACAGGAATATATGCGGATATTGGAGTCGGGCACGATGAAGAACTTTATCACTTCGGCATGTCCCTCGGCCTGCCGCCTTGTGCAGGAATACTTCCCCGAGGCGTTGCCTTATCTTGCCCCAGTGGCTTCGCCAATGGTGGCCCATGCCCGCATTTTGCTGGACGAGAACCCCGATGCCGAAATTGTCTTCATCGGGCCGTGCCTCTCCAAGCATCGCGAGGCGGCCGAGTCGGGGGTGGTTTCGGCGGTGCTCTCGTTCGAAGAGCTTGGCTCCTTGGTCCATTTGGATAGCAATGCTGGTCAAAGCCCCGCCACGCCTGTTGCGGGCAGCCTCAGCGGTGTTTCGCTAGGCGACGCCAGCGGGTCGGACTGCAAGGCCAAGGGCTACCCCGTTACCGATGGCATCATCCACTCCTTCTATCGCCTGCCCAAAGGCTACAGTTTCATGTCGGTGGATGGGCCCAAGCGTGCAATGGAGGTTTTGGAGAATATTGGCAACTACGAGGGTGTCTTTATCGAAATTAATGTGTGCCCAGACGGATGCATCAACGGCCCTTTCAGCATGTTGCCCAAGGGGGGTATCACCATGGCAAAGTTGCAGATGCAGGGGTATCTGATGCAAGGCGTGCATAGCTACCGCGCACCCCAGATAGGCGAAAAGCCGCGGGTGGACCTTGCGTATGAGTTCCCGCGGGTGCTCAACCGTAGCCGCAAGGTCTCGGACAAGGAGATAGAAGAGGTGTTGCGCCGCACCGGCAAACTCTCCCGCGAGGACGAACTCAACTGCGGCTCCTGTGGCTACCGCAGTTGCCGCGCCAAGGCTTGGGCTGTGCTCAACGGCTACGCCGACATAGAGATGTGCATGCCCTATATGCGCAAAAAGGCCGAGTCGATGGCCTTTGACATCGTGCACAACAGCCCCGAAGGCATCCTGCTAGTGGACGGCAACCTAAATGTAGTGGACGCCAACGCCACCGCTATGGAGATGCTCGACATCCCTGGCGACACCTTGAACTTTAAACCTCGGCCCCTCAAGGATTATATGCCTCCGCTGGACTTCTTCCTTGCCTACAGCCAGCAGAAAAACATGGAGGTGCACAAGCAGTTTATCGTGGGCACACGGCGCTATGTCGACATCACCATCTGCTACATGAAGGACCAAAACCTGCTTTTTGGGCAGATGAAGGACGTAACAGAAGAGGTGAGCTACGAGAAGAAGTTGGACCGTATGCGCAACGAAACCATCGACACCACCGACCAGGTGATTATGAAGCAGATGCGTGTAGCCCAAGAGATTGCTTCGCTTTTGGGCGAAACAACGGCCGAGACCAAAGTGGCGTTGCTGAACCTGAAAAAGATTCTGCGTCAGGAAGAAGAAAAAAAGGAGGAATAAATGGAACTGTGTCTTGAAACGGGCTACACCTCGCTCAACCACATTGGCGAGGAGCTTTGCGGCGACCATGTCGAAAGTAGTGTCAACGGCGACTGCACCACCTTGGTGTTGGCCGATGGGTTGGGCAGCGGGGTAAAGGCAAGCATCCTCTCGACCCTCACCTCCAAGATTCTCTGCACGATGGTTTCCAATGAGATAGACATCAACGAGTGTGTGGCAACCATCATCAAGACGTTGCCTGTGTGCAAGGAACGCGGTGTGGCCTACTCCACCTTCTCGGTGATTCATGTAAACCGGCACGGTCATGGCTATCTCTTTGAATTCGACAACCCCGAAGCTATCTATTACCACCACGGCAAGGCGATGGATTTCGAGCGCGAAAAGCTCGATGTCTGCGGCAATGCGGTCTTCAAAAGCGAACTCAACCTGGTGGATGGCGACATCGTGATGGTGATGAGCGACGGCACGGTGCATGCCGGCATAGGAATGATACTCAATTTCGGTTGGCCTCGCGAGAAGATCAAAGAGTATCTCGACCGTCACCTCGATAGCCAAATGTCGGCCCGCGCAGCAGCCTGTGTGCTAGCGTCGGCTTGCAACGAAATCTATGAGGGGCACCCCAGCGACGACACCACGGTGGCAGCCGTGCGCATCCGTCAGCGCTTGGATGTAAACGTCATGGTGGGGCCTCCCGTCAACCGAGACCAGGACGAGGAACACGTCAAACGCTACTTGGAAGGCCCCGGCCTGAAGGTGGTTTGTGGTGGCACTAGCTCCAATATCGTGGCACGCTACCTGCACAAACGCCTCAAGCCCTCCCTTGAATACCCCGACCACGAAATCCCGCCAATTGCATATATCGAAGGCATCGACCTAGTGACCGAAGGCGTGATTACCCTACGCCGGCTTTTGGAGCTTTCCAACAAATATGTCTCTATCTCGGACCTAACCCCAAAGTACTACGAAAAGGAGGACGGGGCTTCGCTGTTGGCGGAGATTCTGTTCGAACGGGCCACTCATGTGCATTTTTTTGTGGGGCAGAGTGTCAACACCGCCCATGCCGGTCTGGAAATAGACACCACCATGAAACTGAAACTTGTGGAGCGCCTTGCTGCCAATCTAAAGGTGATGGGGAAGGAAGTGACGCAACTCTACGCCTGACCCCCCTCTAGTGGTTTGTGCCAAAAGACACCGATTTACCCTATCATCCAAAGGCAAGCAACCTTGCATTTGTTTCCTAGTTGGTTATGCCACCGCAGCCAAAGGAACTGTTTCTGGCTAGCAGATAATGCCCGCCAGAATTTTTTTTATCCCCCCCCCACACAAAAAAAATTATTGCTGTCCGGTAAAACTTTTCGGCTGACCAAAATTAGGGCTGA
>CAZAAK010000079.1:0-7377 GCA_964483145.1 uncultured Bacteroidaceae bacterium
AGGCTTCGGGCTGGGTATTTATGCTCTTTTGAGTTTTACCGGACAGCAATAATTGAAAAAAAGAGCCCTTACCTTGCGGTAAGGGCTCTTTTTGTGTTTACGTCAGCCGGAGAAAAACAGCTATTCGGCAACGGCCTCAGCTACAGAGCCACGATAGGCGGGGCAGGTGTGGTGAGTACAAGAAGCTACAACCATTGCGAAGAACATAACGATGCAGACTGCTACGATGGATCTCTTCATGATACGATGTATTTTATGATTGATATTTGCGTTGTTACACTAGTTTTGTTTCTTAGAATTTGCTCAATAGGGTGTTGATACTTAGTTTGTTGTAGCGAACAGACACCTCTATTCTGCAACACAAAGATACAAAAAAATATCGTATCTGCAATAAAATGATTTGCAAAAGTGACTTGCAGTTTCTTCGAATAGGTACGCGCGATTTCTTAATACGTTTAACATCGAGAATCACCTAGAGAGTTCGGCCGTAAACAGGAACCACTAATGAAAGTAGCGTCACCTATACTTTATCAAGCGAAATATGGAATGGTATTGAGGTTTTGTGACTTTTATACAAACAAAGAAGCGTTCCAAACGACCTTGCAAACCACACAATTAAGCACGCAAGAGAAGTTCAATGCCTCTAATTCGGCTGCAAAAAGTACAAAGAAAATCGAAATCCGCAAAAAAATATAGAAAATGGCCCCCAGTCCTAGCTATGGGGAACAGGAAAACGCAAGCAAAGACAATATCCGTCATCAGAGTGTGGGAGGGAACGACCCCGTAGCAACCCGCGAAGCCCACTATAGAATGGTAGCAGCGCCGCACGCCAATTCTCTAAAATCATTCAAGACAACACACAAGTGAGGCATGTAATACGCCTGTGGTCCGATTAATATTGTAATCAGATATATTACAATTGTATATATTCATGCAAATATACAATTACACATGTGAATAATACAAATGTAAAACGTTAATATCTGTAACCTCGTTAAAATAACTGTATATTACGATAGAATTTATATATATGTATTTCAAAATCAGATATTGGCAATATTTTATTAATGTAATAGTAGAAATAAACGCGGCATTATTACGAGTATTTGGATAGAATAATTTATTATACAGTTAGTATGCTGATAAACAGCGATAGAAAATCAAATCACCTAAAGCAATAGATGAATGTATTGTTAACTTACAAATGTAAACAATAAAAATATTTTCTCGTATATCGATTATTCTGTGTATTTTTGTAATCTAAAATATCAATGAATACAAATGTAAACTACGATTTTATATCTTTGATTGTCGGATTGTTGGTATAACATTGAATGTTCCGACTAATAAGGTAATAATATATAGAAATCCATAATTATTTAAATATTATTGTCATGGTTGAAAGAATCAATCTGCTGCTGAAAGCCAAAAACATTACAGCTCGTCAATTTGCCGAGGCGATAGGTATTCAGCCAAGTGGTATGTCGCACATACTCTCAGGCCGCAACAATCCTAGTCTTGATTTTGTCATGAAGGTTGTCAAGCGTTGGCCCGAAATTAATATCAACTGGTTGATGTTTGGCAAAGGGGAAATGTTTGTGGGGCTTTCTGGCGGTGTACCAAATCATGACCAATCTATTGAGTCGGGTCTAGTTCAATCGCCTGCTCCAGAACCCGTTGTGCCTTACTTGTCGGAAGTGGAATCATCTTCAGAAGTATTGGGTGAATCCTCAAGGGCTCAGGAATATGATCTTTTTTCTCAACCTTCAGTTGAGTCAGTCAGTCAAACTCCGAAGCAACAGTCCGATTCTGCCGAGTCTTCACAGTTTCTTTCTGCGCAATCTGAGCCAAGCAAGCCCCAATCCGATGACGTTCGGGAGGGTACAAAGGCATCATCTAGCTTCAAACCGAAGGTTGCTGCAACTGTTTCCGACTTAGAGTCGTTTGGTGCGGTTGCGTCAGTGGATCGGTCCGGTATCTGTCAATCTGAAGTAGAATCGTCTTACCAAAGTCAACCAAACGAGATTTGCTTAAATGGGACCGGCAAGCCAACCGAATTGCCACAGCCAATTCTCGCAAAAAAGAAAATTGTGAAAGTTATTATCCTCTACGAGGACCATTCTTTTGCAGAATATCACCCAGAATAGATCTCTAGACATCTGTTTGTGGATTGTTTGGTGATTTTTTTTGTTGATTAATTTTTCGACCAAATGCAGTCATTATCAAACATTAAGTTCTAAAAGACCATAAAGGTTGCAAAAGTTTTTTTTGTTGAATGGGAAAAAAAACGTACTTTTGCAAACGATTTCGCAGAGAGGAAATCTGGTCCCATAGCTCAGTCGGTTAGAGCAACTGACTCATAATCAGTGGGTCCTTGGTTCGAGCCCAAGTGGGACCACTTTTTTAAACCTCAAATAAAGTACAGATATGAATATTGATTGGCAAAACCTTCCCTTTGGTTATGTAAAAACCGATTATAATGTCCGTTGCTACTACCGCGATGGAAAGTGGGGCGAAGTCGAAGTCTGCTCCGAAGATACAGTTCCTATTCATATGGGAGCTTCTTGCCTCCATTATGGTCAAGAAGCTTTTGAAGGTTTGAAGGCCTACCGTTGCAAGGATGGTAAGATTCGTATGTTCCGCCCGGATGAGAATGCTGCCCGTCTGCAAAGTACGTGCCGCGGTATAGTTATGCCTGAACTCCCAACAGAGCGCTTTGTGGAGATGTGCAAGAAAGTTGTCAAGTTGAACGAGAGATTCATTCCTCCCTACGGCACTGGCGCTAGCCTCTATCTCCGTCCTTTGTTGATAGGCACGGGCATTACTGTTGGCGTAAAGCCTGCAGATGAGTATCTGTTCCTCATTTTTGTCACCCCCGTTGGGCCTTATTTTAAAGGCGGTTTCCAGACCAATCCTTACGTTGTAACCCGCGATTTCGACCGCAGTGCCCCTCTAGGCACGGGAGTTTATAAGGTTGGCGGCAACTATGCTGCAAGTCTTAAGGCTCACACTACTGCTTGCCATGGTGGTCAGTATGCTTGCGAGTTCTACTTAGATGCAAAGGAAAAGAAGTATATCGACGAGGCAGGGGCTGCCAATTTCTTTGGTATCAAGGATGGTGTTTATGTTACCCCCAAAAGTACCTCAATTCTACCTTCCATCACCAACAAAAGTCTCATGCAGTTGGCAGAAGATATGGGTATAAAAGTGGAGCGTCGCCCCATTGCTGTTGAGGAGCTTTCCGATTTCCAAGAAGCCGGTGCATGCGGCACTGCTGCCGTGATTAGCCCTATTGAGCGCATTGATGACCCCGCTACCGGAAAAAGCTACACCTTCGGCAAGGAACCGGGTCCCATCAGCACCAAGCTTTACAATGCCCTCCGCGCCATCCAGCTTGGCGAAGCTGAAGATGTTCATAATTGGAACACTTTCGTTGATTAAGCAACTAGTTGAGATTCACATATCTCTTATCCCGTGGCCTTGGCTACGGGATTTTTTTATTGCACATTGAGTTGACGCAATAGCTTTACAACATAGTGGATGATATTTTGTTATTGTTGGTTGCAAAGATAAAAAATGGTGGGTCAAAAAAAACAATTTCGTATGGTGGGCTGATAGCAATTGTATGAGCCGATATATATCTATAAAAAAAGGATTGCCCGTAACAAACAGGCAACCCTTTTGGGATGAATAGATCGTAAGAAATCAATATTTGTAAAAACCTTCACCACTCTTGCGACCAAGAAGCCCAGCACGGACCATTTTGCGCAACAGTGGGTGGGGACGATACTTGGGATCGCCAAACTCTTTGTAGAGCACTTCCATAATGGCTAGGTTGACATCGTTACCAATCAAGTCGGCCAAAGCCAAAGGACCCATCGGGTGGTTGGCTCCGAGTTGCATGCACTTGTCGATATCTTCAGCACTAGCAACACCATCGGCAAGGATGCCTACAGCCTCGTTGATCATGGGAATCAAAATGCGGTTGACTACAAAACCGGGGGCCTCGTTCACCTCAACGGGTGTTTTGCCAATAGAAGTACCCAAGTCTACAATGCACTTGCAGACCTCGGGCGATGTGAGCTGACCTTTGATGACCTCGATCAGGGCCATACGGTCGGCAGGATTGAAGAAGTGCATGCCAATGAACTGAGCGGGGCGACCAGAGGCAGCGGCAATCTCGGTAATGCTAAGACTTGAGCTGTTGGTGGCGAAGATAGTCTCTGCTTTGCAAATGGTGTTGAGTTCGGTAAAGACCTCTTTCTTGAGTTGCATATCCTCAACAGCGGCCTCAATTACAAGGTCGGCATCCTTGAAGGTACTGTAATCGGTGGTGGTAGTGATGTTGGCTATCAGGGCATCAACGGCCTCTTGGGTCATCTTGCCCTTTTCTACCAATTTTGCATAGGATTTGGAGATGGAGCCCATAGCCTTGTCGATGCTAGCTTGGGTTCTGCTTTTCATGACAACGGGCATTTTTGCAGCGAAGGCTTTTACAATGCCTTTAGCCATCGTACCAGTACCAATAACGCAAATTTTCATGATTTAAAATGTTTTATGTTGATACAATTTAGTTACTTTCCTTGGAACTCAACCTTGCTTTTGTTCAAAAAGGCCTGCATACCGCTTTTTTGGTCCTCAGTGGAAAAGCATTTGCCAAAGAACTGGTTCTCGTAGGCAATAGCTTCATCAGCGGGTAGGTCGTATTCTGCATTGATGCACTGCTTGGCGTAGGCCACTGCAATGGGGGCATTTTTGCAAATACTTTCGGCTATTTGCATCGCAGCGGGCATTAAATCGGCAGGCTCGTAGACGGCATTCACTAGGCCGATGCGTAAAGCTTCATCAGCCTTAATATTGCGTCCGGTGAAAATTAATTGTTTGGCCATGCCCATCCCCACTAGTTTGGCCAAGCGATAGGTTCCGCTGAAGCCGGGAATAATACCTAGACCCACTTCCGGCTGACCGAAACGGGCATTGTTGGAACAGATGCGGATATCGCACGCCATGGCAATTTCGCAGCCGCCGCCCAAAGCAAAACCATTTACTGCAGCAATGACAGGGATTGGTAGAGTTTCGATTTTGCGAAATACACTTGCACCTCTCTTGCCGAATGCCGTTCCGTCGACTTCGCTCAAAGTTGCCATCTCGCTGATGTCAGCGCCAGCCACAAACGATTTATCTCCTTCACCTGTAATAATGAGGGCCCGAGTGTTGTCGGGTAGGCTACTGAGAGCGTCATCTAGCTCTCCCAAAATGGTGCTGTTAAGTGCATTAAGTGATTTTGGAGCCGAAATAGTCAAGGCAACAATTGCTCCTTTTTGGTCTATCTTAAGGTAGTTGTACATATTGTGCTTTGTTTGAGATTTCAGTTTGCAAATATACGAACTTTTTACCGATTGAAGAGAAAATTTGCAACAATTCTTTCAATTCCACAAAAAAATCATATCTTTGCAACGTCTTTCCAAGAAGCAATAGTTCGTCTAACCCAAAAGCCAAATACCTGATGGAGAAGAGAATAGGAACAATAACCTTGCTATTAGCCGACCGTAGCCAGGCGGTCGAAGTCAATGCTGTTATCTCAGCTTTTTCCGACATAGTCCTTTGTCGGCAAGGGTTACCGTTCCACAACAGGGATATTGCTGTCATTTCTCTCATTGTCGAAGGCTCTCCCGACCGCATCAACGCCCTTACAGGTAAGCTTGGACGGGTTTCTGGGGTTGAATCCAAAGCTGTACTGACGAAAATTAATCCTAAAAACATATAACGTACACAATGAGAAATCAGAATTTCATAGACCGAGACAAACTGTATGGTTTGCTTGACAACAATGTCCCGACAGAATCGGAGCTCAACGACATCCTCAACAAAGCCCGCCGTCTAAAGGGTCTCGACCTCAAGGATGTGGCCAAATTGCTTTGCGTTGAGAAGGAAGAGGACATCCAGAAAATCCTTGAAGTGGCCCACTACTGCAAAGAGGAGATTTATGGCAAACGCCTTGTCCTTTTTGCCCCCATCTACACGGGTAATGCCTGCGTCAACAATTGCGTCTACTGTGGTTTCCGCCGCGACAACAAGGCTCTCCGCCGCAAAGTCCTTACGATGGATGAAATTGAGCAGGAAACCCTTCAGCTTCTCCGTATGGGTCACAAGCGAGCCTTGCTGATTTGTGGCGAAAGCCCCCGCAACAATGCTGACTACATGGTTGAAGCCATTCGCCGCACTTATGCCACACGCGACGAAAAAGGCAGTTCCATCCGTCGTATCAATGTGGAATTAGCTCCTATGAGCGTGGAGGATTTTGCCAAGTTGCACGCCGAAAAAATCGGTACCTATGTCTGTTTTCAAGAGACCTATGACCCGTTGGAATATGGCAAGTTTCATCCTGCCAATACGCTCAAGGGCGACTATCTCTACCGACTCACTTGCATGGACCGCGCACAGGAGGGTGGCATCAACGATGTGGGTCTCGGTGTTCTCTTTGGCCTTACCGACTACCGTTTCGAAATCCTTGCTATCATGGAGCATGCGCGTCACCTAGAGGAGGACTACGGTTGTGGTCCGCATACGGTCAGTTTCCCTCGCATTGAGCCAGCAGAAGGCACTCCATTCAGTTTGCCCGAGAATTTGCCCCACCCCGTTTCCGACAAGGACTTTATGAAGATTGTGGCCATCATTCGCATTGCCCTACCTTACACCGGCATTATCATCAGTACTCGCGAACGCCCCGAAATGCGCGACGGGTTGATTAAATACGGGGTCAGCCAAATCAGTGCAGCAAGCGAAACCAATCCCGGCGGATACGAAGCTGGCGAACGTAGCATTGACGAATCCGACCATCAGAAGTCAGGTGCCCAATTTTCCCTTGGCGACCATCGATCCCTTGACGAGGTAATATCCACTATGATTGATGGTGGCTATATACCTAGTTTCTGTACAGGTTGTTACCGCAAAGGCCGTGTAGGTGCCGATTTTATGGACCTAGCCAAACCGGGTCTGATCAAGGAGTACTGCAAGCCCAACGCCATGTTCACCTTCCGCGAGTATCTCGAGGACTATGCATCTCCGCAAACCAAGGTCAAAGGCATGGCGCTTCTCAATCAACTCACCCAAACATTTACCAAAGAAGATCTCAAGAAGCGTGTCGAAGGCAACCTCTGCAAAATCGGTCAAGGAGACCGCGATATCTATTTCTAGGCAACTGCGCATCCCAACTTGCCCTTAGATGCAGGTATTTTGACAGGCCAGCACAGGTTGGCTTTGGCGTTAATCCTCCCATAAAAAAACTTCCGCAAGCGAATGTGCTTACGGAAGTTTTTTTGTTATTGCTGTCCGGTAAAACTCAAAAGAGCATAAATACCCAGCCCGAAGCCTAGT
>CAZAAK010000080.1:0-6965 GCA_964483145.1 uncultured Bacteroidaceae bacterium
AATTTTTCTTTCTGCAACCTATGCGGTTGTCTAAAATTCCGGGAGTATTATAATTATTAGGCAAAAAAAGGTAGAAAAAAAATGGCTGACTCTTTGTAAAAGGTGTCAGCCATAATTTGGCCGAATCAAAAAAGTTTTAGCGGGCAACAATAGCTCCAAATAAAGAAAGATGTGCACAAAGACACCGTGTTCCAAAAATATTTCGTACCTTTGCACCCGAAAAAAAAGTTTTTTTATGCGCAAAATGTATGCTTTATTTGCCGCAGCGTTGCTAAGCGCGCCACTGTCGGCACAGGAGGCCAAGGAGCCCGAAAACAAGGACGGCGAAGGCTATAAGTTCACCATCGTAAAGGAGCTTCCCATCACCCCTGTAAAGAACCAAGCCAAGGCCGGCACTTGTTGGGACTATGCCGGCACCGCCTTTTTGGAAGCCGAACTGCTGCGCATGGGCAAGGGCGAGTACGACCTAAGCGAGATGTTCACCGCCCACGCCAACTATCAAGACCGCGCCCTAGCCGTTATCCGCACCCACGGCGACATCTCCTTTTCGCAAGGCGGGTGCTTTGGCGATGTGCTCCACTGCATGGAGCGGTACGGTTTGGTGCCCGAAGAACAGATGCGCCCCGGCGTAATGTACCGCGACTCCCTCTCCAACCACGGCGAGCTCAGCGCCATGACCAACCCCATGGTTCAGGCCGCCGCCGGCAGTAGTAGCCTGCAAAGCGACAGCAACTACCAGCTGTTGTCGCTCAAGGCCATCCGTGCGGTGCACGACATCTACCTGGGCGTCCCGCCCGAAAAATTCACCTACAAGGGCAAGGAGTATACCCCAAAGTCCTTCTACGAGTCGACGGGGCTTAAAGCTAGCGATTACATTCAAGTCACAGCCTTCCTGCACTATCCGACCTATAGCCCCTTTGCCGTGGAGAGCCCCGACAACTGGCGCCACGACCTCTCCTACAACGTCAGCCTCGACGAGCTTTTGGCCATCACCGACCACGCCCTAGCGCAAGGCTACCCCGTGGGGTGGGACAGCGACGTAAGCGAGCAGGGCTTCCGCAACGGTTCGCGCAAAGGCTTTTGCGTGCTCCCCTCCACTGGGGGCTGGGACGCCGGCCTGCAGGGTAGCGACATGGCCCACTGGACCGGCATGAGCGCCAAGGACATCCAGGAGGAGTCCACCAAAAATCCCACCCCCCAACGTTGGGTCACCCCCGAAGAGCGCCAGCTGGGGTGGGACAACCACGAGACCAACGACGACCACCTGATGCTCATCTATGGCACTGCCAAGGACCAACTTGGCAACGAATACTATATGGTCAAGAACAGCTGGGGCGCCTATGGCCAATACAAGGGCATGTTCTTTGCCAGCAAAGCCTATTTCCGCTACAAGACCGTCACCATCCTCCTGCACAAGGATGCGCTCACCAAAGAGATGAAAAAGAAGTTGCAAATCAAATAACCTCCCCCCGAAAGTGTCTGCCGTTTGGATTAGTGCCGCTGGGCTTGGCCTGGCTACGATACTGGGCACCTTGATAGGATTCTTTGTCAAGGAATTGCCTCATAAATGGAACGACGCCACCCTAGGGTTTTGCGCCGGCGTGATGCTAGCTGCCGCCACCCTAGGCTTGATACTTCCCGCCGTGGAACAGGCCGGAGGGCACGCTTGGTGGCTACCTGCCATAGGCGTTGCTGCAGGAGCTCTCTTTTTGAATATTTTGGACCTGCTCACACCCCACATGCACAAGATTACAGGCCTGGACATGGAGGAGCACCGCAACAACGGGGCCTCTGTCAACCGAGTGCTACTCTTTGTTATGGCCGTGGCCATTCACAAACTCCCCGAAGGCATTGCCACAGGCGTAGGCTTCAATGCCGAGGAGCTAAGCGGCGCTTGGGCAGTCACATTCGGCATCGCCCTGCAGAACATCCCAGAAGGCATGGTGGTGGTCACGCCGTTGCTGCTAGTGGGTGTCAAAAAGATGCGCGCCTTCCTTATCTCATTGGCCATTGGAAGTTGTCGGCGTATGGCTAGGCTATGGCATCGGAGCCATCTCCCAATACCTGCTACCCGTGATGCTAGCTTTTGCCGGAGGCGCCATGCTATACGTTGTCAGCGACGAAATGATCCCCGAAACCCACGCCCACGGATATCAAAAGATGGCCACCTATGCCCTCTTGGTTGGCTTTATGGTGATGGTATTCCTAACCAAGTAACCTCTCCTACCCGCATTCTCCCCTACCCCAGCCCGATACTTGTTCAGAGCATCGGGCTGTTGCCGTTAAGCTTCAAGTACGCTCCCCGCTTTGCACCTCCAAACGGCCGGTAGCAATATTGAACCGATAGCAAGTGAGCATAGGGGCTATCGACTGCAGCAGCGGGGTGAGCTTGCTGGGACGTCCGCAGCGGTCGGTGTCGGCATAGGTGATGCAGAGGTGTTTCTTGGCGCGGGAGAGCGCCACATAAAAGCGGCGGGCATCCTCGCGGATGCGTTCCTGGTTGTGGTCTAGAAGGTTTTTGTAGAACGGATAGGACCCCTCAACCGCATTGAAGACGATAACACTCTCAAACTCTAGTCCCTTGGCCTTGTGAGCAGTGGCAATAAAGAACCGCTCGTGCATAAACTGCAACATGCTCTTGCTGTCGCAGAGGTCCGACTCGCGCAAGGTGTTGATTTCCACCAAATAGCGGTCGAGTTGCTGCCGTAGGGTAGGCGCAGATTCGGCATCTATAATGTCCACCGATAGAAAGTCGATGATATGTTGCCATTTATCCACCGCACCAATCACCCCCTTGGCCAGCAGTTGCCGATAGAGATACTGCATCTCGTCAACCAAAGCAGGGGTGCCGTTATTGGAAGTCGGTAGTGCAAAAAGCCGTTGCCTGCTGTGCAGGAACAGGTCGAGGTAGACTTCGCGCAAGCGCATCGCCACGCTACGCACAGTGGGCTCGGCAAGGAACTGACGTTGTTGTGGGAGGAAAACTTCGGCCTGCCGGCGACAGTAGGTGAGTAGCGAAAGCGTGGCCAAAACGTCGTCGATGGCGTTGTGCGAGTTAGTTCCTTCGAGATGGATCGTAGAGAGAAGTTTTTCCAATTTATAGGTCCTCAGCCGTGGCTGAACGAGGCGGATAAGTTTGAGGGTGTCGAAGCGCCGACGGAAGCCAAGATCAAAGCCCAATGTTCGAAGGCAGTTGTGGTTCAGGATATTAAAGTCGAATTCAACGTTATGCCCTACCAGTACGCACCCAGCGCAATACTTGAGGAATAAGTTGAGTCCCTCGGCACGCGAATGGCGCTCGCTGTTGAGGTAGACTTCCAGCATGGGGTTGTCGTGTCCGCCAACTATGGGCGGAATCTCCTTAACGGTCTCCATGATAATATTAAAATCCGACTCCTCCACATATTGTCCCCTGCGCACCTTGACGGCAGCAATCTGTATGATGTCATCGCCAAAAATGTCCAAACCGGTAGTTTCGGTGTCGAAGAGGACAATCTCCTCGTTGTCGAGCACTTGCATAAAATGTTGCAGGTAGGTGCCACCGTCGTACAGTAGCAAGTCGGTGGGCGAAACGGCGCAACTGCGCAATTGGCGCATCAGGTTGCGGGCGATGGCATATTCGGGCACGACATGCAGGTGGTACATCAGCCTCGCCCAAGCAATAAAACAGGTTTCGTTGGCAACCACGTTAAGGTGCGAGCAGATCAGCTGCACCGTGGGAGTGGAAAAAAGGTCACGACCAGAAATCTTGAAATGGGGTGTGTCGCCAAACTCGCGGCTCAGCCGATCGGCTTCGGCATTGGTGGACACTATCAAGGCTACCCGGCCGTCCGGCTCCATCTGTGCATAACGCCGAGCCAGCGACACGGCCAACCTGTACTCGTTGGCCACGGAGCGTTGGCATAGGGTGCAGGGATTGTTGTCGGCCAAGCATCGCAGTTGCTCCTTCTGATAGAGCGCTGAGAGGTCGTGATAGCAAGCCCCAAAAAGACAACAGTCCTGCGGGGCGGCTTTCGAAGCGTTGTCGGTGGTAGGAAGTAGCGCGGAGTCGATACCCAACTGCCTAGCAGCGTAGGCGTTGTAGATATCCAACAAATAGCTAGGCGAGCGGTGGTTCTTGCCCAAATGGTGCAGGTTGGGGGCGCATCGGCGCTTGAGTTCCTCCAAAGCCTCCAGTTTGGCTCCCACAAAAGAAAAGATGGCCTGTTGCTCGTCGCCCAAAAAAACAATGGTTGCATCGTCCGTGGCAAAAAGGTCGATAATAGCCAACTGCAGGAAACTTAGGTCCT
Organism: uncultured Bacteroidaceae bacterium; assembly: GCA_964483145.1. Lineage (GTDB taxonomy): Bacteria > Bacteroidota > Bacteroidia > Bacteroidales > P3 > Colimorpha. The sequence goes on from CAZAAK010000080.1 coordinate 4,290, forward strand.
GCACCTCGTCAACCTGAATCCAGCTATAGCGGTGACGGTCAGGATCCTGTCCAGCAAAAAAATAGGTCTTCTCCAACAAATCCTCAAAGTCGAGCAGGCTGTCTGTCTCCTTATACTCGGCATAAAGCCGGGCCAACTCGACCTTGCGCTGCACAGGGGGTTGACCCACTTCTGCCAACATCTCGCCATGCACAATCAGCCGCGCCGGCATGCCAGCTTCCTGTTGAGTAAGGGCATGCTGGCAGTTGACTACCCCTGCCGAAAAACGGGAGTGATCCTCAGTAGGGTCCAAGCGCGCCAAATAGGTGATAATACTCTCGGCATCAAGATCATCAATAACGGCACTGTTTTGTGGGACTTTCTTCCGATCGAAAAGGTAGTTGGAGCAAAAACGGTGCACATTGCCCACGAAAAGGTCCGCCGGAACAGGATTGTGTGTGCGCTCGCTAATGCGGTCGCGCATGCCACGGCTGGCGCGGTTGGTAAAGGTAAGGCAAACCATGTCGGCATAATCCACACCTCGGGCGTGGGCCTGAATGATGCGCTCGGCAAGAATAAACGTCTTGCCACACCCCGGCGGCGCCAACACTAGATGTCGCCCACCGCGAAGGTCGATAACCGCCTGTTGGTCTTTGTCCGGGCTACTCAACAGTCACACTCTTGGCAAGATTGCGAGGTTGGTCCACATTGCAACCCTTGGTCACTGCCACATAGTAGGAGAGCAACTGCAGGGGAACAACAGCAAGCAAAGGCACAAAACAGTCACGGGTGTCGGGGATGGTGAAGCAATAGTCGCTCATGCTTTCAACAGCGGTGTCGCCTTGAGTGACTATGGATATTATCTTACCGCCACGCGACTTTATTTCCTGTATATTGCTCACCACCTTCTCGTACATGCCACGTTTGGGGGCTATAACAACAACAGGCATCTCGTTGTCAACCAGTGCAATCGGACCGTGCTTCATTTCGGCTGCGGGGTACCCTTCGGCATGTATATAACTGATTTCTTTAAGTTTTAAGGCACCCTCCAACGCAACGGGGTAATTGTAACCTCGGCCCAGATAAAGGAAGTTCTTGCAATAGGTAAAGCGCTCGGCAAACTTGTCGATATCCTTGTTGTTCTCCAAGGTCCACTGTATCTTGTCGGGAATCTGATAAAGTTCGTCAACCAACATGTGGAACACCCCATCCGAAAGGGTCTTGCGGACCTTAGCAATGGCCAATCCCAAGAGTGCCAACGCCGTTACCTGGCCGGTAAAAGCTTTGGTAGAGGCCACCCCAATTTCCGGACCTACGTGGAGGTAGGTGCCGCTGTTGGTGGCACGGGGAATCGACGAGCCGATGACATTGCATAGCCCATAAAGGAAAGCTCCTTTCTCTTTGGCTAGTTCGATGGCCGCCAGAGTGTCAGCCGTTTCGCCAGACTGCGAAACGGCAATAACCACATCGTCTGGAAAAATGACCGGATTGCGATAGCGGAACTCCGAAGCATACTCCACCTCAACAGGAATCTGGCAAGCCTCCTCGATAAAATACTTGCCTATGAGCGCCGAGTGCCAAGATGTACCACAAGCACAGATAATGATACGGTGGCAGTTGCGGAAGCGTTCCTGATGGTCGAGCACACCACTGAGGATAACATCCCTGTCATCTGGGTTAATACGCCCGCGGATGCAATTGCGGATGGCATTAGGTTGCTCCCAAATTTCCTTGAGCATAAAGTGAGGGAACCCTCCCTTCTCAATCTGCTCGAGGTCAAACTTCACAGTGTTCACCTCAGGCGTTTGGGGGACATTCTCTAGGTTGACCACATCCAGCCTGCCATCGCGGTCCACAACCGCAATCTCACCATCCTTAAGATATACCACCTGATTGGTATATTCGATGATGGGGGTGGCATCGGACCCAATAAAATACTCGGCATGTCCCTTCTCTTGGCTGGAAATGCCAATAACCAAAGGGCTACCTTTGCGCGCACAGACCAAACAGTCGGGGCGAGCCTTCTCCACAACGGCTATCGCATAGGCTCCTACAACACAGTTCAGGGCCTGTTGCACTCCAGCAAAAAGGTCACAACCATAGAGTTTCATCATACGTTCAATCAGTTGCACCAGCACCTCAGTGTCGGTTTCGCTGCAAAACTTCATGCCTTTCGACTCTAGCTGAGCACGGAGTACTTTGTAGTTTTCTATAATACCGTTGTGAACCAAGGCCAAGTTGTTGGACTCGGAGCAATGCGGATGTGCATTCACTCGGTTAGGTTCGCCATGGGTTGCCCAACGGGTGTGTGCAATGCCAATGGTCCCCGAAACGTCCTGTCCTTTGCAACTCTCCTCTAAGGCAGTCACTTTGCCTTTGGCTTTATACACATTCAAGTCGCCCTTCTCGCTGATAAGGCACACTCCAGCACTGTCATAGCCACGATATTCCAAACGGTGCAGACCTTTAATCAAGATGGGGTACGCCTGCTTTTCCCCGATGTATCCAACAATTCCACACATATATTTTCTTATTTTAGTGTAACTTATCCCAGCATAAACAGTATACTAGGTTGAATATTTTCGAGTGCAAATGTACAAAAAAATATTAACTGACAGAAAAAAATCAAATTACCCCCCCCCAGAAAAAATATAAAAAAGGCAAGGCAACTGCCTGAGCAATTGCCTTGTCATATAG
>CAZAAK010000081.1:0-6501 GCA_964483145.1 uncultured Bacteroidaceae bacterium
TAACAATGAGTATAACTGAATATTAACCCTGTCTAAAAATGGGGAGTACTATATTGCTTCCGTACAAACGATAGAAACATATAACACAGTTGACAATGAAAAAGAAAATCGACACATCGCGTGATAAAATTGATTTCGGCTCGGGCAAGATAGGTCCGTTGTTTCGAAAGATGTTCTTTCCGACACTTGTGGGTATGTTGTTCATGTCGGCACAGACCCTTATTGATGGCATATTTGTCGGTCGGGGTGTGGGCTCTGAAGGTATTGCCGCTGTTAACATAGTGGCACCGATATGGACGCTGGTGACGGGATTGGGACTGATGTTTGGAATTGGAGCCTCGGTAGTTGCCAGTATGCACCTTGCCAACAATAACCGGAAGGCTGCCTGTATCATTCTCACTCAGGCGTTCGTTATGGGATCTGTTATTCTCCTTGTGGTTATTTCGTGTTGTCTACTTATGCCCAGGTTGTTGATATATGCACTTGGGTGTAGTGCTACGTTGGAGCATTATGCCCTTGACTACTTGCTTTGGCTTTTGCCAGGTATGGTATTTTTGCTTTGGCAGTGTGTTGGCATGATGATGGTGCGATTGGATGGTTCGCCTCGCTATGCGATGTGGATACAGGTGGTAGGTGCTGTAGTTAATCTTTCGCTCGATTGGCTTTTTATCTTTCCTTTGGGAATGGAAGTGAAAGGCGCTTCCATCGCTACGGCAATTGCTTGTATCATTGGAGGATTGATGAGTTTGGCCTATTTCATCTGGTTCTCAAAAACGCTAAAGTTCTATCGGCTGAAGGCCAGTCTTACCTCGTTGTTGCTCACCCTGCGGAACACGGGTTATATGATGAAGATTGGTTCGGCTACCTTCCTCACAGAAATAGCTATAAGCATCACTATGGTAGCGGGCAATTATATGTTCATGTCAATGCTCCACGAGGATGGCGTAGCGGCTTTTGCCATTGTGTGCTACCTGTTCCCTGTCATTTTCTCTGTCAACAATGCTGTGGCGCAGTCAGCGCAACCTATCATTAGCTACAACTATGGTGCGGGACACGATAAACGTGTGAACCGAGCCTTGCGTGTGGCTGTTCGTGCTGCTTTATTGTGCGGAGTGGGGGTGTTGTCTCTATTGATTTTAGGCGACCGCTTTATTGTAGGTGCATTCCTACAACCCACTGAACCGTCATATATGTTGGCAATCGATGGCATGCCTTGGTTCGCCACCTGCTCCGTATTTTTTGCACTCAATGTGGCTTTTGTAGGTTACTACCAAAGTACCACTCAGTCCAAGCGTGCCATGGTCTATACCGCATTGCGGGGCATTATTTTTGCTGTTTTAGGATTTATGCTGTTGCCACGACTAATAGGCACTATTGGCCTGTGGACGGCTATACCTACGGCAGAGTTACTTACGCTGATTATCATCATCCTTGGTCTGAAATGTAGGGTGAGGAAAGCTCCTGTGTGATTTGTCTACTGGCATACTGCCAGTGGCGAGACTTATTGGTGAATATTTGTTTGCTGCCATTGTCTCATTGTCAGCTACCATTTGTCGTTGCCTCTATTGCCACAGCGTTATCATCTCTCAGGACAAACGGAACACTGCGATACTGAGAGAATTGGTGAAGTATCAAAAAAAATGTGTACTTTTGCACTTTCAAAATAAAATGTTCACTCATGAATCGAAATATCATTCATCAGCAATTTCAGGAACGCTTTGGCGGAGCAGAGGGTTACTTCTATATGGCTCCAGGCCGTGTCAATCTTATCGGTGAGCACACCGATTACAATGGTGGGTTTGTCTTCCCAGGTGCAGTCTCGCAAGGCATCATGGCCGAGGTTCGACCCAATGGTACCCGTTGGGTAAGAGCCTACGCGGTGGATCTCAAGCACTATTGCGAATTTGATATTGATGATGAGCAGGGCCCCGAATCTGTACATTTTCGTTATATCTATGGTGTTGTCCGCCTTATGATGGCCAGTGGCATCAAGGTGGAGGGATTCGATACGGTATACGCTGGCAATGTGCCCTTGGGTGCAGGCATGAGCTCTTCGGCAGCTCTCGAGAGTTGTTTCGCCTTTGCTGTCAACGACATTTTTCATGGGACGCTTGATCGTATGCAAATGGCGTTGATAGGTCAGGCCACTGAGCATAAATTTGTAGGGGTCAATTGCGGAATAATGGATCAGTTCATTTCCATGCATGGTCGTGCAGGCAGTTTGATACGGCTCGACTGTCGCAGTGGCGAGTTTGAATATTTCCCATGGCACCCCAAGGAGTATCGGTTGGTGTTAATCAACAGTTGTGTCAAGCATGAGTTGGTTGGTTCTCCTTATAACGACCGCCGTAATAGCTGTGAACGTGTGGCTAGAGTATTGGGAATAGAAACTTTGCGCGACTGCAATTGGGAAATGTTGGCTCGCGTGAAAGGCAAAGTTAGCGATGAGGACTACCTACGTGCCCGCTATGTTGTTGGAGAAACCGACCGTGTGATGAAAGTTAGCGATGCTTTACGGAGAGACGATTACCAAACCGTAGGCCGGCAGATGTATCTTACTCATGAGGGGCTCAGTAAAGACTATGAGGTGAGTTGTGTGGAGATAGACTTCCTTGTTGACGAGGCCCGCCGTCTTGGGGTGACTGGCTCCCGTATCATGGGCGGCGGTTTTGGCGGTTGTACTATCAATTTGGTCAAGAACGAAATCTACGATACTTTTATCTCCGAAGTTTCCAAAACATACAAATTGAGGTTTGGTGTGGAGTGTAAAATCATCCCCGTGGTTATTGGCGATGGTGCCAGGAAGTTGTAACACAGAATCTCGATGCAAATATGAAAAAAATCGTACTAGTATTATTTATAACTATTTTATTTACAGGTACGCAGGCCAAGGAGGTGGCAAGGACGTTTACGTTGAAGTCCCCTAACGGCAAGCTAGTTACCCATGTAGTAGCAACTCCCGAGCAAGAAATTACTTATGATATCGTTTATGATGGCGTTGTCATAATGCTTCCTTCTCACTTGGGTCTTAACCGTGTCTATAAGAAAGTGGTAACGGCTAAAATGCCTGTAGTCAAGGCGACGACGAATACAGTTGATGAAATTGTGCCGTCTCCTTTCACCCGTCAAGATTCTATGCGGAACCATTATAATGAGTTGACACTGAAAGTAAAGGTACCCAAAAATGTGCTTTATGTTGTGTTTAGGGCCTATGATAATGGCATAGCCTACCGTTATCAAGTGGACCATCCTTGCAATGTCAAATTCGAAAAGGTGGAATATAATTTTGCTGATGACTACGATGCCACCGTCCCTTATGTGATTAATTTCAATGAGGACAATCACGATATTCAATACGAGTCTTCTTTTGAAAATATCTATATTACAAAGCCGTTATCCCAACTCGACTGCCGGCGCCTTTGTTTCCTACCTCTGTTGGTACATGGTCCTTTGGGTATGAAAATTTGCCTCACAGAATCAACGCTTACCGACTATCCAGGCCTTTATCTCAAGGGAATGGGCCATGCCGGTCGGTTGGAAGGAGAGCATGCCCCCTATCCCAAAACTCTCGAGCAAGGTGGTCATAACAATCTCCAAATGATTGTCCGAGAGCGCGAAGAGTATATCGCTCGGGTCGATAAGGAGTCGGTACTTCCTTGGCGTGTTGCCATGGTGGCAAAGAACAGCGCGGAACTGGCTATGAACAACTTGAGCTATCTTTTGGGCGATCCATGCAAAGTGGATGACATCAGTTGGATCAAGCCCGGTAAGGTGGCTTGGGATTGGTGGAACGATTGGAATATTGCTGGAGTGGATTTCAAATCTGGTATTAACAACGATACATACAAGTACTATATCGATTTTGCCGCTAACAATGGCATTGAGTATGTTATTCTCGACGAAGGGTGGGCAGTCAACCAAAAGGCCGACCTTTTCCTAGTGTCACCTGAAATCGACCTTCCTATGCTGGTTAAGTATGCTACGGAACGTAATGTCGGCCTTATCCTGTGGGCAGGTTACTACGCTTTCGACCGTGATATGGAGCAGGTTTGCAAGTTCTATAGCCAAATGGGTATTAAAGGTTTCAAGATCGATTTTATGAATCGTGACGACCAAGTTATGACCGATTTTTACAAGCGCGCTGCTGCTATGTGTGCCAAATATCATCTCCTTGTTGATTTCCACGGTGCCTTTAAACCTGCAGGTCTCAACAGAACCTACCCCAATGTGCTTAACTTTGAGGGCGTGTTTGGCCTCGAACAACTTAAATGGGCTCCTAGCAGCTGGGACCAAGTGCAGTACGACACTGAAATCCCTTTTATCCGCCAAGCATCAGGTCCGATGGATTACACACAAGGCGCTATGCACAATGCCGCCAAGGGGTGCTACTCCCCGTGTTGGAGCGAGCCCATGAGCCAGGGCACACGATGCCATCAGTTGGGTCTTTATATCGTGTTAGAGTCGCCATTGAATATGCTTTGCGACTCACCCGTCAATTATGAAAAAGAGCCCGATTACACTCGTTTTGTAGCTGAAATCCCCACCATTTGGGATGAAACGATTGTCCTTCAGGGTGAGGTGGGCGAATATATTGTAACTGCGCGCCGCAATGGCAATACTTGGTATATTGGTGGTATTACCAATTGGACGGAACGTGAGGTGGAAATCGACCTTCGCCAATTTACCAACAAAGTCTGTCAGGTGGAAATATACCGCGATGGCATCAACGCCGACCGTAAGGGTAGCGATTATCGGCGCGAGGTATCGTGCAAGTCTCAATACAAGGTGGTCATGAAACCTGGTGGTGGTTTTGTTATGAAATTTCAGTATTGATAACGGAGTACGATGGATAACAATATGATAATGACTTGATAAGCTATGAATAAACTATTGCCTGTCGTATTTTTTCTAATTTCTGTTCAGGCTCTTGCCTGTCAAAAGATGCTCCCCTTCAATCTCTTGGGAGATACTTCCGTGGAATCCGAAATTCCGCTCTCTGACAGCGTGTTCTTCCGTGAGCAATGTCTCTTTGCTTGCGGTTCCTATGGAAGTCGTAGCTACCGTATTCCAGCCATCTGCACTTTAAACGATGGCACCATTCTTGTTGTCAACGATAAACGCAAATACAACAATGACGACCTCCCTCAGGATATCGACATCGTATGTCGCCGCAGTACCGATGGAGGTCTTACCTGGTCTTTGCCAATCACCATTATTCATGGCACTGGCTATAAGCAAGGCTATGGCGACCCAGGTATGGTGGTATGCCGAAACGGTGATGTAGTGCTTACCTTTGTGGGCGGCAATGGCCTTTTTGCGTCTACTGACGATGACCCTATCAGCACCTATATTTGCCGCAGTATCGATGGAGGGGTTACCTGGTCCAAGCCTGTCAATCTCACCAAAGTCCTTTGGGGCAAGAACGCCCACAATCCTGTCTGTGGCAACTATAAAGGGGCATTCTGTGCTTCCGGCAATGGCCTTCGGCTAAAGCGTGGCGAATACAAGGGACGCATTATGTTTGTGGCAGCTATGTGTCGCAAGGATGCCAATGTATTGGATAACTTCCTTGTCTATTCCGACGATGACGGTCTCTCATGGAAAGTCTCCGAGTTGGCATTTCCCTGCGGTGACGAGGCCAAGGTAGTAGAGTTGGCAGATGGCCGCATACTTATGAGTATCCGGCAGTCAGGTGCGAGAGGCTACGCACTCTCCAACGATGGCGGCAACACTTGGGGCGTTCGAGGGTCTTGGCCCGAGATGTCTACCAATGCCTGCAATGGAGATATATTGCGGCTTGGTGCCACTGACGATGGGTCTGAAAGAAACATTTTGCTTCATTCTATCACCAACTCCATGAACCGTGAAAAGGTGAGTGTCTTTATCAGCTATAACGAAGGTCAATCATGGCAAAGTCCGGTGCTTCTCTGTAACGGCCCTTCCGCTTATTCGTCCCTCACGCTTCAGCACGATGGTACCATTGGTTGCTATGTCGAAAAAATCACCCCAAATGGTTGTGAACTTTGGTATCAAAACTTTACATATGCATGGCTATTGAGTCAGCTAGAGAATGATAACCAATGAAAAAACTGTTTTTGATAGTTTTGCCTCTTCTTTTTATCGCTTTTGAGTCTACAGCTCAAACCCAGGAGGTTTATAAGTTTTGGGTTGGGCTTCGCGACAAGGCTAGTAGCGCTTATACCCTTGAGTACCCCTCCGCCTATCTGAGCCCTAGGGCATTGGAACGGCGTCAACGACAGGGCATTGATGTTGACAGTCTCGACATCCCTGTCAGTAAGGATTACCTCCAGGCTCTCCGGCAGATAGGCTTTGCTGTGCAAAATCAATCAAGGTGGCTCAACGGTGTCACGCTTTTTGCTACCGACTCCTCATTGGTGGCAATCCTGGATACCGTCTCCTTTGTCGACACAGTCATCTTTTGTGAGAAAATATTGCTGTCCGGTAAAACTTTTCGGCTGACCAAAATTAGGGCTGACACTT
>CAZAAK010000082.1:0-5543 GCA_964483145.1 uncultured Bacteroidaceae bacterium
GAGAAGTGTCAGCCCTAATTTTGGTCAGCCGAAAAGTTTTACCGGACAGCAATAGATTGCAAACAATGGAAAGCAAAATGATTTGTAGGTAATCCATGTGCCTTTAAGTATGCCAAAAATGTTTTTCAATCATGTCTTGGTAAAATATTCTGTCGTTATAATTCGTTGTAAATAAGAATGATTGTATTTTTAGTGCACTTTCTTTGCAATTATTTAGTTGCATTGTGTGCAAAAATGTGTACTTTTGCAACCCAATCCAAACGAGTTGGATTGTATTTTTTCGAACAAACCATTTTAGTCGAATGAGGAATAAATATTACGATTTAGTCGATCAGACCTTCGATTTTCCGGTAGATGAATTCCGTACAGAGGATGGGGAACTCTATTTTCACGATATTCCACTGATGGAAGTTATCAAGCAATACGGAACACCGTTGAAGATAACCTATCTGCCCAAAATCTCTTCGCAAATCCAGCGGGCCAAGCGTATGTTCAACGTTGCTATTGCCAAAACTGATTATCAAGGAAGCTACAACTACTGTTATTGTACCAAATCCAGCCATTTCAGTTTCGTCCTGGAGGAGGTGCTCAAGAACGATGTCAACCTCGAAACATCTTCGACTTTCGACATCAATCTGATTCAGGAACTCTTTAATCAAGGCCTTGTGGATAAGGATAAATTTATTGTATGCAATGGCTACAAACGGGTGTCCTATCTGGAGAATATAGTTGGCCTTTACAATGATGGATGGCATAATGTAATGCCCATCTTCGACAACAACAACGAGTATTACCAACTCGACAAAATGCTCAAGAATCCCGATATACCAATGAAGGTAGGCATCCGTATCGCTGCAGAGGAGGAACCTCGGTTCGACTTTTATACCTCGCGATTGGGCATGCGTTATCGCGATATTGTTAGTTTCTATGAGGAACAGGTCAAGCCAAATCCGAAATTTAGCTTCAAGATGCTACATTTCTTTATCAATACTGGTATCCGCGACACTTCATATTATTGGAACGAACTCTCCAAGTGTGTCAATGTTTACTGCGACCTCAAACGTATCTGCCCAGAGTTGGATTCGCTGAATATTGGAGGTGGATTTCCCTGCAAGACTTCATTGGCGGCTACCTATGACTATGAATATATGGCAGAGGAAGTGTTGGCACAGATAAAGAATATCTGTACCAATCGTGGAGTTGAGGAACCCAATATATTCACCGAATTCGGAAGTTTTACAGTAGGGGAGAGTGGAGCCACGCTGTATAGCATTTTGGACCAGAAGCAGCAGAACGACCGAGAGCGGTGGTATATGATCGACAGTTCTTTCATTACCACCCTACCCGATACTTGGGGTATCAATCAGCGCTTTATCATGTTGCCTATCAATCATTGGGATTGCGAGTACCAGCGTGTGTTCCTAGGTGGGCTAACCTGCGATAGCGAGGACTACTATAATGCCGATTCCCACGCCAATGCAATCTTCTTGCCCAAGTTGCAGAAGGATGAACCGCTCTACATCGGATTCTTTCATACTGGGGCTTATCAAGAAAGCTTGGGGGGATACGGGGGTATTCAGCATTGTTTGATTCCAGCCCCCAAACATATCATTATCGACAAGGACGAAAACGGTGAATACATTACCAAACTCTTTGCCAAGGAACAGAGTCACAAAGCTATGCTCAAGATATTAGGATACTGACCTGCGCCATTAAATGCAGAAAATTTCCCCATCGGCTCTGGTGGGGAAATTTTTTTTGTATTGGGAATAGGGTTAGTCTTTGAAAATTTCGTGGAGCTCAACCTCGTAGATTACAGGTGTATAGGCGGGTAGGTCTCCAACGTTCTGACAGAGTTCGTATGGGAAATAAAAGCGGAACTTGCTGCCAGCGGACATCATTTGCAACCCTTCGAATAGGCCGGGGAACATGCTAGAGGAAATTACATGCACGATTGGCTCGCGGTTGCCATAGGTCTTTGTAATGGTTTGCCCTGTCAAGGCATTGAAGCTCTGAAAGTCGAACTTGATGCGTTCTCTTTCCTTGGCCTTGACCCCATTACCGTTCTTAAGCACTTCGTAGTAGAATCCTGCGCTGCTTTTTTTTAGGTCCTTTCTCTTTTCCTTCACAAGCTTGGCGAAGTACTCGTCTTGACGTACTTTAGCATCTTTGGCGCTACTTTCTGCCGTTGCCCTTTGCTGTTGCATCATTAATAAGGACATTTGTTGGCATGCATTACGGTAGGCCTGCTCGTCCAATGGTTGATTCTCGCCTTTGAGGGTGCTTTCAAAGGCTCGTTGTATCATATCTTGGTCGAATTGGAAAAAGTCGGCCTTGGCAGTTTCCGCCAAACTCATGCCCATAGCCCAACTAAGCGTGTCCTGTCGGTTAGCCAATACTACGTTTTCTGTCTTACTGTTGCAGGCACCGGTTGTCAAAAGCAACGCAGTGGTGGCAAGGGGGATAAGAATTTTCTTCATTTTTTGTCGGGGGTATTTTGTTTTTTTTTTCTATTTGTGTGGTGTGACCATCGGTTAGGATGAGTGTAGAATCTTGGATGAAGTCTATTTCCCTCGACCCTGAAATATGATGCCGACAGTGTAAATCAGAATCTTAATATCAGTGGCTAGGGACATGTTTTCGAGGTAAAGGAGGTCGTATTTCAGACGGTCGCACATCTCATCAACACTACTGGCATAGCCGTACTTGACTTGTCCCCATGATGTGATTCCGGGTTTGATGCGTTGGAGTAACAGGTATTCTGGGCAACGTTTGACAATTTGATCGATGTAGAACTGCCGTTCGGGTCGATAACCAACGATGGACATGGTGCCTTTGAGAACATTATAGAATTGTGGAATCTCGTCCAATCTCACCTTGCGCATGAATCGACCGAAAGGGGTGATGCGGGGGTCGTCATCGCGGGAGAGTGCCGGACCGCACGACTCGGCATCAACATACATGCTGCGGAATTTGTGCATTTTGAAAGGTTTACCCATGTAGCCGATGCGCTCTTGTGCAAAGAAAACGGGGCCAGGACTAGAGCATTTGACCAAAATGGCAGTAATAAGGAAGACGGGGGAGAGGATGATAAGCGCCAAAATGGATAGGACGATGTCGGCAATACGCTTGACGCTATATTGCCACTCGGGCATTAGGCGTGTGTTGATGGTAATCAATGGGGAATGAAATATGCTGTCAACGCGCACCATGCCCAAGATGATGTCGCGAGCATCGGGGGTGATTTTGATGATAACCTCGCCACAGCCGTCAAGAGTGCGCAAAATCTGTTGGATCTGAGCCTGTTCCGTGTCTTCCACGGCAATAATGACCTCCTCGATGCGGTATTGTTCGATGAGCGTCTTAATGTTTTCGGTGGTGCCGAGGCAGGGCATGATGGCGGTGAGCCGCTTCTCGGCAGCAACGGGTTGCTCTTTGTTGCGGCAGTCCACGGAAACAAAGCCAACAAAGATGTTACCGGAGTATTTTTCCTGATTCTCAAGGTCAATGTATGTCTGGTAAGCCTTGTTATGGCTGCCGATAAGCAAAGTAGGAAAACCTATGCGGCGTTCGTGGACGCTACGAACGGTATGTGAAGTCTGTACAACACGGCAAGTGTAGGTCAGCCCCAGGTGAACGGCAAAAAGGAAGACGGCACTGAGGTAGTAATTCTGATAAGGGCCCACTTCATCGTCAAGCAGGAAGGCAAAGAAAATGACCATCACGCCTATAAAAGTGGCAATAAGGGTGTCCTGAGCCTCCTTGAGGCGCGATTTGCGTAGGACATTCTTGTAGGTGCCCTGAATGGTGTAGAGGCAGAGCCATCCAGCTGGGATGAGAATGGTACCCCACCAAAAATTTGCATCGGAGAAGATATTGGTGAGGTCGGCCCAATTGAAACTTTCGAATCCTATTTTTCGGAAGACAAAGAGCATCGCCCATGCAATCATGGCGCTAAAAACGTCAAAAATAATATAGCGGATAGTGACTTGTTTGGCCTTCATTACAGCTAATGCAAAAAGGTGTCAATCTTTCACGGTTGGCTTGGTTAGTAGGATAGTATTTTTACGTTGTCCAACTTTATGTCGGCTTCAATGCCATCGGGGTTCACCGCCTGAAAATAGAGGGTGAAGGGGGTGTTGTAGTTGAACTGGCTCCAGGTACGGGTGAGGTTGATGTAGATTTTCTTCCATCCGTCGCCGGTGGTGGGGTTTAGAGCCATGATGCCCTTGGATGTAGCCGAGCCATCGTTGCTGATTTCAAATCCAATCATATTCAGCTGAAGCTCCACATCGGTCTGGTAGTTCATCTCTAGATAAACGGTGCTGTTGGAAATGTCGAATTCATCGTTAATGTAGAAATTGAGTGTTGTGAGGCTGTCGGGGACGTGAACCAAACCGTAGCCCTGTCCAGTGCAGGCACCTTCGGGATCATTGGTCACCCATACAACAGTGCTGTCGAAATGGGAAGTGAAGGAGGTTGGCTCAAAATAGTCCTCAGTGAGTACAGACATTTGGCTACGGGTCTTGTAGGTGGTTTGGAGCGTCCAGATACGCTGTACACTGTCGTAGATGCCGAGGTTGGTAAGACTGTCGGCAGAAAGCTTTACACTGTTCAACTCCACAGAATTGTAGTAGACATAGTAGATGCGGGTGGAGGAAATACCGTTCTGCTTGACTACGGGATAGACGCGGAGGTATTTCATAGTGCCGTGGCGTAGGACGGGAACGGTACAGGGAAGTTGGAATGTGCCAAGGGTGGTTTCGCTGTTGTCGCCTTCAAAGTAGCCAATGAGCTGCACGGCATCAATCTCTGAGTTATAAAAGCCTGCCTCAGAGGAAGGTGCGTTCTGGGCTTGCGGAGTCACCACCATACGGTCGAGGTGCAGATATGCGGGAACGGTGACATCTCCTTGGAACTTCTTGCATCCGCTGAAGGCCAAGACTGTAGCCAACATCATCAGCAAGCAGGGAAGAATGTTTCTTTTAAAAGTCATACACCTAGTAACGCCCCTTCGGATTGTTTAGTATTTTTGTGAACAAAAATTGTTCGAGACTTATGTCTTTTCATTTTTTTTTGTTTACCTTTTGTTTACTTTTCTTTTACTCTTTGTTTACATAACCTAAACAAAAGGTAAATAAAATGTAAATAAAACCTAAGTAAAAGGTAAACAAAAAGACGAACCTACCTACAACCTTCCGCTAGGTTAAAGATGGGTCCCTTCGGTCTCATATACTGCCTACATTAGGTCCTTGAGGTTTTGCATGGCTTTGAAAAATTGGTGTGCGGCACTTGTCACTATTCTGTCGTAGGCGCTTCGCGGACCGCTGTAGGTCCGTTACTGCTGGCACGCTAGTAACGGATGTTGCCATAGGTGGTATTTGCCTGCTCATTCGGCTGGGGCTTTGCATCATCTTTTTTATTGCTGCTTGGTAAAATGACTGTCTTTGCCCATGACAGTATATTTTTTGCAAGACAAAGATGGGGAAATGGTATAATACTCCCGGAATTTTAGACAACCGCATAGGTTGCAGAAAGAAAAA
>CAZAAK010000083.1:0-5497 GCA_964483145.1 uncultured Bacteroidaceae bacterium
GGTTTTATTGTTCCAGAACATTATGAGCAATATGGCTCAGAAGTTCGTATAAACGAATGTGGTCAAAAAATCGTTGCGACAAATGGATGTTTGTGGCTAACAAATCTAGAACTAAGTCAACGTCATGAAGATATCATATTGACAAAAGTATATTTCGGTCATGAGGATATATACCCCAAATATGATAATTGCGATGGTATAAATGTAGATAGAACACAAGATATTCCAAAAGATTTCAATGGCCTAATGGGGGTACCCATAACATTCTTACACAAGTATAATCCTGACCAATTTGAAATAGTGAGATTTCGGAAAGGAGATGACGGAAAAGACCTTCGCATAAATGGGAAGTGCCCTTATTTTAGAATCCTCGTCAAAAACAGAAGATTACAAAACATGCCACAAAGAGCTACTGAACAGTATGTTGTATCTAGTTCGCCTGTTATGATTACAACGGTTAAGCATTAAGGATGATATGCTTAGGCAATAATTAAGAATTAAATTTCTAATATTCAACAATATAACACGTAAAGATTCGTTATTATATTATGGTATAAAAAGACACCGGTAGATGAGTAAGAACAAGAGCATAGGCAACCAAAGCCTCTTTGATGCAAGAGATGCAGCCAGGAAACTCTCCGAGAAGGGTAACCCGCTAGAAAAGTTGGGTGGTGATATCGATTTCAGTGCAGTGGATGCTGCTCTGAGGCCACATCCTACCACTTGATAGGTTAAAATAACTGGCCAAGCGACTAAAGTAGGCTCACCGCATAACCTGTATGGAGAAATAATGAAATTTTAGAGCCTGCCCATAAGATAAGAGTAGAATACAACAGAAAACCAAAAACGAAGCATGATAATAGAGAAGAAAAACGGAAAAGTGGTGCCGGCAGAGCGTTCCGGCCGAGAGAAATTCAAGATGATAGCCAAGACCATGGCGGGGCTAGAGGAGGTGCTTGCCGAGGAGCTGAAGGGTTGCGGAGCGGAGAGCATCGAGGTGCTGAGCCGTGCGGTGGCCTTTGAGGGCGACATGCGCGTGCTCTACCGCGCCAACTACACCTGCCGCACGGCCTTGTCCATACTCAAACCCTTTGCCGAGTTTGAGGCCAACAACGAGCAGGAGCTCTACAACGAGGTGTATCGGATAAGGTGGGAGAAGATATTGGACGTGGACTGCACCTTTATGATAGACAGCGTTACGAGCGGGGAGATATTCACGCACTCCTACTACGCCGCCCTAAAGACCAAGGACGCCATAGTGGACCGTTTTAGGCGCAACTTTGGGCAGCGGCCGGACATCGACACCGAGGCGCCCGACTACAAGTTTAACCTGCACATTGTCGACAATCGGGTGACGCTGCTGCTGAACTCGAGCGGCGACTCGCTACACAAACGCGGCTACCGCCAAGGGGTGGGCATAGCGCCCCTGAACGAGGTGTTGGCAGCGGGGATGATAAAGCTGGCGGGGTGGAAGTGCGACAGCAACTTTTACGACCCGATGTGCGGCTCGGGCACGCTGGTGATAGAGGCTGCGATGATGGCCAACAACATACCCGCACAATACTACCGAGGGGGCAAGTTTGCCTTTAAGCGTTGGAAGGAGTTCAACCTAGGGGAGTGGAAGAGCGTGAAGGAGCAGGAGGACCGCAAGATAGGGTCGGGCGACTTTGACTACGAGATATGGGGCAACGACATTGACATGCATGTGCTGCAGCAGGCGGAGAAGAACCTGGAGTACACCAAGTTGCACAAGGACGTGATGCTCTTTTGCGGGCCGTTTGCCGAGCAGGCCCCGCCCGCGGGCAAGACGCTGATAGTGACCAACCCGCCCTACGGCGAGCGCATCAAGGTGGAGGACCTGAATGCGATGTACGAGCAGCTGGGCGACACCTTTAAGCGGGAGTACGGTGAGGAGTGCGAGGTGTGGCTGATAAGCAGCGACTTTGAGGCGATGAAGCATATCGGGCTCAAGCCTAGCCGCAAGATACAACTGTTCAACGGTCCGCTGGACTGCCGTTTTGTAAAGTTTGAGCTCTACGAGGGCAGCCGCAAGGCCTCGAAGCAAAAAGGCGCGGAGGCGTTGGGGGAGGAGAGCTAAAGCGAGGTTGCCGATGACCATAGACGCCCAATGGACCAAAAAGGCAGCGCTAGAGGCGGGCTTTGACGCCTGCGGGATAGCTGCTGCCGGACCTATTCCGCAGCAGGAGTGGGGGCTGGAGGAGTGGCTTGGCAGCGGGCGCGAGGGAGGGATGCACTATATGGAGGAGCACACTGCCGAGCGCCGCGACCCCACGGTGCTGGTGGCAGGGGCGAAGTCGGTGGTGTCGGTGCTGCTGGGCTACAAGCCCTCGCGGGAGCTAGGGGTGAAGCCAAGGATAGCGCAGTACGCCTACGGGGAGGACTACCACGAGCGCATGAAGCGGATGCTCTACCGCCTGCTGGCGATGTTGCGGGAGCGATACCCCGCCTTTGAAGCGCGGCCTTTTGTGGACACGGCGCCTATCAGCGACAAATACTGGGCCGTCCGTGCGGGCCTAGGGTGGCGCGGGAAGAACACGTTGCTGGTGAATAGCGAGCTGGGCTCGTACTGCTACATTGGCGAGCTGGTCACCACGGCGGAGGCGAGCCATTACGACAGCCCGGTGGCAGAGGGTTGCGGCACATGCGAGCTGTGCGTGCAGGCATGCCCCAACCGCGCCATAGTGTGCGCGAGCGTGCGCGCAGGGGGCACACAGGTGGACGCCCGCCGGTGCGCCTCGTACCACACCATCGAGAACCGCGATGCCAGCTTGCCCCAATGGGTGAGGCTGAGCGGATACGCCTTTGGGTGCGACTGTTGCGCGCTGGTGTGCCCCTACAACCATCGGGCGGCAGTGCGCTACGAGCTAACGGAGGCCGATCTCGGGCGGCTGGCATTGCTGGCGGACTGCGACGAGGCGACCTTTAAGCGCGCCACGCGCCACAGCGCCATGAATCGCATCAAATACAGCCAATGGCAGCGCAACGTAGCAGCCGCCCGCGGCAAAGCAGAGGAAGGAGGCGGTGGAGAGGAAGAAGGGGGATGTAGAATAATTGCAAAGACATAGAAAACATCGCAGAATATATCAGTAAGGGCCAATTGCCAACTGGAAAGAGAACCGAAGTTTTTAGATATGGTGCGACCGACATTCTTAGGTTTGACGAATAAAAACAGGAAGATATGAAACTCAAATCATTGGAAATAAAGAATCTTAGATGTTTCGAGGCATACAAGATAGACTTTACACCCAAGACGACCATCATAATTGGTCGTAATGGTGCAGGGAAGTCAACACTTATAGATGCGATAAAGATAGCAATGAGTTTTATTTTCTCCAACAACAAAAAATTGGGGAAAGACTTCCTGTCGGCAGGCAATCCGTCTCTGAATGTCAATACCTTTGCTGATACAGACTTTAGATATGATTCGGAGCAAGGCACTACTGCGCCAGATGCTAGTGTGAAAGGCCTCGCTTGCTACAATGGTAGGACGCTTGAATGGGAACTCTACAAGCGTTCGACATCCAACGCATCGCTATATACCACAAAGTACCAGAAAGCCTTTGATGCTTTTATGGACGAATGGAAGAACAAAGGGGCGGACTTGCCGCTAATAGCTTGCTTCTCCGACTCTTTTCCTCACAAAGCCACCAAGCAAACATCCTTTGCTATCAATAGCATATTGAAGGACAAAATGCAACGCAACTTTGGATACTATCAATGGAATCTGGATACAGCCTGCACTTCTGTTTGGGAGAATAGATTGTGTAATCAGTTGGCTCACATAGCCCCAATGTATGGTCGTGCGGAAAGTTCCGCTACTTTTGCCACCCTACACGATGAAATAGAATATGTTCAGAATCGTTTGGTCCGTTTGTCGCAAAGGTTGCCGAAACTTACAGATGAACAGTATGACATCGACTATCTGGTTGCCGTCGATACGGGCAGATGTTATGAGCTGAGTATAGTATTCAAAAACGGAAGGAGCAAATTGCTCAGCGAACTTCCTGCTGGCTATTGCCGTTTGTATTCGATAGTTCTCGATTTGGCTTACCGTGCGTATATACTCAATGGTAACAAGGAACCAAGCGGAATTGTGCTTATTGACGAAATCGACTTGCATTTGCATCCGTCGCTGGAGCAGGAGGTGGTGCAGTGCCTTGGCGAGATATTCCCGCAGGTGCAGTTCATCATGACTTCACATTCAGCTGCCGTCATTGCCAATCTTGATACAACAGAGATGGCAGCGGATGTAGAAACAGGAGAGCCTGTTCGGGCAAACCAAGTGGTATTTATGCAGGATGGTCAAACCGAAGCCGATGTTCTGCCTGTAATATATGGCCTAGATTACAATGCTGCGCTCAGAGATTTTATGGGGAGTGACTCACGGAATGCGGAGATGAAAAAGAAGGGCGATGAGTATCTCACCTATTGTTCGTTAGGCATGGAAAAAGAGGCTCAGTCTATTATCTCACGAATGACTGAAGCACTTGGAGCAGAACATAATTACGTGAAGGAACTCAAGGAAAAGGCAAAGGCTTATGAGATACATTGATAAATACATAAAGCATCAAGAGGCTTTGGCTATGAATGTCAGGTATCTGAAGTCGGTGTATAGACGCAATCCAAGCCATCCTGATCCTTCTCCTGCCGATACCGGACGGTCGTTTAGGTCGTTCAAGCGATATATGAATAACTGGAAGCCTCTTCTTTTGGAGGAACAGATGTCTGAGGGGGCAAGTCGTTGTTGTTATTGCATGCGACGACTCAACGACACAAAGGGTACTACCAACATTGAGCATATTATCCCAAAATCATTAAGTGGACAAGGTGGGCAAAAGCAGTATAAGTACTATGCTTCTTGTGCTCCAGTACTTCGCGACCATGTGTTGATGGCAGACGAATTTGTACAAAAGATTACTGCGGTCGACGACCTTGACCATGAAACGCATATGCCGCACCCCATAGCATTGTCGAACTTAGTGGTGGCCTGTAATGGAATAAGAGATACATTCAAATCTAAAGGATGTTGCTGTAATGCTGCCCATAACAGCAATATTATCATGCCAATCATGCTGATGAAAAAGGCAGAAACTGACGTGAGATATGATGAGAATGGTATAATCACCATTTCTTGTAATGATGGCACACTCAATGCAATCAAGGATGAACTCAATGCCGATACGCTCAAGGAAATCCGCTCTGTATGGTATTATCTAAGTCGCATTAAAGTGGATATGACACAAGTGGAGTTGATGCCAAAGACAGAAAGAATGAAATGGTTTAAAGAGGCTTACGGCACTGACGACTTTTCTACCCTTCCTGACGAGGTAAAAAGATATAGCAGCGTACTGGACAGAAGCGATGAGGATACTTACTGGAAACTTCTTCTTGCCTACGATTGGTTCTATTATTACCAGGGTTATGTATAATACTCCCGGAATTTTAGACAACCGCATAGGTTGCAGAAAGAAAAATT
>CAZAAK010000084.1:0-5450 GCA_964483145.1 uncultured Bacteroidaceae bacterium
TAACAATGAGTATAACTGAATATTAACCCTGTCTAAAAATGGGGAGTACTATAGTTGCACCGTTGCGCGTAATAGTAAACAAGACCATCAACAAGGAGCTCACGTGGACCATATAGACAAACTTTTTGACGGCATTTCGCCCAAATACGACCATTTCAACCATATCACTTCCTTTGGAATCGATCGCTTTTGGCGTCGGCAGGCGGTGCGTAGTCTGCCAGTTTGTCATAATCTATTGGATGTGGCCGTGGGGACTGGCGATTTGGCGATAGAGGCTTTGCAGCAGCAGAAGATTTCTCATGTGACGGGTATTGACATATCAGATGGCATGATGCAGATTGCCGAAGCTAAGTTGAAGCGCCTAGGGCTTGATGGCAAGGTGCAGCTCAGACATGCCGACTGCGCTCAGATGCCCTTTGCTGATGCCTCGTTTGATGCCGTTACCTGCGGCTATGGTGTGCGTAACTTTGCCTGTTTGGACCAATCGCTAGCCGAGATGTACCGCGTGTTGCGCCCGAGCGGGGAGTTGCGGATATTGGAGTTTACTTATCCTACCAATCTTATTATCAGATTTTTCTACGATTTTTATCTTACAAAAGTTATGCCCCGCATTGGCAAGAGGCTCACCCATCAAGGCGACTCGTTTGTCTATTTTATGAACAGCATCAAACGGTTCGATAAGGGAGAGGCTTTTTTGGCTCACCTGAGGAAAGCGGGCTTTGTCGACTGCCAATTCAAGAAACAGACTTTTGGGATTTCGTCACTCTACATTGCATGCAAAAGATAAAGCTTTGGTTCAATATCTGCCGCCCGCGGACGCTCTTTGCCTCGGCCTGCCCCGTGCTGATGGGCTTGGCGGCAACGAGCCCTATTCCGCGTTACGGCGTGGCTGTGGTAACATTGTTGTGTGCTATGGCGTTGCAAGTCCTTTCCAATCTCATCAACGATTACTACGACTTCAAACGAGGCTCCGACAAGGCCGGTCGTGTAGGGCCTTCCCGAGCCCTAGCAGAGGGGACGATAGAGGAAAAGCAGATGCGCTGGGCCTGCTGGATTGCTGCGGGTGCTAGCGTGATATTGGGTCTGTGGTTGGTTGACATTGGCGGCTGGGCAATCTTGACCATTGGTGTGCTTGCCCTCTTGTTTGCCTGGCTCTACACTGCCACCCGACACTCGCTTTCCTATCTAGGCATAGCCGACATTTTTTGTTTTCTGTTCTACGGACCGATAGCCGCCGCTGGCACAGCTTATCTGCAAACAGGGGCTGTTTCCTGGACTGCCGTGCGCCTTGGCTGTGTTTGCGGTTGCATTGCCGTTTGTACGCTGGCTACCAATAATATCCGGGATGTTGAGGACGACCGTGCCGTTGGAAAGCGGACCTTCCCCGTCCGATTTGGCGTTAATGCTGCTAGGGTAGGGGTGGCGGTAATGTTGGCGTGTGCTCTGCCGTTAGCATACAGTGTCCTGCGGGAGGGCATCTTCTGTTGGTTGTTGCTTGCGCCTTTTGCCTACTCGATATTGTTGTATGTGCGCTTGATTCAGGCTCAAGGAGGACAGTACAACCGTTGTCTTTTTGGTTTTGGTCTGCTCAACGCCTGTTACTGTGTGGTTGTTTGGGCGGCTGTTTTGCTTGGCGGTAGGATGATTTAGGGGATTGCTGTATAAAAAAGTTGCCAAACTAGATATTTTTTGTACTGTTGTGCCAATAGATGATATCTAAGACGAGCTAAACGAATTGTATAACTTGTTTAAAGTTAGGGAGTACTGTAGGTAATCTAGATACATGCCAATATGAAACCGAAACATTCAGTGTTTAGACTCACATATGCTTGTGATAAAGATAGGGTACTTTGGAACGTAGAAGATGTCCCAAATGGGAATGCTTGTGAATGTATCTGCCCTGCATGCGGAGAGCCATTGATGGCGAAGAATCAAGGCACTATACGCAAGCACCATTTTGCTCATCAATCAGGAGCAGAATGTGAATACGCATACGAATCTATGTTACACCTACTCGCAAAAGAAAAAGTTCGAGTCGCATTTCTCAATGGTAAATCATTCAAGATGGAGTATGAATGTCGCTCATATTGCCAAAATGAGAAAGACTGTCATTTTTGGCGTAACGGAGAGTGTTACACCAAAACTCGCAAGTCTTTTAACCTCAAAGATTATTATGATTCCTGCGAGCAAGAACTCCCCTACAATACAAATCGCCGTCGTTCAGATTTGAAGATTTTCTCTTCAACCCATCCTAAAAGGAAACCTATCTATATCGAGTTCTGTGTTACTCACGCAAGCGATAAAGAAAAATTACATAGTGGAGATAAAATTATCGAAATTAAACTGGAATCAGAACGGGATGTTACAAATATTGTTGAGAATGGATTTATAGAACCCGAATCTCATTACGGAAGGTTAGATATTGAAGAACAACAAGATGCCGTTACATTCTATGGTTTTGAAAAGAGAATCGATTACAATGATAATAGTATGTGTCAAGAAATCGAGTTTGTGAGACATGTCCTCTATTCTTCTGGAAAAACGCGTTGCTATCAGGATTGTTGTAAATGTCGCAATCTAACAAAGTCAAGTAGAAATAGTTTGATGGAAATAGCCTTCCATACCTCAGTATCATTAGGCATCTATGAGTATGCAAAGTATATTGGCTTTTCGAAATATCCAATTCCAAATTGTATTGTGTGTAAAAACTATGTTGATAGCTATGTTGGAATGGATAAACTATGTAGATTATATAAGCATCTGCAGATAAACAGATTTGAGAAACATGACACTTCAAGGGCGAAGAGTTGCCTACGCTTCAGCGTTGACCAAGAAGACATGAAAAAACAACTATCAGCTCGTTATAACGAACCCTATGACATATTATGACTGTGCTATCTGAAATAGATTAACATAGATAGTGGCCAAATCGTTGACATTCAATACTCGCTCTTAATCTCGAGCTTAAGTTCGAGTAACAAATAGGGTGAGTGCTGAAATTGAAGTAACAAAACTGCAAAAAACCAAAGGGGGTGTGACACCAAATGCAACGTAGGGACAGAGCAATGCAATGCTGTGATGATGTTTGTGGCGTTGGTTTTGAGATAGAATTGCGGGTTAAGTTGTGATTGGGTATAGCTTCCGAGGGAAAACACCGTGCAAAATCGAGCATACTGTTGCGAGTGGGGCATGCGTTTGGCTTTATGGAGGGTGCAAGGCATGGTCCGGCTGAGGCAGCAATAGGTGATGGCGTCCGACATTGGGTCAAGGATTGAAAGTTTTTTTGTCCAATCCGCACAACTTTCGTACCTTTGCAAGGTACATTGAGTAGCCTACTTTGGCGCAATATTTTGAAAAATAGCAGATAATGCAGATAATATAGTATTAATACAACATTATATGAAACAACTTATCGAATGCGTGCCTAATATCAGCGAAGGACGCGACATGAATATCATCAATCAGGTTACAGCCGAGATTGAGAAGGTAGAAGGTGTTAAACTGCTTGACGTTGACCCCGGTGCAACTACCAACCGTACGGTTATTACCTTCGTTGGGGAACCCGAACCTTGTTGTGAGGCCGCTTTCCGCGTGGTGAAAAAGGCTGCTGAGCTTATAGATATGCGTGTTCATCACGGAGCCCATCCCCGTCAAGGCGCTACGGATGTATGCCCCTTGGTTCCGGTGGCCAATATCAGTATGGAGGAGGTAGTTGAGTATGCCCACAAACTTGGAAAGCGTATTGGTGACGAGTTGGATATTCCCGTCTACGCCTACGAGAGCGCTGCCTTGATTCCCGAGCGTCGCAACCTTGCCTACTGTCGCACGGGCGAGTATGAGAGTTTGAGTACGCGTCTTGGCACTGATCAGTGGAAGCCCGACTTTGGCCCAAACCAGTGGAATAGCCATGTGGCACAAACTGGAGCCACTCAAGTAGGCGCCCGCGATTTTCTGGTGGCAATCAACTACAACCTTAACACAACTAGCACACGCCGTGCCAATGCCATTGCTTTTGATGTTAGGGAGAAAGGCCGTCCCCAGCGCGAAGGAGGCAAGCCAAGCGGCAAACCAATGAAGGACGAGAATGGCAAGACCATCATGATACCTGGCACCCTAAAAGGCACCAAAGCCATTGGTTGGTATATCGAGGACTATGGCATTGCCCAGGTTTCGATGAACATTACCTCCATCAAGGTTGCCCCCGTGCACAAATGCTTTGATGAGGTCTGCCGTTGCGCCCAAAACCGCGGCCTCCGCGTTACTGGTTGCGAGATTGTTGGTCTGATTCCTAAGAGCGTGCTGATTGATGCCGGCAAATATTACTTAGCCAAGCAGCAACGTAGCCTCGGCATTAGTGAGGAGGAAATTATGAAGGTGGCAATCAAGAGCATGGGTCTTGACGACCTAAAACCTTTCAATCCCAAAGAGAAGGTTATTGAGTTCCTTATCGAGGACCATAGTCAGAAGAAATTGGTCGACCTCACCTGCACCGGTTTTTGCGATGAGACTGCCAGCGAGAGCCCTGCCCCCGGCGGTGGTAGCGTCAGCGCTTATATGGGTGCCTTAGCAGCATCCCTCGGTACTATGGTTGCCAACCTCACTGGTGGAAAAGCCGCCTATGACGACCAATGGGAGAAATTCAGCGATGTGGCCGTGAAGGGCCAAGCGTTGAAGACCGAGTTGTTGCACCTTGTTGATGAAGATACCAATGCCTTTAACAAAATCATGAGTGCCTTTGGTTTACCCAAGAAGACTGATGAAGAGAAGGCCGCCCGTAGCGTTGCCATACAGGAGGCTACCAAGTTTGCAACCGAGGTTCCGTTCCACACCATGCAGAAGAGTTTTGAGGCTTTTGAGGTCTGCCGTGCTATGGTAGAGTGGGGCAATCCCGCCAGTGTCACCGATGGTGGCGTGGGTGCATTGGCTGCCCGTAGTGCTGTTATGGGTGCCCATCTGAACGTAAAGATTAATGCCAGTTCCCTCAAGGACGAGGCTTTCAAGAAAGAGATTCTTGCCAAGGCTGCTGAACTTGAGGCCCGCGCTGTCAAGGAAGAATCCGAAATTATTAAGATTGTTAACGAGAAGATAGGTCTATAACAAAAACCGTTTTGTCCTAAATACTTGAAGCTCTTTGGTATTTGGATTAAGATGGCTTACGAAATATGACTAAAGAAGAGATTCTAAAAGAACTCGAGCAACAGCAACATTTGTTGCTTAACTATCAGGAGCTTGAAGTGGATGTAGAAGACGATGCCGCCTATGTGGCTCGAGGCAATGGCTTCTGCGATGCCAAATATAGCGAGTGTTTCCTAAATGGGCAGATAGAAACCATACAACAGCGCATTGACCAACTGAAATCTATGCTCGAGAGCTAAAGTAATAGTAGAAATATTGAAAAATATTGCTGTCCGGTAAAACTTTTCGGCTGACCAAAATTAGGGCTGACACTT
>CAZAAK010000085.1:0-5165 GCA_964483145.1 uncultured Bacteroidaceae bacterium
AACAATGAGTATAACTGAATATTAACCCTGTCTAAAAATGGGGAGTACTATAATCCTCTGCTGTACGTCTCGGTCTTCAACTTTTCTGTTCTCCATAAAAGAAGAGCCGACCTTCAATAAGGTCGGCTCTTCTTTTATAGAGAATATCCTATTGCTCAATTACATGTTTTCAGCGTAGGAGATATATTTGTCGGCTTCGGCGTACATAGGACTTTCGGGATAGTTGTCCTTGATTTGTTGGAAGCATTTTACCGCGGCATCTTTATCTCCAAGCTTCAATTGCATCATACCGGCCTTCCATAAGGCTGTAGGAGAAACAATGAAATTGTTGGCTTTACTAGCGGCTTTTTGATAGTAGTTGGCAGCCTCCTTGGCATTGTCCTGCTCGGCATAGCAATCGCCTATTAGCATTAACGCTTCGGAACCAGTAAAGGTATCCTTGCCTTTGTAGGATTTCAGCAAGTCGATGGCTTGGTCGAATTTGCCAAGGTTTAGTTGGCAGATACCTGCATAGTATTTGGCCAAGTTGCCGGATTTGGTGCAACCATATTGGTCAATTACATCATTGAAACCCAAGTATTGGTCGTTGCCGTTAAGGGCTTTCTCAAAGTCGCCATCATTGAACCATTGTTCGGCAGCGAACATCTCCTCGGCAGCGCGCTTTTGCCGAGGTTGTGCATACAAACCTACATAGGCCCAAATAGCCAAACCGACTACCACAACAGCGCAAGCCACAACAATGATTGTTTTCCTGCTCTTCTCGATGAACTGTTCGGTTTTTGCGATAATGCCGCTAACCTCAAGGTTTTTCTCTTCGTTTTGCTCTTTCATTCTATATTGTTTTACTGTTTTTCAAGAGTGCAAAATTAGTCATTTTTTTTCATTGAAACGAAATAATTTTTTTTGTTGTCGTAACTTTTGCGCTCAATCTTATTTTTAACATGCTGTAGTTTGTTGTGTATTAGATTGTTGTATTTTTCTTGAAGAAAAAAATGGTCAAAAAAAGTTTTTCTTGCTTTTTTTGCATATCTTTGCAAATTGGATTTTAGTGGTGTTTACATTATAAAAGGACGGTGGAAATGAATACGAAAGTCAAGTATCTTGGGATGGAACTAAAGAGCCCTATCATTGCTGCTAGCAGTGGCATGACATCCAATATCGATAACCTTGTCAAGTTGGAGCGGGCTGGTGTTGGTGCTGTGATTCTTAGCTCCATTTTTGAGGAACAAATCATTCATGATATCAAGCGCAATACCCATGTATTCGCTCCTGTTGGCAATTACGGTGCTAGTTACGAATACATTGCTCAGCACGTGGCCGACAATTCTCTAGCCCAGCATTTCGAACTTATCCGTCAGGCCAAGGAAAGTCTTTCTATTCCCATCATTGGTAGCATCAATTGTTTCTCTCATGAAAATTGGATTACCTACGCTAAACAGTTTCAGGACAAAGGGTGTGATGCTCTTGAACTCAATATGGCTATCATGCCTTTCGATGCGAGCCTTTCCACAGATGATGTAGAGCGCACATTTTCCGACATTATACAATCGGTTCGCAAAACGGTTACAATTCCTATCAGCATCAAGGTGAGTACCTACTTCACCGACTTGGCCAAGTTTATGCAGCAACTCTCATGGTCTGGTATTCAGGGTATCACTATGTTTAACAAAGCCATTCAGCTAGACATTGACCCCGAGACTGAGACTATCTGCAATGCCGATTCCCTTACCGCCCCCACTGAGCTCCATAACACTATTCGTTGGACTGTCATTCTCAGCAATAAACTCCGTTGCGACCTCAGTGCCTCTACCGGAATTTCCGATGCAAAAGATGTGGTAAAGCTACTTCTTGCCGGTGCCAATACAGTTCAGGTGGCTTCCTGTCTCTACCGCAATGGTGTGAGTTACATGGCCGACCTCAACAGAGGCCTTCAGGATTGGATGAAACAGAAGGGTTATGAAGAGATTGGCCAATTCCGCGGCAAGTTGGCTCTCAAGGCCAACGCCAAGGCTTCTATGCTCATGCGTACTCAGTTTATGAACTATTTCGCCCAAATCAAATAAATCGGTTGGGCTCCATGTTATTATTAACCCTATCAGACCTTTTCCTATGGACAATGCACAAGACAAATCTGTGAGTTTCTTCCGTTTTGAAGACCTCCGTATTTACGCTAAATCAGTCGACTACAGCTCGTGGTTGATTGCTCACTTAGGCGAACCTACCAATGAAAGGCAACGTAGCTTGGTCAGTTCGTTCTGCCATTCCTCCTATGACATTGCGCTCAATATTGCTGAGGGTTCCTCCCGAAATAAGAGTCAGTTCGAGCACTGCCTCAAAATTTCCAAAACGGCCATTCGCGAGTGTATAGTTTATACCGCCATCGCACTTCAGTCCGGTCTTTGGGATGAGCAGGTCAGCAACCAGTCCCGCGAGTACCTCATGGAACTCACACGCATGATAGGTGCACTCATTATCTCTCTCCAACGCGGTGGCCGTCGCCGTGATGAGATGGAAGCGGATACTGCCAACGACACCATCTCCGATGACCTTGACTCGATTGATACCAACTTCTAGAAACTTTTGAGACAGAATACTTGGGTCAGGTGCAAAACCTGGCCCCTTTCTTTATTGTAAGTCATGTACCCTAAAATACAGAATCTTCGTCATACGGAAACTGGCAATTTTTTTCTCATTGCCGGACCTTGTGTGATTGAGGACGAAAAAAGCCCTTTCGACATCGCCGAACAGTTGGTGACTATTGCCGAGCGGCATCAAATTCCCTTTGCTTTCAAGGCTAGTTATCGCAAAGCTAATCGATCTCGCATCGATTCTTTCACTGGTATTGGCGACAAGGCGGGCCTTGAAATATTGCAAGCCATACGCGACCGTTTTGGCATTCCTGTGGTGACCGATATTCATTGCGAGGAGGATGCTGCTATTGCCGCGCTTTATGTCGATGTGCTGCAGATTCCCGCTTTTCTCTGTCGTCAGACCTCTCTGCTTCGGGCTGCTGCCCAAACAGGTCGTTGCGTCAATATCAAGAAGGGCCAGTTCCTCTCACCCGAAGCCATGGCTTATGTCGTGGAAAAAGTCAACCATTTTGGTAACGACAATGTAATGCTCACCGAACGTGGCACAACTTTTGGTTATCAAGATCTGGTGGTTGATTTCCGAGGCGTGCCACTGATGCAAAAGAACGGTGTGCCTGTTGTTGTCGACATCACTCATTCGCTCCAGCGTCCCAATCAGCTCTCAGGTGTTACTGGGGGCAACCCAGAAATGATTGAAACCATTGCCCGGGCTGCTGTGGCTGTAGGTT
Organism: uncultured Bacteroidaceae bacterium; assembly: GCA_964483145.1. Lineage (GTDB taxonomy): Bacteria > Bacteroidota > Bacteroidia > Bacteroidales > P3 > Colimorpha. The sequence goes on from CAZAAK010000085.1 coordinate 3,320, forward strand.
GCGACGGCATCTTTATGGAAACCCACCCCAACCCAGCTGTTGCCAAGTCCGATGGGGCCAATATGCTTCGGCTCGACCTCGTTGAACCTCTCCTTTTGCGTCTTCTCAAAATTCACCAATCTATACGCTAATGCTCCTAAGTGCCAACGTATCAAATGACAATATTTAATGGCAATATCCAGCTATTGGAATTTTCTGTGATGTTCAAAGGGTTAGAAATTTGTTTACCAGCTTTATGATTGTCAACTGCTATTTGATATCCACAAAATTGTTTTAACATCAAAACTTCTATGAATCTTAATCTCCAGAAACCCATTGTATTTTTCGATCTCGAAACTACTGGTGTCAACGTAGGTCACGACCATATTGTTGAAATGTGCTTTCATATGGTCCGACCCGACCAAACTGCCAATACACGGGTATACCGTGTCCGACCTGTGGATTCCCAAGGAAACACCATCCATATCCCCGAATTCACTACTGCCATCCATGGCATTAGTGATGCTGATGTGGCAGACAAGCCCTCTTTCAAGGATCTTGCTCCCGAAATTGCCGCTTTTATCGGCGAGGCTGACCTAGCCGGTTACAACTCCAATAAGTTTGATGTGCCAATGTTGGTGGAGGAATTTCTACGGGCCGGCTATCCATTCAATCTCAAGTGTCGCCGCCTTATTGATGTACAGAATATCTTCCACAAGATGGAGCAGCGTACACTCAGGGCTGCTTACCGTTTCTATTGCCACAAAGATTTGGAGAATGCCCATAGCGCCGATGCCGACACATTAGCTACCTATGAGGTACTTATGGCCCAACTCGACCGCTACCAAGATGTAACATACACCGCTCCAGACGGCAAGGTGAGTAAACCTGTTGTCAATGATATGGAGCAGCTCAGCCGTTTTACACAGGTCAACCAATGGGCCGACCTCGTTGGCCATATTGCCTATGACGACAAAGGCCACGAGATTTTCAATTTTGGCAAGTACAAAGGCAAAACCCTTGAGCAGGTCTTTGAACGCGAACCCGCTTACTACGACTGGATGATGAAAGCCGACTTTCCCCTCTCTACCAAAGCCCTCCTCTCCGAAGTCTGGACTCGTTTTCGTGACAAAAAGCTTCAGGACCTAAAACTCCATTTCGGTGGATGACATGTTTGTCCGAAACTGAAGCACTTTAAGATGATAGTTCCTCCACAAAAAAATGGCCTGTCCTTTGCAGTAAGGGCAGGCCATTTGAGTTTGGGCGTGTGTGGGTATGGCTATTTTATATCCAGCGACAGCATGGGCTTTCCTTCGATGGTTCCCTCCAGGTGGTCGCCAATTTTCACTGGACCCACACCTGCCGGAGTGCCGGTATAGATGAGGTCGCCCGTCCTTAGTGTGATAAAACGCGACAAATATGCAATTAGGTGGTCAACATCAAAAATCATCTCTCCGCTATAACCCTGTTGTACCAAAGTGCCGTTGATTTTTAAGTCGAAATGAAGGTCGTTGATGGTCTTTTCCATCTCTTCCAACTCAACAAAAGGCCCGATTGCTGCACTACCGTCAAAGCCCTTGGCTAACAACCACGGCATGCCATGCTCCTTAAAGTTTTTTTGGAGGTCGCGGGCGGTGAAATCTATGCCTAGGGCCACGGCGTTGTAGTATTTGTGGGCAAATTGCGGTTGGATGCATTTGCCTAGGCGATTGATTTTTACTACCAATTCCACTTCGTGATGTATGTCCTTTGAGAAGTCGGGATAAAAAAATGGAGTCTGTTTCTGATTCAGGGCGCTGTCGGGCTTCATAAAGAAGTATAATACTCCCGGAATTTTAGACAACCGCATAGGTTGCAGAAAGAAAAA
>CAZAAK010000086.1:0-4755 GCA_964483145.1 uncultured Bacteroidaceae bacterium
ATTTTTCTTTCTGCAACCTATGCGGTTGTCTAAAATTCCGGGAGTATTATACTTTGTTCTAAAGAAAACGTTGGAAACATCATCATAGGCCAAAATCTTTGGAGTATAAAAAATAAGGGCAGTGTTGCGCATTTTCTTGCCATCGAACTCAGCAGTCTCGATGGGATAGTATCCGCAAACCTGATAAACCTCACCTTGGGTGTGGCCATACATAAAGTTGTATACCCAAGAGGCAAAGTCGCCAAGTCGCAGCTTAGGGTCAATCTTAAGTCTAACAATGTTGCCGCTTCGCTCAACAGTGGGAGCAAAAACATGTTCATGGGAGATTCCATAAATACCCATCAATAAACTGAGAGTTTCTTGCACCTGCTCGTCGCTCATGCTCGTCACCTCCAACCAACGGAACTCGGACGAAAGTTGTGCTTCGCAGAAAGAAATGTTGCCATGCTTTTGCTGGTCGCGCTTGATTTCTACAAAAAGCAAAAGCGAAAAGACACCCACAATGGCAATGAGGATTGAGAAAAACATATTACCAAAACCTAATATCGATATTGAAGTGCTAATTAACCTTCAATAAGGCATCACGCACCTCGTTTTGGTCCACAGCAACATTAATGACGGGAGAGCCAAGGTCCTGTAATAATACGCAGAGTATCTTGCCTTCGGCACTCTTCTTGTCTTGGCGCATATAGGTGAGGATTTCTTCTGTTTCTTTAAGTGTATAATGCGGGAGCGATACTAATTTTGAGGCTACTTGGCGGTAACGGTTGAGGTATTCTTGAGGCAGGCCCAATTTCCGTACTGAAAGATAGAACGTACATATCAGCCCTATACCTACCGATTTGCCGTGGCCAAGAGGGGCTCTACCGGGTTGACGATTGAAAGACTCGATAGCATGGCCAAATGTGTGGCCTAGGTTGAGAATATGGCGGATGCTTTGATCTTTGGGGTCGGACTTGACGATGGCAGCCTTGATTTCGGCACAAGCAGCTATCATGTCTGGCTTCACCACAAACGCACCACTAAGGAGCATATCACAGAGAGATTGATACTGTTCTGGATTGCCAATCAGGAAGGTCTTAAGCATTTCAAAGACACCACTAAGGAGCTCTTCGTCAGGCAATGTGTCGAGAAAACTAGGCTCGATGCAAGTAATTTCGGGTTGATGAAAAAAACCTACCTGATTTTTGCTACCTCCTAGGTCTATTGCCGTTTTGCCCCCAATAGCAGCATCCACCATGCCAATAAGGGTGGTGGGAATGTTGATATAACGGATACCGCGCTTATAGCCTGCAGCCACAAAACCTCCGAGGTCGCTGACGCAGCCTCCGCCTAGGTTTACTAATATGGTATCTCTGTCGGCATTATTTTCCAGCAAGGTTTCCCATAGCTGTTGGGCAATGGAAATGTCTTTACATTCTTCACCTGCAGGAACTTCCAAGAACTCGGCTTCCTGAAAGCAGTCCACATGGGAGACCAAAGGGGCAAAACAATGACAATAAGTGTTCTCGTCCACCAAAATAAAAAAACGAGCATGTTCAAAGTCTCGTCCAACGAGCACGCGATTGAGCCGACTTAGTGATGAAGTGCGAGAAGGTAGGATGTTTTTCATTACATTACATCATGTTGGTGTATTCCTTACTGTACAATCAGTTGTGCAGTAATACGGGAACGCTGCTGCAAGAGTACCGGCCGCCCTGCAACAATCTTGTCCACAATCTCTTGAGTGTAATAGCGTATGGTGACAAGCTGGAGGTCGCGATTGTAGCGCAAGAAGAATTGACCAGAGAGCCTTTCATGTAGTTGCGAAAGTAACATTTCATTGTCATCAGTACAGATAGAGAAACTAAGTGCCGAGTTCTGCATCAAATTTACACGAATATTAAGTTCTGCCAAAGCAGCAAAAATGGTTTGCAGATTGTCTTCGGCTATGAAACTAAAGTCTTTCGGAAATATGGAGAGGAGCGTTTGCCTGTGTTTGACAATGTAGAGCGGGGTGAGCGGACGGATAGTTTCGAAAGGACCAATCACGGAGCCTGGGGCATTTGGAGTAATAAACGACCTGATATTCAATATAATATTCTTATTTTGAATAGGTTTTACCGTTTTGGGGTGGATGACACTAGCTCCATAGTAAGCCAACTCAATGGCTTCATTGTAAGGGATTTCCTCAATCTTAACGGTGTTGGGGAAATATTTTGGATCGGCATTAAGAAAGCCGGGCACATCCTTCCAAATGGTCATACTCTCGGCATCGAGACAGTAAGCGAGTATAGAGGCGCTGTAGTCGCTACCCTCACGCCCTAAGGTGGTGGTGTAGCCATCCAAAGTCCCTGCAATAAACCCTTGGGTAACGAGAGTAATGGCATCGGAATGCTGCGCCTTATATTTTTGCACATTTAATTGAGTCTGTTCAAAATCCACAATACCCTCACGGTAGTTGTGGTTGGTGCGAATGATTTGGCGGATATCAACCCAAAGGTTGCTCAACCCAATGGAGTTTAGGTAATGGCTGATGATGGTCGTAGAAATAAGTTCTCCAAAGCAGACCGTTTGGTCGTAATCGAAATTGTAGTTAGTGGGCTCCTTAGCGCAACATTGTGCCAGCTGGCGAAAAAGGCTTGCAAAGTCTTGATAAATAGGGTGATTTGGGTTTGAAAATAGATCGTCAATAATTTGTAGGTGGTAGTTGCGCAGTTGCTCTAGCATCAGCGGATGCTCTGCCTTGGGACGAACCCCGGGGACAAGCTGCTCCAGCCGATTGGTAGTCTTGCCCATAGCGGAAATCACAATTGTCAAAGGCTCGCTATTGAACCTGCTAACGATTGCGGCCATATTGCGCACTGCCGCTGCACTGTTAACGGAAGCCCCGCCAAACTTGAAAATTTTCATTATCTAACGATTCGTTGGAGGTCACGTTTGGTGTCCTTTTCCTTGATACTCTCACGTTTGTCATAAAACTTCTTGCCCTTGGCTAAGGAGATGAGTAGTTTGGCATAGCCTTGCGGGTTGACGAAGAGTTTGACAGGAACAATCGTGAATCCACGCTCCTTGATTTTGTTCTGAAGTTTGCGTAGCTCACGTTTGGTAAGAAGCAGTTTCCGATCGCGTTTTGCAGCATGGTTGAGGTAAGACCCAAAGCGGTACTCCGAAATGTGCATTCCGCGTACGAAAAGCTCCCCCCCAATAAACACACAGTAACTGTCGGTGAGGTTGGCCTTGCCATCGCGGATCGACTTGATTTCGGTACCTGTCAGCACCATACCAGCGGTATAGTCATCCAATAAAAAGTACTCATAATTGGCCCGCTTGTTCTTGATTTCTATGATATTCCTTTCTTCCATTTCAAAAATCGTTAACGCAGAAAAGTCTGTTTTATTTGGTCATGCTCGAAAAATTTGGCCACGCAAATTGGGCACACATGAAGCATTGTGTGGTGAGTTTGGATTCTGCAATTGCGCTTGAACAACAAAAAGCCTATTTGGCAATAGCAGGCTTGATTGTGTATGCTAGGTCGGACCGTGAGGAACCATATAGGCTTGATTAATACAAATCGCTGAAAATCATTAGCACCTCATAAATTATGGAAGGAAAATACTAATGATTTACCCTAGAGCCGAAAAAAACATGTAACTTTGCAAAATGATATTTTATTTTTCTGGATTGGGCAACAGTCGGCACGTAGCAAAGAGCCTTGTCGAAAATGGCGAACACCTGTTTTTTATCCCCGACGTGGAACGTGCCGGAAATTATGAATTTGCGTTCGAGAATGGTGAACGATTGGGATTTGTATTCCCAGTTTACGCTTGGAGGGCTCCGCGGCTTGTGTCAGCATTCATAAGGCAAATGCGGGTAAAAGGACGCCCAAAATATACATTCATGGTGTGCACCTGTGGCGACGATTGTGCCAAAACCGAACAGTACTTCCGTAAAGATCTCCGATGTGCTGGGCTACCCCTTGATGCCTCAATATCAATACAAATGCCCAACACTTATGTCAACTTGCCTGGCATGGACGTGGATTCTACCGAACTAGCCAACCAAAAGTTAAGCCAAGCCGAACAGCGTATTTGCGAAGTAAAGACCCTCCTAAGGAGGCAAGAACATGTATCGCAAATGATTACTACCAACGCTGCGGGATTGAAATCGGTTGTTATACAACCACTTTTTTACCGTTTTCTGGTGAATGACAAGCCCTTTCATTGCACCGATGCTTGTGTGTCGTGCGGCATTTGTGCCAAAAGTTGCCCACTGCAGAACATTCGGATGGTTAGCGGGAGACCTCAATGGCAAGGTAATTGTACCACCTGCTTGGCATGTTATCATCACTGTCCACGGCGCGCAATCCGTTTTGGCAAGACCACAGAAAACAAGGGGCAGTACTTTTTTGGCATCAATAAGACCACGCAAAAATAGGTCCGTACCGCTCTTGGGGGTGATATTCAACCCTGCTTTTCTTTTGCTGAACTCAATCAACAAATGCAACAGAGTTGATAAGGTTGGCTATCCGATTATCCTGTGCAAAGATAGCAGTTAATTTGGAAATAGGAGAAATAAAGCCTAATTTTTTTCTAGGTCGAGAGTTGATAAGATAGGTGCAGACAGGAGGCTTTTCGGGGGGAATATTTTCGAAAGAGGATCCTTTAGGGAAGAGCTGTCGCAATAAGCCGCTGCAATTCTCATTGCAGCCACGTTCCCAAGAGTATAATACTCCCGGAATTTTAGACAACCGCATAGGTTGCAGAAAGAAAAATT
>CAZAAK010000087.1:0-4029 GCA_964483145.1 uncultured Bacteroidaceae bacterium
GAGAAGTGTCAGCCCTAATTTTGGTCAGCCGAAAAGTTTTACCGGACAGCAATATATCGAAAATGTTGCCTGCGGAGTCGTAAAGATGCACAGTATAGGAAATAGTGGTGTCGGAGGACAGGTTGGCCGGACAGGTGATGGTGAAGGTGGTGTCGCTATGGCGGGTGATGTATTGGCCGAGCAAATCGGCCCGAGCCACGGTGGGCGTGTATTGCGTACGCGACAACCGCTCGGGGTTCAGGGCCAACTCCCAGCCAAAGACGTACCCATTATCTGCCGACCACCCGTCAATGACCTCGATGTACCAAGCCCCGTTCATTGGACAGCCGATTAGAGCTTCGAGCGACTGGTCAGGATGGTAGAAATTGGTCCCAGCAGAAATGTTGGAAGAATCCACAGCGCTCCCAGACGAGGTATAGACTGCATTGATAGTACGATAGACCAAGGCATCACCAAAGGCATAGCTGTAGCCAGCCTCGGTGTTATTGGACCAACAGTAACGCCAGCCCACACCTGCCATATTCTCGGGCAGTGTGGAGTCGCAAGGGTTACCACTATCCTCCATATCGTAGGCATCGCCAAAATGGAAGTAAGTGTAATAGTCGCCCGAAATCCAACCGCAATGCTCTGCACCTATGTCGGAAGTGCATTCGGAAGTACCGGATCCGCTAAACTTGAGTATGTCGGCAGACTTGCCGCTAGGACAGGTGATATTGATGTAGATGTCGCCAATATAGGAGTGCTCCAAATCGAGCATCACATAGCGGATGTCGTTAACGTCAGTTATCAATTGATGATTCCCAAAACCATTAAAATCCAACTCCGAACGATAGGAACATCCATGGTCGGACGACGGGTCGCAGTTGATGCCATCGGGCAGGAATATCCGCGTCGGGTCGGAAAGGGTTGCTTGAATGAAATTGTTCACGTGCACATTGGCATCACCACCTAGGCCTACACGAACATCTGCGCTCTGGCCCGGACAAAGGTATCCAGGCAGGTCAATGTCAATGTCCAGTTCCAGATTGGAAACGCCTACCACAAGGGTGTCGGCACAACCGCCCCTAGTATAGGCCACCAAAGTATAATAGCCTGGTTACGAAACCTGTATGGACCGGGTAGTATCACCTGTACTCCAAAGGTATCCATCAGCAATATCGGCGGTGAGCGTGATGGTGTCGTTGCCAATGAGCAGACGGTTGCCGCTGACCCTAGCACGGTAGCATTGTGTGGTGGCAGTAACGGTTCCTGAGCAATCGCTGCAACAGGTGTCGGCCAAAGAAACAACAGTGAACGTATGGGTGGTCATGGGCTGGTAGCCAGCAAAGGTGTAGCTGAAGGCGGATGCCGTGTCGGTGGTGATGCCGTCCGTAATACGATAGACTTGCCCGTCAATACCATCCCAAAAAACGGTGATACTGCTATGTGTGATGTCGGTTGTAGCAATCCTCGTCACTGGAGCATTGCAGGGCTCAGTGGTAAAGGTCAAAAAATGGGTGCAACCCTCTGTACCAGTATCGGTCAAACTAGTGACCGAACATTGGTAGGTAGAGTCGCGGGCAAGGTTGTTCAATTCGCAGTACCCCATGTTCAAGACAGTATCATGGCCGTTGTAGCTCAGCAGAAAATTATCCCAATAATCGTAAGGTTGCCAGTTAAGACTCGCTGAAGTAGCCCCAATGTTATTGGCAAAAAACAAACCAATACCATTTGCGCAGTTGCTTGGGCGGCACTCGAAGTGCAGTTCAAAGCTGTCTGCAACTGGGGCGGTGTTGGCACCGTAATGCACAATAGAAGGGCTGGAAAAGCCTGCCACATTAATAGTGTCTCCGGGAGGAAGCCACACCCAACCATCGCTATAAAGATATAGGTATGCACCATCTCCGTTAGAGCAAAAATCACCCCAAATCAGAAGGGTGTCCCCAGGGGAAAAATAAAAGTAGATGTAGCCATCAAAAAAGTCGGTAAGGTCGCCATCGGGGTCGACATAGCCCTTGATGACACCAGAAGGAAATGTGTCGCAACTTATGTAGATGTAAGTGTCGTCAACAAAGCGGATTGTGTCTTGCGCGGTGGCGGTGTTGCCGACAGAAGCCACAATCTCCAACAAGAAAGTGACTATCAGATATTTGAACAAGGATTTTGACATAGCAATAGTGGTTGTTTTCAAGTGCAAATATACATTTTTTTGCAAATACACTGAAATTTGCACTGAATTATAAAAAAAACATTGCACCACTGCATGCCCATCTACTCTAACAAAAAAAAGAGGAGCACTCACTTTCCTGTGAATGCCCACACCGTTGCCATGCGAAGGCGTCGGTTAGAAGAAATATGTAAAGCCGAAGCTAACGGGACTGGCATCCAACAAACGCAAGCCTAGACCAAGATTGTCAGCAACCGTTTGGCTACTCACCTTGGAATCAATACCAAACTCCCCGTCCACGACCCTAGTATCGGTGTGGGTAAAAGCTACCGATACAAAATTGAGGTATAGGTCCAAACTACAGTGCGAGACATGCTCCGAAGCGCCTAAGAGATAGCGAACAACAGGCACCAGCTGCAACTGCAACCGGTGTTGCATCACGCTACACTCACTCACCACTTCCTTCATCTCACCAAAGGCATCTTTGGCGTATTGTGTGGTGGTGTTGGTGCCAAGCCCTCCCCTGTAGCTGGCGGACAACTCGGCATGGAGCTGTAACCGCCCCCAATCGTGGACCTTATATCGCGCAAACAAGCCCACAGCAGCGCTATAAAACTCTTGGCAGAGAATTTCCGAACGCTCCCAAACCTCGGTAAGGGGGCTGTAGAAACCATCGGTATACCTTTGGTTGGAATAGCCAAAGCCCAAGTCGGCCCCAACGCACAGGTTCTGGCCAAAAGCATAGACAACGCGCGGTGCAAAATCAAGCGCCCAACCTCGCGGCAAACTGTTGTTGAAAGCCTCTAGTCCACTCTCGGCATAGGTGTAGTTACTACAACTGAAACTCGCATTGGCACTCACCCCCCATTGGGCACGCGACACCAAAGAGGCGCATAACAGCAAAACAAGAACCAAAAACCTTCTCATAAGGCTTTACTGCAGTGCAACGTTACCAATTTTATAGGTAGGATGAAGTTTCAACCCAGGCACATAACCAATCACGCCAGGTACCTTCTCCTTGTCGGTATACTGCCAAACGGAATAGCGGGTAGCAGGGAACTTGAGCCCGTTGCTGACAATGACAACATGATAAGAGGCATAACGCTCCAGATTAAAATATTTGAGATAAGCCTCTGAGGTGCACATGATAAGGGGCTTAACACCATATGCCTGCTCCATAAGTTGCAGGAGCATATCAAGACGCTTGATATTGAGGTCGTAAGGATTATCTGGTACCACATACACAACAGGGGCAAGCTTCATGCTACAGTCCTTGACTGCAGCCTGAAAGTTGGCAAACTGCCCTTCGGCACTATAATGGCGGTCGTAGCGGTGAACAGCTCCAACGGGGAAACCCGACTTGGCTGCAAGCGACAGATTGGTACTACAGCGGGAGTCGGTTACGGTGGCTCCTGTGGTGGCATGAACGTAAATAAAGTCAAGGTCGCTTTCCTCATGGACAGCGGACCAATCAACAGTCCCTTGATTCTGAGAAACATAAATACCGTAAGGAGCTGTGGTTTGGGCAACGGCTATCAAAGGCAGAGCCAACAGGAAAGTAAGTAATATCTTGCGCATAGCTACAGTTTTTTATTCAAAATCGGTTTGCAAAGATACGACAAATTTGTGAAATAGCAAGAAAAAGTTCTCTGCAATGTAAAACAAATCCAACTCCAGAGAGTCTTCCGCGCTCTTGTTAGGCTTCCTGTAGGCATAATCCTCCCAGAAATTGAGGCTGGCTATACTGGGACTCAAAAGAAAGCTGTACTTCTGCTGCAAAAACAGAACTAAAACATTAGACGAACGAGCAAATTTACATCAGCCGCTGAATTCTATAGTACTCCCCATTTTTAGACAGGGTTAATATTCAGTTATACTCATTG
>CAZAAK010000088.1:0-3853 GCA_964483145.1 uncultured Bacteroidaceae bacterium
ACAATCGGATAGCCAACCTTATCAACTCTGTTGCATTTGTTGGTTGAATTCAGCAGGCCAACAGTCATATGCCGATTATTAAATAACAGCAAAGCATTGTATCGTAATAAAATATAATAGTCTGAATGCTACCACATGGGGGTGTGTAGGATAAAGGAAGGGATAGTGAGAGAGTATGGTGGAGTAAGGGTAACACAGCTTTTTAGTTTACCTTTTGTTTAGGTTTCTTTTACCGTTTATTTACCTAACCTAAACAAAAGGTAAAAGAAAAGTAAAAGAAACCTAAACAAAAGGTAAACAATAAGACGAACCCACAACGACCCCACTTGGGTTCGTTTGGTTGGTTGGAGCCATGTTACGACTAGTGGTGTGCTGATGGTGGATGAGGTTTCCTGTCTTGTATTCTGACTTTGCAAGATTCTTGGGCTAATCCGATAGTTCCCATTGTTTTTTTTAGAATCTCCTACAAAACAGCTAACCTAGCAATAGAGGACTGCATTTTTTGTTGGGCCTAGATGTGAATATCGTTGATTGGGGCGGAATGAGGGTGTTGTTGGTTTTCGGGTTCGGATTTTTTTGAAGGGGGTGGATAAAATTCCACTGTGCCTTTCTTCTATTTATAAAAAAGTTGTATCTTTGCACTTTCCTCGTTGGAGGAAGAATTTCGTAAATGGCTATAAACTAATACTATAAATTTAGATGAGAAAATTAGCAGTGGTGGCTTTTGGCGGTAATGCACTCCTCCGCAGCGGTCAAAAGGGTACTTATCAGGAACAGATTGAGAATGTGGAGCAGACTTGCGAGTCGCTCTATAACCTTCTTAAACGCAACTATAACATTGTCATTGGTCACGGCAATGGTCCGCAAGTGGGCAATGTGATGCTACAGCATGAGGAAGGGAAACGCGCTGGAATAGAGGCAATGCCTATGGATTTTTGCGTTGCTGAGACCCAGGGCTCCATTGCTTACCTCATTGAGATGGGTTTGCGTAATGTCATGGCCCGTCATGATATTCAGCGCGATGTGGTTACCCTTGTCACTCAGGTGGCCGTCAACAAGATCGACCCTATGTTCCAAAACCCCACAAAGCCCGTAGGCCCTTACTACACCAAAGAACAGGCTGAAGAATTGGCCCAAAAGACTGGTTCGGTCTATCGGGAGGATCCCAAAGGTCGCGGATGGCGCAAGGTGGTGCCCTCGCCTACTCCCCAACGCATCAACAATATCCGCATTGTCAAACAGTTGGCCAAGGCAGGCAATATTGTTGTAACAGTTGGTGGCGGCGGTATCCCCGTAGTGGAGGAAAGTGACTATGTGCGTGGTGTTGAGGCAGTTATCGATAAGGATTTGGCTAGTGCCCTCTGCGCTATCGAGATTGGAGCCGACGAGTTCTATATCCTCACCGATGTGCCTAAGGTTTATCTTAACTTCCGTAAGGATAATGAGAAAGCCCTGGATACCATCACCGTGGCCGAGGCCAAGCAATACTTGCAGGATGGCCATTTTGCCGAAGGTAGCATGGCGCCTAAGATTCGCGCTGCCATTATCTTTGTGGAGAATGGCGGCAAGGAGTGCATCATTACCGAGGCTGGTCAGTTGGGCAACCCCAACTGCGGCACCCGTATTGTGCAGTAACGTTGTTGGGCAATCCCTAAGTGTGCATCGGGGGTGCCTGTGCATGAGGTAGGATATCTAATTCTTAGGTCAGAAACTTTTTTTGATGGGAAAGAGGAAATATGGAAGATTTCGTAGGTAGCCGCAAGTTCCGTTTGTTGATGACGGTGGTGGCTTTGTTGGGGTTGTGTACTCTTGCGGCAGGAGGTGTGCTGAGGTACTTGGGATGGGCCGACTATGAGTTCGTTGTAATGGCCGGATGTGCTTTGCTGATTGTTTTCTTACTCTTCCTGTATGCCCTCTTTCCATTTCGTGTCAAGAACGACAATATGGCAGGAAATTTGCGTTTGGAACCGATTTGGGACTTTTCGATGAAGGTCTCCGGTTTTGCCTTGGCGGTGTTGTTGACGGGTATGGTTTTTTCTGTAGAGCATTGGCCCGGCAACATTTGGATGATGTTGGTAGGGGGCGTTTGCATGGTTGTTGCCGGAGGGAGTTGGATCTACTATGCTGTGCAGAAAAAACAGTTTGGCAAGCGGTGAATCCGGGGAGGTAGTTGGGCCGAACGCAAATTTGCGTGGACTCATTTATGCATTGGGGGGGCGGACGGTGTTGGAAACAAAAGGATAGGTATATTTCGAGAACAATTAAAAATAATCAAAACAACAAAACATGGCTTACAATTTAAGAAACCGTAATTTTCTGAAGATTTTGGACTTCAGTCCAAAAGAACTCAACTATTTGCTGGACTTGGCGCGCGACCTAAAGCGTGCTAAATATACCGGCACCGAGCAGCCCACTATGAAGGGCAAGAATATCGCCCTCATTTTTGAGAAGACATCTACCCGCACACGTTGCTCCTTTGAGGTGGCCGCCAAGGACCAGGGCGCCCATGTGACCTATTTGGGCCCTACCGGTAGCCAGATTGGTGTGAAGGAGAGCATGAAGGACACTGCCCGTGTGCTCGGCCGCATGTTTGACGGCATCGAGTACCGTGGCTTCACCCAAGCAACCGTTGAGGAATTGGCTCAGTATGCAGGCGTGCCCGTTTGGAACGGCCTGACCAACGAGAGTCACCCCACTCAGATTCTTGCCGATTTCCTTACTATGCAGGAGCATGTCAACAAGCCCTTGAGTGATGTTACCTTCGCCTATGTTGGCGATGCCCGTTTCAATATGGGCAACAGTTTGATGGTCGGAGGCGCAAAGATGGGCATGGACGTGCGCATCATTGCTCCCAAAAAACTTCAACCGGATGCCGCTTTGGTGAAAACTTGCCAGGATATTGCCAAGGAAACTGGTGCCAAGGTCACCGTTACTGATGATCCTGTAAGTGGTGTTAAGGGTTGCGACTTTATCTACACCGATGTGTGGGTCTCCATGGGTGAGCCCGATGAGGTTTGGAAAGAGCGTATCGACATGTTGATGCCCTATCAGGTGAATGCCCAGATGATGAAGAATACGGGCAACCCCAATTGCAAATTCATGCACTGTCTCCCCGCCTACCACAATTTGGAGACCAAGGTTGGGCGCGATGTAAACGCTAAGTTTGGCTTGGACGGTGTTGAGGTTACCGAAGAGGTGTTTGAGAGCGAGAACAGCATTGTCTTTGACGAGGCGGAGAATCGCATGCACACCATCAAGGCAGTTATGGTAGCTACTTTGGGCGACTGATTGTTTTAGAGCTCGCTTTGTGAGCGTAGCTCGGCTCAGACAATAGGGATTCCTTCTTTCAGGATGGAGTCCCTTTTTATTTCGGTTTGTCTTAATCTTTGGCGTGTTTTGTGTGTGGGGGGAGGAGTTTTGTGAAGGAAGATTGACGTTGGAATTTTTTTTGTGGGAATCTGTTTGTAGTAATCAGGAGAAAAAAATGGCTACGTTTGACTTTGCAATTGATTGCTGGGGCGTTTCAGAAGAAAGCACTAGCTTTTGCCGTGAGGTGTTTGTGTGGTAGATGGCATCGACATTTGCTGGAATGGGTATTCTTTGAGGTAGGAGATGTCCAAACAAAGTTGTCGCAACGTTGGCAATTCCTGTGTAAAGGCATGTGAGGGCGGTGCAAAAGTAGCATAAATATCGTTAGAATTTAGGTGCTTAAATAAAAAAATAAAGCGTAATTCATTTAAAATCAATAGATGCTAACTATGTAAAATTAATTAACAAGAAATATTTTGTAAGTTTGTGGGCTGAATTCAACCAACAAATGCAACAGAGTTGATAAGGTTGGCTATCCGATTGT
>CAZAAK010000089.1:0-3606 GCA_964483145.1 uncultured Bacteroidaceae bacterium
AACAATGAGTATAACTGAATATTAACCCTGTCTAAAAATGGGGAGTACTATAATGAGACATACTTTCGGACTACCCATTCTGCTTTTATTTAATGTGTTGGCCTTTTGCTGTTGTCAACCGTCGGAATCTGATGTCGAGCAACCTCTCTATCCCACTGTTGGTGCCATCAATGCCCGCTTCTCGGTTGCTGATGCCGTTACGGTGGTCTTTTCCCAAGGTAATTTGCAGTATCAAGCCACAACTGACCAATGGCGTTTTGCCGACAATCAATATGATGTTATCGGGGCTGATAATAGACAGATAGATACCAATAATAGTGGTTGGATTGACCTTTTTGGGTGGGGAACATCGGGCTATAATGGCTTGATGCCCTACTCCATCGATGACACTAGCGCGCATTATGCTCTTGGCGAAGACGATATTGCCGGGATAGGATACGATTGGGGGCAGCAAAACGCCATATCCAACGGGGGTGGTAAAGTGGGGCAGTGGCGCACATTGACTTACAAGGAGTGGAAATACCTGTTTTTTTATCGCCAGAATGCTTCGCTCCGCCGTGCTTTGGCTACAGTCCGGCAGGTGGGTCCCGAAGGGTCTGATATGGGTGGGCTTGTGCTTTTGCCCGATGGGTGGGTGTTGCCCGATGGCATTACTTTCACTCCGGGTAGCACCGATGGATTCCAAACCAATATCTACACTGTGGGTCAATGGAATCGCATGCAGTCCGCTGGGGCAGTATTCCTGCCAGCGGGGGGATACCGTGATGGCAAAGATGTTGCCCTAGTGGGTTCCTACGGTTGCTATTGGACGGCAAGTGGCTATACGGATGATTCTGCCTATGAACTGTATTTCCTATCGTCTGGGTTCAATTTCTATACTACTGCCCGTGCTAGTGGGCACAACGTCCGTTTGGTAATGGACAAGTAGCGTAGTCCACAACTTTTCGCAATCCGGTGCGCATAATAAGTCAATAACAAGCGTGTGGGCGTGCAGTTTCAATAAAAAAGCATGTGCAACAATATTAAAGTCCGAATAACAGTATGAATATGAAAAAAATTCTGCTCCTTTCTGTATCGCTTAGCTTAGGCCTGTTTGCTACGGCCCAACAGCCCGAAACCAAAGATGTCCCTAAAATTAGCGGAGAAACCAAGGTGACTTTTTCCTCCGCAAGTACTCCTCTTGGCTTGGGCCGACAGGACGACCGCATTCACCTCTCCCAAAGTCATCTTGTCTATGGTAAGGACAACGCTATCCAGTTTTCGGTCGATGGAATTGCTGACAATAGCCTTATCGTTAAGGTAATAAGCGAGAATTTGTGCGCCTGCCGTAAGGGTAGCAAATTTGGCGAGTATATTCTCACTCCCAAGGCGGAAAGTGGTTCGGTAACCGTCCGTGTAGGTTATATGGATGTGCTTGGGGCCTACTGTAACATTGGCAACGTGGATCTTTTTATCGGCATTTGCGAGCATCCTGAAGAAGGTGAAGGTATCCCCGCAAACCACCCTGCCGACAGCCTCTCTACCGACAGTCCATCCCCTAACCCCACTGTTATCATCCGTCGCACTACAACCACCATCGAGGAAACTACCGTTCAATAAAGTTTACGTTCCTTGACTCTCTTTTGAGGGTCATAGGTTCAGTAATCTCAGAAACAACAATAGGTGAAGGTTTATTACAGACTATCAATAAATTTTTGTGGATTCCAGAAATTTTCGCGGACTTTGTGTAGTTCGGTCTCAGGCAAGTTCCACCATTGCGTAGCAAGGAGTTTCTCAACAGTCTCCTTGTCGAAACGGTATTTTACCACCTTGGCGGGTACGCCGGCAACTACAGCGTATGGGGGTACATCGTGCACCACCACAGCTCCTGCCCCCACCACGGCACCATCGCCAATATTGATACCGTCTAGTACAATCACCCCGGCACCAATGAAGACATCATTGCCGATGCGAGTCTGGCGGGATTCCTCATACTGGTTCTCGGTGCATAGGGTGATGCCGTTCTGTCGAGCTGTGGAGTAGAACATAGGAGCTGTGCTTATGCCACCGGTGGGGTGGAGCCCCTGACCGCAACGGAAGTCGGGCCCAATAGAGCAGAATTTGCCTATTTCGGCATTGGCAATGCTGCAGTTCTTGGATATGTAGGTGTAGTCCCCCAATGTCACCTTTTTTAGATAGAAGGGGGCGCAGACCCTGTTGTGCTTTCCGTAGGTACATTCGGAACGAACACTTCTAGTCAGAGCAAACCCGTAGGTCCTGTCTTTGGGAATACTAGGATAGGCTAACCAGCGACCCAACAGTCGTTGAATGCCAAAAATTATCTTTTCTTTCGCCATGGTCCGGTGTGTCCTACAATTTTTTTCAGTTGTTTGCTAAGTAGATAGCGGCAGACATCCCATTTCTTCCAGCCTTCGCGACCAGGCTGGAAATAAAGGAAGTTGAATTGCCGATCGGCTTCCCCTACAATCTCTTTCGAGGAAGGGTGGCGGAGTGGAAGAATGGACTCGGTGGGAACTCTGTCGATAATGTTCCCTTGACCGAGTGGGTGGGTGGCGTCCATAGTGGTGCCAATGTTGCTAGAAAGGTTTACGTTCGGGATGATGCCTTTGCCGTGCTGTAGCCAAATGGACATGAAAAACTGCATATCCCAGCTAGAGTTGCCTACGCCGTCGCGATGCACATCATCCAATCGATCGCACCAATAGTCCCTCTCCAGAGGGCCGCACCCGTATCGCCGCAAGGCTCTAGAAAGGTCGCTACGGGAAGTCTGCGCAAGGCGTATGTCGAAATATTGCCACGCCCGCCGCCAGGTGGCCCACGCACATAAATTGCGGTTCATCATGGAAAAGTAGTAGCTACCATCGCCCCATTTCTGCCTATCCACGTTCATGCTACCGATTGCCTTGATGGTTTCGTCATTGCGGTAGTATTGGAGCAATTGTGCTGCGTATGGGAAAAAATCGGGGTGAGGCACGGCATCGTCTTCTAATATAATACCTTCCGTCACTTCGGAAAAGAACCACGAGAGTGCTGCTGCAGGACCAGGCCCGCAACCGAGGTTTGTGCTAGAATAAAAGGTGTGTACATGTGCACTGCTACCTTTGGTTGCCTCCTCTATTATGGTGCGGACCTCCTTATGGCGGGTTTCATCGTTCCGACCCTCTCTAGGACCGTCTTGAAACACGTAAAGTTCACTTGGCGGGAGTTTCATTACCTCCTCCAACACCTGACGCGTGAAATCGGGGCGGTTGAAAGTTATCATCAGAACTGGAGTTTCAAGCATCTCTTCTAGGTTGGGTATAGGTCAGTCAATCGGTTGTTAAACAGTGTTTTGATTGGTATAAGGTAGTGATACAAAAGACGTTAACTCGATATTAAGTAAACACCACCACGTGCAAAGATACGAAAAGAAACTGATTCAGCCAAATTTCTATACAAGTTTGGATGTGATGTGTGCACGAGCGAATACAATTCGCTGTTATTGCTGTCCGGTAAAACTTTTTTTGTCTCGGCAAAATTATGGCTGACACTTTTCATGAGGTGTCAGCCATTTTATAATACTCCCGGAATTTTAGACAACCGCATAGGTTGCAGAAAGAAAAATTT
>CAZAAK010000090.1:0-3419 GCA_964483145.1 uncultured Bacteroidaceae bacterium
GGTTGACAGTTAGGTGGAGTGTTACCGTGCTGTCGCAGCCGGCTTGGTTAAGGGTGGTGAATACTGGGGTGTTTGTGGTCTCGGTATAAACAGAGTCGTGCCAATCGAGCATGTCGCAAGCCGATTGAGTGTCGATAGTGGAATTGCTGTAGTTGACAGTTAGATGGAGTGTTACCGTGCTGTCGCAACCGGCTTGGTTAAGGGTAGTGAATACTGGGGTGTTTGTGGTCTCGGTATAAACGGAGTCGTGCCAAGCGAACTGGTCGCAAGCCGTTAGGGTGTCAATAATAGAGTTGCTGTGGTTGACAGTTAGGTGGAGTGTTACCGTGCTGTCGCAGCCGGCTTGGTTCTGCCAAACAAAGGTGGGTTCGGTCGTAGAGGCGGTATAAACAGAATCGTGCCAAGCGAATTGGTCGCAAGCCGTTTGAGTGTCGATAGCAGAATTGCTGTGGTTGACAGTTAGGTGAAGTGTTACCGTACTGTCGCAGCCATAGGTATCGGTGGTGGTAAAAGTGGGCTCATGGGTGCTAGTTGTATAAATGGAATCGTGCCAAAGGTAGCTATCGCATGCGGTTTGAGGAAATATGGATGCGTTTGTGTCGCGGTAAGTAATGGTAAGGGTTGTGACAGCTCGGAATAGGCCAACGGAATCAAAGTCTCTGACAATGTATGTTCCAGCGGTGATAATGGATGTATCGCCGTAGGTGTAAGTCGTTCCCGGACACAAAATAGTGTCGATCACAAGGCTATCAATCGAAGAGGAATCGGCAGGTACTGCATGGATAGTTGTGTCGCCGTTACAATTGCTATTGTGGGCGATATAGGATTGATGTTCAGTTGGCAGCAATGTCAACTGACACAGTGCCACTTCGTTATTGCATCTGGCGTTGGCGGTAAAAACAGATGTCAGTAACATTATTAAAAGACAGCAAAAGGAATATATTTTTTTCATCTGTGAGATTGTCTAGTTGTATTGATGTTTTCTATTGCTATGTTCAAATCGTAATATGGGTTAATTTGTTTGATTGTTAGTGTATTACGTTTTTTTTACCTTGGTTGCCAACTAATGGCAGAAACGCCAAAAGTACGAAAAAAAAAAGATATATCAGTTTTTGATACCATATCTCTTTGCCTTGGAAAGGTTCTGCGATACGCTTTAGATATTTGATACGCCGGTATGATAGTTTGTAGATGTGCTTAATGCTTTTGATGTTTTAGGACTATGGTTAGCACATTATGGTAGCAGAATTTTATGCCAAAGTGTGTATTCAGTGGGCGACATCGGTCTCATCTCGTGCTGCTTTTGCCGAGAGAACTTTTTTTGTGCTTTCTCGCATTTTAGTGTATCTTTGCATCGCTGTGAGGCATGCAACTGTCGTGTCAATTGCATTGTAATTCATTGCAATGAAACGTCTTGTTGCGCTTGTTATTGGCTCTAATATTTCAATTATCAACAATGGATAAACTCAGTTACGCACTTGGCCTAAATATTGGCCACCAACTTAAGGAAATGGGTATGAACGGCAAACTTTCGGCACAGGACTTTGCCAACGCAGTGGATGATGTTCTCAGAGGCAATCCTATGCGGATTTCCGATAAAGAGGCCTCAGACATTCTCGGCTCTTTCTTTGCAGATATAGAAAAGCGGCAACAGGCGGCCTCGGATGAGGCTGGTAAAGTTGCTAAAGCACAGGGGGAAAGTTTCCTCAAGGAAAACGCCAAGCGTAAAGGGGTGGTAACCTTGCCTAGCGGCTTGCAATACGAAGTGCTCAGCGAGGGCAACGGGAAAAGCCCAAAGGCCACAGATGTGGTCCGGTGTCACTACCATGGCACCCTTATTGATGGTACCGTGTTCGATAGTTCGTATCAGCGCAACCAACCTGCCGACTTTGGTCTCAACCAGGTTATCGCTGGTTGGACAGAGGGTGTGCAACTGATGAAGGAAGGTGCCAAATATCGCTTCTATATCCCATATCATCTGGCCTATGGCGAACGTGGTGCTGGTGGAGCTATTCCTCCCTATGCAGCCTTGATATTCGATGTGGAGTTGTTGGCGGTCCTCTAGCGCGGATTTGCACTTCTGCAAGTATATTGGAACAGGAATCCTTGGAGGCATTGCCTATCTAATGGGTTTCGTAAGTTAGCGGTTCTTTTCGTGCATTACGGTTATTTTGATTTTGGGCATACTATGTCCGATGAAGAGCGGCGGGAGTTCCTTCGCTATGCCTATGAACATATCTTGAATAAAGTCTCGGATGGCACTGGCCGCAATGTCGGCAGGATACTAAAATACTTGCGCGAATCCGATTTCTACACAATTCCTTGTCGTCACCATGCCTTTGTGGGTGGCAATGCCTGGCATCAGTTGGAAACGCTTGTATATGCCTATGTGGACTGTAGTGCTATACCTTGTGCTATGCCCGACTTCAACCTATGGCGTCCCCAATGGCATGGGTTGGAGCCAATGAGTATAGCCATGGTATCGCTGTTGCATGATGTCTGCAACTCCCGTCACCCCAAGCTGCAATACCCCGGTCGCATCATGCGGCGTCATGGGCGCAAGTCGACCTATATACTGAAGGATTTTCTACATTTTGAACTGATGTTTGACGAAAATATGGCAATCATCCACCACCGACACAAAACAGAACAGGACCTTCAGGAATTCGTCCTCAACGATGTCAATTTCAAAACGATTTGGGAGATGCCGCTTTACCATATGATACGGTGTTGCGACTCGCTCAGCATCCTCTCCCCAATAGCAGAACAGGCGCTAAAAGAACGTCTTATCGCGCTCGAAAAGTACCTTTTACCTCCAGGTTATGACCCTATGTGCGTCAGTAAAACAGAGCGGCCATAAAAGGATTACGATGCCGGACATGGTTGCGCTCTCCTACGGTAGATTCGTTAAACCTCAATAGCAAAAAAAAGAGCATACCGAATGCTATGGTGGAATAAAAGCGATTTCCAGGTAGCCGCAAGGTTTCCGCACAGTGGTGTTCAAGTGGGAACGAAAAGCCGTCCCGAACTTTGTGGGTTCGGGACGGCTAGGAGATGTAGGCGAGCAAAAGACCGGTAAGGCTTTGGTTTGTTCTATTCTGTTTGTTCAAGTGCTGAACGAATATCACCCAAAGTGCTCATCACAACATTCTGGTTATTGGTCACAAAGAGAGCCCCGTTGCTGAACTGGATTGTGGCACCACTGCTACTGCGTACGGCGGCAGCGTAGGCTTCAGCAGTGTGGGTGGTCTCACTAGGTAGATAGGTAAAGGTGCCGTCTGCAGCAGTTGCAAAATTGATGTCGAGCATGTACTGGTTGTTGCGCTCGATTTGGGAGGTCGTTGTACTTGTGTTGGAATAAAATATCTATAATACTCCCGGAATTTTAGACAACCGCATAGGTTGCAGAAAGAAAAATT
>CAZAAK010000091.1:0-3190 GCA_964483145.1 uncultured Bacteroidaceae bacterium
CGCAGACGTCGCGTCCGGGATAGATGGTGAAGCCGGCATGGGGGCGACCGAGGACGCGGATAGTGTAGGTGCTGTCGGAGTAGCATTCATGGTCTTCGGCATTAAAAGAACGTACCTTTACGGCATAAACACCGGGCTCGTTCCACTGGAATCGTGTTTCGCCATTATGAGAACCCAGTGCCATGGTTGTAATGCTGTCCAATAGGGGGGTGGTGTTGGAGGCTCCGGAGTAGAACCACCAGTTGGTGATGGTAGTGTCGCAACCGTCCACATCGTTGGGTACAAAACTAAGGTTGGTTAGGTTTACGCCGCCATCGCAGTCCTTGAGTGTGTCGATGGACATAATCGGCTTGGTATTGTTAACGCGAGCGTAAAGATGTGAGGTAAAAGGTTTTGCTGGGTCCATGGCAGAGGTCATGTCGCAACGGAACACCATGTCGTTGGTCAGCTCACCAATGCCTTCGCCTTGGGTAATACGGAAGTCCTCAACTTGGCAGTTGTACACGTTGGTGTTGCTGTTCAGGGGAGTCCACGTGACGTCTGTGGGAATGTTAGAGAGGTTGGGTATATACTGCCCTCCCACGGCAGTGCGATACCAGGCGTAGCTGTTGAGCCCATCGGGAGCTGTGAGGGTGGTAACATTGGTGGTGGCACCGGCAGGGCATCCTGTAGTGCTGATTTCCATAGGCTGGCAGTCGCCTGCAATGTAGCAGTAGCCGTAGTGACCATAGGCAGCGCAGTCGCCAATGTAAATCTCGATGCGCACCTGTTCATAAAGGTAGTTGTTCAGGTTGATGGCCACCTTATTCCAGTCGCGATAGAATCCGTTACCGCCCGAACCACTGTAGCTATGCCAGCCGTTCTGCCCATTGACCAAGCCCGAACTAGAGATGGCATAGCAAAGAGTATCGGTAATTTGCACCCATTGGTTGGCACTGTTTTTCTTGGCAACGCGAACAACAAAAGAAGGGTCCCCCGTGGTCCCATGCCCAGGGGCTTGTACAACAATGCTGTAGTAGATGAACAGCAATGCGTTTTGGGTGCGGACATTCATGGTATAGTATAGTGCTTCGGCATTAGCATCTACTTGGCAATTGCCCAAACGAATGGATTTGTTGATTGATGGGTCCAAAGTGGTGGGGCAATAAGGTAGGTTGTAGCTGACTAGCGGGTCCTTGCCTGCCGAAGACCCTGTACCTGGCCCATCGGTAGTGGACATGATGCGGAATTGGTTGGAACTGTTCAAGGTGCTTCCGCAGTAATAACTACCGCCCCCATCGGTGGTGGTGGCAAGCTGTGCGGCATTGATAACTTCGCTGGTCATGTTGACGCCGGTAATGCCACTGATGGCGTTTGGCGCGGTGTATGGTTTGTTACCCTTTTGCCCTGAATAGTATCCCACAAACTGCCCAGAAGTGGAACCGGCTGTGAAAGAAGCCGGATTTTTCAACCCTGGGCAGGCAGAGGTGACTTGTGCATTGGTCGCCACGGCCAACGCCAGCGCAAAGACGATTGAAAGTATCCTTTTCATGATGCAATATTTTGTTTTTTTGGCTTGTAACTAATGTATGTTGGCCTCACTAGAAAAGACACTCGCATGGTATTTTTGCTGCAAAAGTGTATATTAATATTTACTAATTAATATGCCTGCCTAACTTGTTGAGCCTCGATATTTTTTCTTGCAAAGAGTGCAATATTAATCTGTTTTGCCGTTATTTGGGAGATGAACTTGGACGACAAATACCGCGAAATGACCCAGACCCCTGTGAGAAGGCTAGTGCTCCGTCTTGCGGTACCCACAATGCTCAACATGATGGTGACCTCGTTCTACAATGTGGTGGACGCGGCCTTTGTCGGCCATTTGAGTACCGAGGCAATGGCAGGAGTTGGTGTATCGTTTGCTTATATGTTGGCTGTCAATGCTTTTGGCTTCTTTTTCGGACATGGGTCCGGCAATTATATCTCGCGTGAACTGGGTGCCCGTCATCGCGCTACGGCTACCTCAATGGCGGCCGTGGGCTTCTTCACCCCGTTTTTTCTCAGCCTTGCTGCAGCACTGTTTGTTTTGCCCAATCTCGTGGCTTTGGCCCAACTGTTGGGTGCCACCCCAGATGTGGTGCCTTATGCCACGGAGTATCTTAGATACATCGTGTTGGCGACTCCGTTCATGATGACCTCCCTAACGCTCAACAATCAGCTACGGTTGCAGGGCAATGCCCGTTTGGGAACCATCGGATTGGTTTCGGGGGCGGTTCTCAATATCGGTTTTGACGCACTTTTTATCGTTGTTCTGAAAATGGGCGTTGCCGGTGCCTCTCTAGCTACGGCAATCAGTCAGTTTATTGGTTGGATGCTACTCCTTTGGGGTACAACTCGGCCAGAGAGTGTGCATATTGGGCTTCGTAATTTTCGACCTTCAGTCCGAGCTTATTATGAGATTCTGATGGGTGGGTTTCCTTCCCTCTGTCGTCAGGCATTCAATTGTGCCAGTGTGGTGTGCCTCAACTATGCTGCAGCCCGGTATGCCGCACCTGGGCACGAAGCCTCTACTGTGGCGGCCTTTACAGTGGTTTCGCGCACGATGACTTTTGCCTACTCTTTTATGTTGGGTGTCAACCAAGGGTTTCAGCCAGTAGCGGGATTCAACTACGGGGCCAAGCTTTATCATAGGGTACGCAAGTCTTACCTCTTTTCCATGTCGTTCTCTTCGGCGTTGCTAATCTCCGTATCCGCTCTGCTTTTTGTTTTCGCTCCCCAAATTGTCAGTAGCTACCGCGACCAGGACCCTATGATGCTGCAACTGGGCATAGAGGTGTTGCGCTACCAATGCATCACTTTTGGTCTAGTGGCTGTCCCAGTGACCACCAATATGCTGTTCCAGGTCATCCGCATGCCAGTCCGGTCAACTTTGCTCAGCATTGGGCGGCAGGGGAGTTTCTTTCTCCCGGCGCTCTTTATTCTGCCCTATTTCTATGGGCTACGGGGGGTAGAACTCACCCAGCCAGTGGCTGATGTAGCCACTTTTCTATTCAGCATCCCATTTGTTCTGTGGATTGTGCGGAAACTGAACAACGGGATGAAGTGACCCTTGTATTTGAGACCGTGGGTATTTCAATTTATTGCTGTCCGGTAAAGCTTTTCGGCTGACCAAAATTAGGGCTGACACTTCTCACGAGGTATCAGCCCTTTT
>CAZAAK010000092.1:0-2579 GCA_964483145.1 uncultured Bacteroidaceae bacterium
ATGCCTATGTCATTCGCTACCGCAGACCCGATACTGAGGACATCGTTACCCAAAAGGGTACGGTGACACTGATCCGATAAACGATAACCAATATCAACAACAGTGGGGCGGTGGATATGTTTGCTAACACTACCACCCCACTGTTGGTTTTGAAAAATTCCGCCAACTGCCATGCCGATCCAAAAACCCAAAGAACTTCTAAAGAAATATTGGGGGTACGATACCTTTAGGCCTTTGCAGGAGGATATTATCAACTCCGTGGTCCAAGGAAACGATACTATGGTGTTGATGCCTACTGGTGGAGGCAAGTCGCTCTGTTACCAGATTCCTGCACTCATGAAGGAAGGTCTCTGCCTAGTAGTATCACCCCTGATATCGCTAATGAAAGATCAGGTGCAGCAGTTACATGACCGCGGTATCAAGGCCGCATGTTTGGTTTCGGGCACAAGTGGCATGGCGCAGGAAATTATCTTTAACAATTGTATCCACGGCAACATCAAGTTGCTCTATGTGTCGCCCGAACGGCTACGCCAACGGGTTTTTGTTGAGCACTTCAGGCAAATGAAAGTTTCCATGATCGCTGTAGATGAAGCCCATTGCATCTCGCAATGGGGCTACGACTTCCGACCAAGCTATCTGGAGATTGCTTGCATCCGGGTACACTTCCCTAGCGTTCCCATCATCGCCCTCACCGCCACGGCTACTCCTAAAGTGGTGTCTGACATACAGCAACAGTTGATGTTCCGTCCGCACAGTCGCCTGTTTCAAACCAGTTTCTATCGTAGTAATCTGGCTTACATGGTATTCCGTGAGATGGACAAAGAGGGACGGTTGTTGCGCATAATCCGGAAGACGGGCGGTAGCGGAATTGTATATGTGCGAAATCGACGGCGAACCCGTGAAATAGCAGAATTGTTGACCCACAACGGCATTGCCTCAGCATACTACCACGCGGGGCTGGACTCGAAAGAGCGTGATGCAGCACAAGAACGCTGGATGAAAGGCGATGCAATGGTCATTGTGGCCACCAATGCCTTTGGCATGGGTATAGACAAGCCGGATGTTCGTTGCGTAGTCCACATGGACATACCATCCTCCATCGAGGCCTATTTTCAGGAGGCAGGACGTGCTGGACGCGATGGTAAGAAATCCTATGCTGTGATGCTCTACAATGATGCCGATCTGGAGACTCTCCAACAGAATTTTGATTTGAGCTTTCCTTCACGACAAAAAATCGCCGCCACCTATCGCGCCATCTGCAATTATTACCAACTGCCAATAGGCTCTGGTGAGAACTGTCAGTTCGACTTCGACCTAGAGGGATTGTGCGGCACCTACCACATCAGTGCGTTGGAGCTGTTCAATGCCACCCGATTTCTAGAACGCGAGGGGCTGTTGCTGCTGCCGGAGAGGGAAGAGAGCGAGTCTAAAGTTTATGTGCCTATCCGCCGAGAAGAATTGTATCGATTTCAAATAGACCACCCCAAATATAGCAACTTACTACTACTGCTTTTACGCCTCTATGGCGGACTTTTTACCGACTTCACCCCTATCTCGGAACGGCTTCTTGCTCGCCGAATGTATATGGATACCGAGCAGATAACCGACATGCTAATGCATATGGACGCGATGAAAGTAATCGTCTACCAACCCAAAAAGAAGAAGCCACAAATTGTTTTCTCATCCCCTCGCATCGATGACAAGAACCTCTATTTGAGCGATTGCAACTACAAGAATTTAAAAGATCAAGCCAACCGACTGAAGGAGGCCATGCGGGCATACGTGACTGCCGAAACGGGATGCCGCAGCAATATGTTGCTGGGCTATTTTGGCGAAGCAACGACCCATACATGCGGCGCTTGCGACCTATGCCTTGCCAAGGGGAACGAGTCTGCACCAAATTCCGTTGCAAGCCAAATTCTAGAAGAACTGAAAAAAAAACCGCTGAGGAGCGATGAATTGATGGAACAGTTGCCCGAGAGCGATGAAAAGACAATAAAAAAAGCCCTACATCAATTAGTCGACGAGGGCGCAGTCCGCATCAACAAGGCCTTGCAATTCACGATATAGCCGCGAGACAGGGAGTCCCATCACATTGTAAAAACAGCCCTCGATGCGTTCCACCCCCACCATACCTATCCATTCCTGAATACCATAGGAACCAGCCTTGTCGAAAGGGCTGTAACGCTTGATATAATAGTCTATCTCGCGCATGGACAAGTGCCGGAAGTGGACTTGCGTGCATTCCGTAAAACTGACACACCGAATGCTATCTCTGAGACAAACCCCAGTGTAGACTTGGTGCACGCAACCCGAAAGCAACTGCAACATAGCAACCGACTCCGGATAGTTGTGGGGTTTGCCCAAAACACGTTCTTGATGAACCACCACAGTGTCGGCTGTAACCAACACCTGATCAGTAGCCAACGGAACTCTAAATCCGCCTGCTTTGAGCAAAGCCAACGACTCCGCCACCTGCGCAGCAGGAAGCGAAGGCTCGATGTGCTCGTCTACATCAACATTATATATTATTGCTGTCCGGTAAAACTCAAAAGAGCATAAATACCCAGCCCGAAGCC